>QEUW01000214.1 GCA_003577005.1 Chloroflexota bacterium | reverse complement strand
CGACCGTCCGCACGGTGCGGTCGCTGATCGAACAAGGTTCGGCCGGATAAGTGGATGGCTTGGGCGACGCGACCGCATTGATTATCCTGCCGAACCCTGCTCTATCGACATCCCTCAATTGTCTGGCTTGACGGGGAGCTTACCGGAACGCCACTGAAATCGAGGGATGTCCCCGTATGCACCGGTGCTCGGTGAGGTCACAATCAAGGGAGGTTGCCGCGGATTTCGCCGCCTGGAAAGTCCCCAGGGCCGGTATTGGTCGGATCGATACCGTCATTGGTATGGACGTTGACATAAGCGTTGCCCTCTTCGATCGCATCGATCAATGCGTCAAGCCCTTGACCTGCTAGGGGACCAACAAGATTTGCTGCGGTGATAGTTCCCTCGGCCAGTACACCATCGAAGCGGCCACCACCTGCACTGGCAGGTCCGTAAAGAAAGGCTACAACCGGACCGTTTTCGTCGGGCGGGCCCAAATGGATGTGCGAAGCCACGACGTTTTCAATGTTCGCCACGATAAGTTTGTACTGCAACGCATCGCCGCCTCCGCTAAGCTGAAAGATCGCCTGGCCTTGCGCTTGCGTCTCCCTTAGGGGAACTTCAAACTGCCCAGAAAGATGGGTGCGGAAATTACGTGGCGCGGACAGGACAGTAGTCGTCGCAATGGCGAGTAAGGCGGCTACGAACAGGGTAATCTTGAGTATACGTGTTCTTGGCATGTTGCACTCCTTTGTGTACTGTGAGGCTTGGAGAAGTTAGGGGGATCACTATTTACTAAAACGTCTCTCCCTGTCTTGTCAGATTGGTTGCACTCGCATTCCATTAATCGTACAGTTTCATACAGAGACGAATAGTTCGTCGCCGTATAATTCGCACCATGACGAATGACGTGGCGGCTCCACGACCATCATCCATTTCTCTTTTTCGTGACCTGTTAGCCGAGCAAGGCATCACAGAGCTCCACGGCGTGGAGTTGGTGCGCCTGATCCATATCATTGCCAACACCTATGAGAGCATCACCAGCGAGCGCATGAGCGCAGACAACCTTTCCGAACCGCGCTGGCATCTGCTCATCCGGCTGTGGATCATGGAACGGCTGGGCGCGCCTTGTGTCCGCCCAACCCAGCTCAGCAAGTCACAGCAGGTGAGCAAGAACACGATTAGCGCTCACCTGCGCTCACTAGAGGAACAGGGTCTGATCGAGCGCGAGCTAGACCCTGACGACCGCCGCCAGTTCCGCATTCGTCTGTCGGACGCCGGCCGCGCCCTGGTGCAGGCAGCCACGCCGGGCCACGTCCATTTTCTCAACAGCCTCACCGCTGACCTGACACTGGCTGAAATCGACCAATTATTAGCACTTTTGTACCGGTTGCATCGCTCATTAGTCCATCATGGGCGACTTGAGGCAAAATGTGAATGATGAGTCATGAGTGATAGGTGGCCAGTGGGTACTACGTTCCGTAGGTTGTATCCTGTACTCCGCACTCCACAATCCGCATTCGACAGGGGGTATTTGATTGGCAGCGCAACAACAGAGGGAGGGGCGGCCCTCCATGAGCCTTAGCGATCTGGGGCGGGCGATTGGGTATCTGGGGCGCTACCGGCGGGTGGCGTTTTTTGCCTATGGCGCGCTCTTGTTGAGTATCGGCGCCCAGCTGATGGTGCCGCTCATGATCCAGAACATCCTCAATGCGGTGACCGAAGGTCTTGCCCTGCAACAGGGCGGTATGGTTGCACTGGCGCGACAGGCCGCTGAGCGCGCCCTCTATTGGGCCCTCGGTTTGACATTGGCCTTTGCCGCCATTCGCGGCCTCTTTGCTTTTACCCAATCCTATATGTCGGAAATGTTGGGCCAGAACGTCGCCTTTGACTTCCGCAACGAACTTTTTGCCAAGATCCAGCGGCTCTCGTTTAGCTATCACGACCGCAACCAGACCGGCCAGTTGATGATCCGCGCCACCGACGATGTGGAGAAGCTGCGCCTCTTTATCGGTCAGGGCCTTTTGATGGCCGTGCAGGCGCTGGTGCTCCTCACCGGCGCGCTGACTTTGTTGGCCATCACCAACTGGAGCCTGACGCTGACGGTGATCGCAATTCTACCCGTGGCGCTCGTTCTCTTTATGATCTTTGGCCGTATCAGCCAGCCGCTCTTTGCTGCCGTGCAGATCCGGCTTTCGGCGCTCAACACCGTCTTGCAGGAGAATCTGGCCGGCATCAAGGTGGTCAAGGCATTTGCCCGCGAACCCGAAGAGTCGGCGCGTTTCAAGTCGGCGGCGCAGCGGTTGCTCGACCAGCAGATCACGCTGGCGCGCATCTTTAGCTTTCTCTTCCCCATCATCTTTCTCATCGCCAACCTGGGCCAGGCCGCGGTGATCTATTTTGGTGGGCGCCAGGTGATCGGCGGCTCGCTGACCGTGGGTCAGTGGCAGATGTTCAGCCTCTATCTGCTCTATGTCTTCTTCCCCATCGGGCATTTGGGTTTTATCATCTCGCAGATGAGCCAGGCCAGCGCCAGCGCCACCCGCATCTTCGAGATTCTCGACGCCCAAAGCGATGTGGTGGACAAACCGGGCGCGCCGCCACTGCCGCCCGTTGAGGGGTGCGTCGAATTCAACAATGTCACCTTCCGTTATTTCAACAGCGGCGAGCCGGTGTTGAGCCAGATCGATCTGCTGGCCCAACCGGGTGAGACCGTGGCGCTGCTGGGCGCAACGGGCAGCGGCAAGACGACCATCATCAACCTCATCCCCCGCTTTTATGATGTCAGCGCAGGGGAGGTACTCATCGACGGCCACGATGTGCGCGACGTGCAACTCGATTCGCTGCGCCGGCAGATCGGCATTGTGTTGCAAGAGACCAATCTCTTCACCGGCACGATCCGAGAGAATATCGCCTATGGCCGGCCCAACGCCACCGACGACGAGATCATCGCCGCAGCCCGCGCCGCGGCTGCGCACGATTTTATCGTCAGCTTTCCCGACGGCTATAACACGGCGGTGGGCGAGCGTGGCGCCACCCTCAGCGGCGGCCAGAAACAGCGGGTCGCTATTGCCCGTGCGCTCTTGCTCAACCCGCACATCCTGATCCTGGACGATTCCACCAGCAGCGTGGATGTCGCGACCGAGGTGCAGATTCAACAGGCGCTCGACCGGCTCATGCAAGGGCGCACTAGTTTTGTCATCGCCCAACGCATCAGCACTGTAGTCAACGCCGACCAGATCCTCGTGCTCGATAAAGGGCGCATCGTCGCCCGCGGCAAACATGCCGACCTAATGGAGACCAGCGAACTCTACGCCGAGATCTACCGCAGCCAATTGGTGGAAGACGCGCAAATCGAAGAACCAGAACGGTTAATGGTCAACGGTTGATGCTCAATGCTCAATGAATGGCGCCGCTGAGCATCAAGGATTGAGCACTAACCATTGTGCATTAATCATTAACCATTGAGGAGAATTCCGCATGATGGGTGGCCCGCAGCGGATGCTGCAACAGGAGACAATCAAGCCGCGCAGCGTTGGGCCGACGTTGCGCCGGTTGGGAAGCTATTTTTTGCCTTATTGGCCGCTGTTGGTTGTGGCGGCGTTGCTCTTGGGCCTCAACGCCTGGGTGCAGGTGATCACCCCCGCGTTGACCGGCCAGGCAGTGGATTGTTATCTGGCCCCCGGTGTGGCCACGCCGGAGGAGGCTGCGCCCGCAACCCCAGGGAGCCCGGCGGCGAGCTTCTGTTGGTACGACCCAGCGTTGCAAGCCGATGCCGATGTGACGGCCAGATTGCAGGGGTTGGGCGGGTTGGTGCTCCGGCTGGTGGGGCTCTTTGTGCTGGGGTCGGTCACCGGCGGTGTGATGTTCTTTATCATGGGGTGGACGGGCCAGCATGTGCTGCGGCGGCTGCAAGTGGACCTCTTCGACCACCTGCACGAACTATCCCTCGGGTTTTACAGCAAGAACGAGAGCGGCCAGTTGATGAGCCGCATCACCAACGATACCAGTACCATCCAGCAGACCATCGGCTTTGCGCTAGTACAGGTCTTGAGCAGCGGGTTGCTCATCTTCTGGATTGCCTACAGCATGTTGGCGGCGAACTCTGTCTATGGCTTGGTCAGCCTCGCCGTGGTGCCGCTGATGATTGGGGCGACGATCTGGTTTAGCGGCCAGGCGCGCAAGGCCTTTCGTGTCACCCGGCAGAAGATCGGCGATGTCAACGCCGAACTGGAAGAGAACATCGCCGGTGTGCGCGAGGTGCAGGCCTTTAGCCGCGAAGAGGCCAATATCGAATCGTTTCGCCAGAGCAACGCCGCCAATCGGGACGCCAATCTCAAGGCGGTGGCCTACACAGCGGCGCTCAACCCAGTGCTCGAAGCCCTCGGCTATGCGGCGATTGCTGTGGTGGCCGGGATCGGCGGTGTCTATCTGTTGAGGGGGCTGCCATTAGGGGGACAGGCGGTGTCGCTTGGCCTGATCGTCACCTTTATTGGCTATGTGCAGCGCTTCAACATGCCCATCCAGCAGATCAGCGTGCTCTGGGCCAATATCCAGAGCGCCATAGCCGGCGCTGAGCGTATCTTCGACCTGATGGATGAACTGCCGGATATCACCGAAAAGATCGACGCTCGCGAGATGCCGCTGATCGAGGGACGTGTGGTGTACAAAGAGGTGCGAGCCGGGTACGACGCCAAGGTGCCCGTGCTGCGCAGCATCAACCTGGAGGCCCGGCCCGGCGAGACCATTGCCATCGTTGGGCCGACGGGGGCAGGTAAGACCACAATGGTCAATTTGTTGCCCCGTTTTTACGATGTGACCGGTGGCTCTGTCACCATCGACGGCGTCGATGTGCGCGAGGTGACGCTCGCCAGCCTGCGCCACCAGATCGGCGTAGTGCTGCAAGACAGCTTCTTGTTCAGCGACACGGTGATGAACAACATCCGCTTTGGCCGCCCCAGCGCGACCGATGAAGAGGTAATCGCCGCCGCCAAACTGGCCCGCGCCCACGATTTTATCGAGCGGCTCCCCGAGGGGTACCAGACCAAACTGGGCGAGCGAGGCGGTGGCCTGAGCCAGGGCCAACGCCAGTTGCTCTCCATCGCCCGCGCTGCGCTGGCCGAGCCGCGCATCCTCATCCTCGACGAGGCCACCAGCAGCGTAGATACGCGCACCGAGCGGCTGATCCAGGCTGCGCTGGAACAACTGATGGCCGGGCGCACTAGCTTTGTCATCGCCCACCGTCTGAGCACCATCCGCAACGCCGACCAGGTGTTGGTGTTGGTGGAGGGCGAGATCGTCGAGCGGGGCCGCCACGAGGAGTTGCTGGCGAAACGAGGGTTCTACTATGACCTCTATATGAGCCAGTTCAAACGGCAAGAAGAGCTGGCCGGCCCTGCGCCAGTTTCGGGCAATGGGCACCTGCCGAGTCCGGTGGCAGTCTAGCCCAATCCGATGTCAGGGTGGGAATTCGGGTAGTGAGGGGTAATTTTATATAGTACAACCGGGTAGTGCGCATCAGCGAGTGCGCACTACCCGGTTGCGCCGGAGTCATCGGTTTTTCTAGTATCCGCAGAACGCTCACCGGTTGCTGGATGAGCCGCCGCTAAGCGCCGGGATAAAGTGGATTTCGCTGGGCGCGGTGAGCCGTTGGCGGAGGCCACGCCGGGTGACCTCGCCGTTGATAGCAACCGCAATATGTGGGCGCAGCCGCCCCTCCTCGCAAAGCCGCTCTTCCAGGCCAGGAAAGCGCGCCCCCAACTGAGCCACGACTTCGCCAACGGTTTCGCCCGTTGCTGTCACTACTTCCTGGCCTTCGGTCAGGTCACGGTGCAGCGCCGGGATCCAAACTTGGTGTTGCATGGATAATCCTAACAGGCAGACTACGCACAGAAGAAGTAATACGTAGTGTGTAATACGTAATGCGTAATGGGTAATGGGTAATGGGTAATGGGTGACATCTAGTACGCATTACGTATTACGTATCACTCATTGTGAAACGCTCTGCATCTCCGGGCTGTCGGCGGCATCCAGTACGGCGCGTACGATCTTGTCATAGCCGGTGCAGCGGCAGAGGTTGCCAGCCAGCCAGAGACGGACATCGTGTTCGGTGGGGTCCGGGTTCTTGTCCAGCAGCGCCTTGGCCGAGACAAGAAAACCAGGGGTGCAGATGCCACACTGGAGCGCAGCGTGCTCCAGGAACTTTTGCTGGAGGGGGTGGAGCCGCTCAGTGCTAGCCAGCCCTTCCACGGTGGTGATGGATGCGCCATTGGCCTCCACGGCCAGGACCAAACAAGAATTGACCAGCACACCGTTCAGAATCACATTGCAGGCGCCGCAGTTGCCATTGTTGCAGCCCTCTTTGACGCCGGTCAAGAACAATTCGTCGCGCAACACCTCCAAGAGGCTCTGGCGCGGCTCACACAGAAATTCCATCTGCTGGCCATTGATAGTGGCCGTGACGACGGTTTTGGACATGTAGAAATTCTCCATTTTGTGTTGCGTATGGTGGACAAAAGCGCTACGGCATACACAACAAAGCTTTTACAGGTAGCGTGGTAGACAAGTAACCTGGTAAACAGGGGGCATTCCTGTTCCTGTCTCCTCTGTCTCGCCAGACCTAAATCAGCCTAGCTACTCTTGGCGCGTTCGATGGCCCGTTCCAGCGCACGACGGGTGAGAACGCCGGACATGTGTTTGCGGTATTCCGCCGTGCCACGCATATCGGTAATGGGTTGCGCGGCCTCCTGAGCGATCTGTGCGGCTCTGGCGATCGATTCGGCGTTGACCGGCTGGCCGGCCAGTGCCTCACCTGCCACCGGCACAAAAAGGGGCTTTGGCGCCACTGCACCCAAGGCAATCCGTGCCGAGACAAAGCGGGTGCGGCTCTCATCCAGTTGGACTGCGGCCCCGGCGCCTACCACGGCGATATCCATCTCATTGCGGGGGGTAAACCGCAGATAACCGGCGCCAAAACCAGGCTTGGGCGCCGCGATGAACATGGAGACCAGAAATTCGCCGGGCTGGAGAACGGTGCGCCCCGGCGCCACGCAAAATTCCTCCACCGGCACAGTGCGCCGCCCATTGGGGCCGGCGATGGTACAGATGGCCGCGTGGGCGATCAGCGCGGGGATCGAATCCGCCGCGGGTGAAGCATTGCAGAGGTTGCCGCCAAAACTGGCGCGCCCCTGGATCTGTACCCCGCCGATGAGGGTGGCGGCGTCCATCAAACCAGGGTAGGCTGCGGCAACCTGTTTGTTGTCGTACATGCGATAACAGGGCACTGCCGCGCCCAAAGTCAACCCCTGTTGCGGATCGTAGGTCAATTCGGTCGTTTCGGGCAGCCGTTTGACATCGACAATCAGTTCGGCGCGCCGCCGGCCTTCACGCAGCGCCACGAGTAGGTCCGTTCCGCCACACATCACGCGCGCCATGTCGCCCTTCTGTTGCAACAGTGCGACAACTTCATCGACGCTTTGGGGCGAAGCATACTCAATTGCTTGCAAGGGAGTGCCTCCTTTGGGGACTAGGGCCGAAAAATTTGGGGCCTGGAAGTCTTTGGAATGGTTATTGGGTGTAAGATGCGGCTCATTGACGCCAACAATAAGCCGTGTACCCGATTGACTAATAGTTTACAGCACAAGGGTGCTCCCCGTCAAAGGATATTGAAAACAAAACAGACAAAGAAACGTTATTATGGTATAATCAACAGCAGCCAACGGTCATTCCATTACCTACAGGAGGCGGCTATGCATCAGTGGATCCGTCACATCGCTCGAGTTTTAGTTACTGTGGCCCTTGCGCTACCGATAGTGGCCGCTCCACGCGCGCTGGTCGCCCGGCCTATCTTGCAGGCTACAGACTCTGTTGTCATTGTGGCTGCAGGGGATATCGCCAACTGTTACAATGAGGAAGCTCATTATACGGCCTACCTGGTCGAAACCATCGGGGGCACCGTGCTTCCGCTTGGCGATCTGGCCTACGAGGTAGGTTCGCTCAACGAGTTCAACGCCTGTTACGGCCCCACCTGGGGGCGCTTTAAGGAGCGAACGCGTCCGGCTCCGGGCAATCACGAATATGGTGCAGGCAACGCCACCGGCTATTTTACCTACTTTGGCGATGTCGCGACACCGCTCGAACCCGGCTGCACGACTGATTGTAAGGGATATTATTCGTACAGACTGGGTGAGTGGCTGCTGTTTGCGCTCAACAGCGAGGTGCCCAATCAGGCTGGCTCGGAGCAAGAGCAGTGGCTGCGCGCCGAACTGGCCGCCAATCCGACACGGTGTACCCTGGCCTACTGGCACCGCCCTACCTTTACTTCCAGCGGCACATTTGGAGCAAACATCGATCTCTTCCGGGCGCTCTACGACTATGGCGCCGATGTCGTACTCGTTGCCCACGAACACAACTACGAGCGCTTTGCCCCCCAGAATCCTAGCGGTCAGCTCGAACACGAGCGAGGGATTCGCCAATTCGTGGTTGGAACCGGAGGGGCTCCGCTTCACGACTTCAGGTTCATCCAACCTAACAGCGAGGTACGCAACAGCGAAACTTTTGGTGTCCTCAAGATGACGCTGCACCCGGGCAGCTATGATTGGGAATTTATCCCTATCGACGGCCAGAGCTTCACCGACTCGGGGAGCGGCTCTTGCGTAACCGCGCCCGATGTCCCGGTTCCACCACCGCCAGCCGCGGCAGTAACCACAGCTCCGGCCGGCGTGACCACAACGGCTGCTGCGCCAGCGGCCAACACCACGGCGACTCTGCCGGCTACCGGTCTTGATTATACCGTCCAGGCCGGTGACACCTTGTCTCTTATCGCGGCCCGCTATGGGCTTGACTGGCGCCAGGTCGCCGAGGTGAACCAACTGGCGAACCCGTCGATCATCGAGGTCGGCCAGGTGATCCGGCTACCGGGTGTGCAGGCAGCCGCGGCTTCGGCAGCAAATACAGCCACTACGGCAGCCCAACCGGTCGCCAATGTGAGCGCAACCACCACAACGACTACGCCTGTACCAATTACCGCCGCGCCTGCCACGGCCACGGCCAACGCTGCTGGTCGCTACACGGTCCAAGCGGGAGACACGCTCTCGACCATCGCCGCGCAACACAACGTTACCTGGCAGGCACTCGCCGCCGCCAATGGACTCACCCAGGCAGATTTCATACAGGTTGGTCAGGTGCTTACCATCCCAGGTCAGGCGGCGAGCAGCGCTACAACGACAACCACGGCTACCAACGTTCCGGCTGCTACAACTGCCACCACAAGTGTTGTCGTCACGGCCACCGCCACTACTCCCGTTACAGCGACCACACCGGCCACAGCTGCGTCGGCCGGTTCGCCGGCGGTCCATGTCGTCGCCAGTGGTGACACCCTAATCTCAATCGCGGCCCGCTATGGCCTCGACTGGCGCCAGTTGCTCGAATTGAACGGATTGCAGGAAAACTCGATCTTGCAGATCGGGCAGCAGATTCGCCTGCGCTAATGAAATGCGGAATGCGGAATTCGTGATGCGTAACTTGCACCTGGTATTCCGCATTCCGTATTCGCATTACTGGCACGGCGGCCAGCGCAATGGCTGCATGGCAGGTGAGTTCTCGATGTAGATGAGGGCGTCGAATGTCGTCTTGGGGACGATGGGCCGGCTTTCAATGATCGAGTACAAAGCATAGGGATCAAGGAAAGTCTCGCGCCCGTTACCACGGGATGCCAGATCCAACAAGAGATAGGGCTCGCCTGTACTGGCAAACGCATCCTCAATTGCATTTTTCCCCCGCAAGTCCAACGGACCACAGAGACCAACCGCCGGCCAGTCGACGTGAACCTGGAGCCCGGTGATGCCGATAGTGACATAGTCGGCGCCAAGGTCTAGTTTTAAGAAATCACCCATGGCGGGTGAGCGGCCCAAGCCACTATAGAACAGAAAATTGGCGCCGTTGCGGGCGACGTGGCCATCATGCGCCCAGAGCGCCACGCGCGCACCAGGGAAACGCACGTCGCGGATCGCCCGCGCCAGGTAGGCCATGCCAAGGTCGCGGGCGACGAAACTGAGCTCAAAATCGTTCCAGCGGAAGATCTGTTCCTGCCAGGCCCTTTCGCTATACAAATGCACGCGTGCCCATCCCAACTCCTCAGCCGAAGCCTGGCTGCGAATCGATAGTTCATGCTGGCTGAGGTAGAGCGCCACATCATCGAGCGTGTCCTGGCATTGGAGATACCGCTCTTGAGGGAAGGGTAGGGCCCGCCAGGAGGTGTCGACGACGCCATCGCAGAGCCGGATGCCAGTGATACGTGGGTCGTCAGCAGAAAAACCGAGGCGCGTCAAGAAGGTGATGAGCGCCTCAGCGCTCTCCCGCCCCATGCTCTGGATGTCAAAGCCATAGACATAAACGCGATCATGGGGATGAGCCTGGTTCCACTCACACATCCACTGCACCAGGTCGGCAACCTCGGTGCTATTAAAAACACTGAAAAGATTGCCGCGAAGGGCGTCTGCGGGCGACCCTTGGCAGGTCTGCACATAGTGATCCAGCCGTTCCACCCAGAGGTACGGACTCTCAAACCCCAATACCCGAAAGCCCATCCGCTCCACCAGGAAGCGGAAGATGCGGTGTTTCATCTGGTAGGCGCCGCCGGTGGTGTGGACTGGTTCACCCAAGCCAACGAAGTCAGCTTGGCCGATAATCTGCCGGAGCGGCTCTAGATCGTTCAAGGACAAATCAGGGTCAAAACCGCTCAGACGGTAAAGACCCGCCGCCAGCGGTCGGTTCATGTCAGCACTGGACGCAATCGCCGTGCGCGCCGGTCCGATGGTGCTAGAAAACAGTTTCGGCTGCTGTGGCAACAGGTGTTGGAGCATGAAGTCACTGTTGCGGGCGTCGGCTGCCGGTACGCCCGCTGTAGGGCCCGTAACTACGGGCAAGTAGACCGCCGGCTGGGGTTCCTGTTCCCCGTCTGCGTTTTCTGGCTCTTGGGCCTGGGCAGGGAGGACAGAGCCGCAGAGAATCAGTACGACAAGCATATAAGAGAGGCGAACAATGAATCTGGCAAGTATCCAGTTATGCATGGAATCCTCCTCTCGCTTTCTTGTAGCTGCCAAAGTAATGCCAAACGCCGGTTTCAGCCATATCCTGTAATATGGCGCCGGCCACCATCGCCTCGACGATGCCGGGAAAATAGCCGTCGATGATCTCGCGCCCCTTTGTCAACAGCAGATGGAACTGGTGGCTCTGCGGCGTACCCCTGCACGGGGCCGGCATGTCAATCTGCGGGTCGCGCTCGATCACCGTGACACGGGTGAAAAAGTCGCTCAGTACCCGTGTGGCTAACAGGCCGGCAATCCCTCCGCCGATGACGATGGCGTGGGTATGGTTTGTTTGTAGAGTGTCGTGAAATGTATTCACGGTTATCCTCCGTTCAACCAACAACAAGACCGCATTGCAGTACGGTCTTGTAAAGCTCGGTACGTTGCACTCGCAGAGTGCGATACACCTGTGGCGCCGGGCCGAGCAATCCTGAGGTGCATCGCACTCTGCGAGTGCAATGCACCAGATAGTCATTTCAGTTATTGACGACGTTGTTGGCGATCCACGCCTCGATGTGCTGCCAGCCCTCGGCGTGATTGGTGTGCAGGTTGAAACCGTGGCCGATGTTGGTCAGGTTGTCCACGGTCACCGAGGGGGCGCTGCTGTAGAAGCTCGCCTCGGCGCCGGCAATAGCCGACGGAAAGAGGATGTCGTTGTCGCCCAACTGCACGAAGACCGGCACGCTGACCTGATCGACCCTCGTTAGGGTCTTCGTCAGCGCTACATCGCCCAGAGCGCGGGCGGTGAAGACGTTGATGCCGTCGAGGAAGAAGGCGCGCGGCAGCGTATCGTTGATGTTGGCATTGTCATAGTCGATCACCGCCGGGTCGGCTGAACCCGGATAGTAGAAGAGGATGTTGCGCACGTCGGGCGCGACCTGGATATGCTCCATCTGGAGCAGACTCTGGACATACTCCGGCGTCAGCGGCACGGTGCCCGGCACATGGACCCAGCCGGTGGCGACGAGCGCATCGGCCACGTTGCCATATTCGCCCAGGGTGTAGACCGAGAGCAGAGTGCCAAAGGAGTGACCGACCAGCACGATGCGCTTGAAACGGCGCTGTGTGGGGTTCTGGTTGGTGCGCAACGAGGCCAGGATCTGCGCAATGCCGTCGGCTTCGACGGCCAAGCTGATAAAGTCGCCACTGGGCCGGCTCGACTCGCCGGTGCCCAACCGGTCCAGCGCCAGGACCGAGTAGCACTGAGCCGCCATCGTACGGGCATACGAATAGTCGATACCGTTGATAGTGGGCACATCCCAGTAGCGGTGGTTGTAGGTTGCACCGGCCAACAATACCTGAACAGTGCGGCTGCGCTTGCCACACTGTTCGGTTTCGTCAGGGTTGCCCTGGCGGGTGTAGAGATAGCCAACGATCGTGTGCGTCTGGTTGTCATTCAGGCGCACAGCAAATTCCAGGCGTTCCACCTGGATACCCGGCGTCTGGGCAAAGACAGTTCCCGGCAGCGCTGTAAGCAACAAGCTGAACAACAGCAAAACAGCGAATAACTTTCTCATACGATTTTCCTCCAAAACTGTGACACTCTTTTGAACGGCATCGGACAATAGTTGATGAGCCAACAACAGGGTCAGAACCAGGCCATAGAATTGTAGACCGGTCGTGGCTGTAGCGGATCGGGGTGAATGCACAGAGTGGATGGGTGTTTATACAAAAAAAGAAGACCGCATCTTATGCGATCTTCTGGGGAGGAATGAGTAAGTTTACCAGGTTGCAGCGGGTTGTAGTCCGTCCGCTAATCGTCACCAGTAGCGCCGCCCAATGGTCGGGCTACCGATGCACCTGGATGGCGCGATTGAGTGCATAGAGCACCGCCTTGATCGACGCCAGTTCGATGTTTGTGTCCGTCGCAGCGC
>QEUW01000807.1 GCA_003577005.1 Chloroflexota bacterium | reverse complement strand
GTTCCTTGAACCAGAGGATCGCTTCCAGGCGCGTTGATACCTTTAGCTTCTGGCGGATGTTGCCCAGATGAAACTCGACCGTGCGTGCGGCCATCCCCAGGTGGTGGGCAATCTTCTTATTGGCCCAACCCAGTGCGGCCAGGCGCAACACCTCCTGCTCGCGCCGGGTGAGGGCGGGTTGCGCCGGGTCGGGGGTGCGTGTCTGGCGCAGTAGCCGGTTGAGCAGCGTTTCGCTCACCCAGGCGCCGCCGTGCGCAACCGTCCGCAGCGCAACCGGCCAGGCAGCGGCGGGTTCGGTAAGGGAAATCAGCCCGTGGACGTGGCCCGTGGTCAAGAGGGCCTTGACATCCTGCGTTTCACATCCGCCGGCCTCGAACAGCAACATCGTACGAGTCTGCGGGCAGCCCGCGTGCAGGCCAGCCAGGGGGCGGGCAGACTCGCCCGGCACAAACAGCAGTGAGAGCAACAAAAGCTCCGGCGTCAATTGTGCGCCGAGCCGCGGCAGCGTTTGCTCGGTCGCCAGGTCGGGTAGGAGAGTCAGATCGGTTGTAACAGATAGGAGTGCGTTGAGGCCCACCCACACCAACGGTCGCGGGGCGGCCAACAAAACACGAATCATACAAAATCTCCAAGGGTCGCGAGAATCGAGTGATCGAGTGTTGATTCAACGTTGCCGGCTGGAGAAAAGTTCGCAATGAAACTGCTCAGGAAATAGAGCAAAAAAGCGCAACACAGAGAGTGCAGAGACTGCACGGAGGACACCGAGAAAAGCGCACAGCAGATCATGTCTACTTGAAAACCTGGGGTGATCTGTAAAGGTGTACTGCGGAGTTATTGTTCAGCCTCCTCGTCCTCGACAAAGACTTTGGAGAACGAGTACGAGTACGAGGAGGAGAATGGTTGCGTCCCGCCCCGGCGTTCTAGCTCCGGGCGGTGGCTGTTTTCTTGTGAGTAGTGCTGGCTGTCTTTTTCTTGGCGTTGCGCGCGCGCTTGCGTTTGGTTGAGGCCCCGGTGCCGGCCTTGGCGGTGACCCAGGCCAGCGCCTGCTCCAGGGTGACATCTTCGGGTTTGACTTCTTTGGGCAGCGTCACATTGACCTTGTTGTAGTTGACGTAGGGGCCATACCGGCCATCGAGCACCTGAATCGCCCCCCCGTCTGGGTGTTCGCCCAGCGTCTTGAGGACAGTCTTGGCGCTGCTGCGGGTGGTGCGCCCGCCACTGCGCCCTTTACGCTCGGCGGCGCCGGCCAGCAGTTCCAGCGCCCGGTCAAGGTCAATCTCGAGGACGCTGTCGCCCTTCAGGTTGACATATTTGCCGTCGTGGACGATATAGGGGCCAAAGCGACCAACACTGGCCTGCACCGGCTTGCCGGTTTCGGGGTGGTCGCCCAGCGTGCGCGGCAGGCTGAGCAACTGTAGTGCTACATCCAACGTGACCTGGCTGGGGTCCATGCCTTTGAGCAGGCTGGCGCGCTTGGGCTTCTTCTTGCCGTTGCCATCTTCACCCAACTGGACGTAAGGGCCATAGGGGCCGCTCTTCAAAAAGATCGGCTGTTCGGTCTCTGGATCGGTGCCTAATGTCTGTGGGCCATCCTGTTTCTGGCTCAGCAGTTGTTCCACCAGTTCGTCGGTGAGGTCGGCCGGCGGCAGGTCGGGCGGCAGACCGGCGGTGAGCCGTTCGCCGTTGACCTCTTTGGCGACAAAAGGACCGAACTGCCCGATACGCACCTCGGCGTCCAGGTCATC
>QEUW01000213.1 GCA_003577005.1 Chloroflexota bacterium | reverse complement strand
CCGCGCCCTTCTTGTCAACCGGCACGAACAAATAGCGCTCTTTGACCGCGCTTTCGACCTCTTCTGGCAGCCCCATGCTCCTGGAATTCTGCGCGATCTGGGCCTTGATCCTGTTCGCCAGCGCCAGCAGCAACGAAAAGAGATCCAGTGGCGTGAGGACAAATCAGGGCAGACCGGTGGTAATAATCACCCAAGCATCGATGAGCCGCTGCTTGACAAGATCTTTACCTATAGCGACCTGGAAGTGTTACGCCAGAAGGATTTTGCCGCGCTGGACGCCGACGAACTTGCGCTTGTCAAACGGCTCATGCTCCAGATAGACTGGAATCTGGAGCCCCGCCGTACGCGGCGGATGGCTGCGCTTCCCCGCGGCGCACAGGTCGATCTGCGCCGCACCTTGCGCCAGAACCTGCGCTTTGGCGGCGAAATGGTGCAACTTGCGCACCGGGAGCGAAGAGTCAAGCGCCGCCCGCTCGTGCTCATCTGTGATATCAGCGGTTCGATGGAGCGCTATGCGCGGGTGTTGCTCCAGTTTATCTACGTGGTTACCAGCCGCTACGACCGAGTGGAATCCTTCGTTTTTAGCACCCGGCTGACGCGCATCACCCGCCAGTTGCGCTCGCGCAACGTGGAGCAGGCGCTGGCTGAGGCAGCTGCGGCCATGCCCGATTGGGGCGGCGGCACCCGGATCGGCGAGGCGATCAGGCGCTTCAACTATGATTGGGCGCGCCGCGTTCTGGGCCAGGGTGCTGTAGTGCTGATCATCAGCGATGGTTGGGATCGCGGTGATATTGACCTGTTGGGCCGTGAGATGGAACGGTTGCAGCGCAGTTGCCACCGTCTCATCTGGCTCAATCCCTTATTGGGGGGAGCCGGTTATGAGCCGTTGGTGCGGGGCATCCAGGCCGCTTTGCCCCATGTGGACGATTTTCTGCCTGTTCATAACCTGGTAAGCCTGGAACAACTGGCGGCACTCCTGCGGGGATGATGCTCGTTCAGAATTGTTTCGCTACCGAAAGTCACGCTTCCAGTGCAACCGCTGTACAAACGGCAATGATCTTTGGCTGGAAGCGTGACCTATAGCCGGTTCTAGGGTTAATGTCTCAATCTGCATCAAGTCAAAATGCTTCTGTACAGCCCAGTTGAAAAAATGTCAACGGTAGGCGGCGCTCAGGGTGGCTGTCAGCCACAAGGCGGCTGCGGTGCTACAGAGCATGATCAGGCAGACACCCAGCATTTGCCATGTACGCCACGACAGATAGACTCCAGATTTTGACAAAGAGAGAAACCGGTTCCGCTTCTGGTACATGAGCTTTTCTCCCAAGTCTCGTACAGGTATCATCTCAGTACATCTCAGTATATTGTGGAGTACGCATCCTTCGATGTGTATCGGGATTGCTCGTATCACTTACCCAATGTATTGCGATGATATGCACTGAATGAAACGAAGATGAGGTGACAGCTTACGTTTTTGAATAAGCCGTCTAAACATGTTATCGTGCCAGGCTCATGTATCCTTCGCTGTTCCCTAAAAATAAAACTCTTAGGGTTCGTAAATCAATCACTTCCCGCTGGCGCAGGCCACCAGCGCTCCCGGCGCCTCGAAAAGTGACAGTTGGCGAGTTTGAGGACATCCTATGAGCGAGCAGCGGGCGTCCTCTGAAGAACGCCCGCTGCTCTCAACCAGCAACATGCGGTACGCAAACCACAGCCACCCGATTCGATGGAGCCACCTGTCGCTTCAAGTGAGGACCGGCCTCACAACTGGCGTGAGCGCGTACGGATCCGTTCGGTGACGAGCGTCACAAACTCTGCCACCGGCATCCCCTCCTGGCGTGAACCGTCACGCCGGCGGAGGGAGACCGTGCCGTTGCTCACCTCCTGGTCGCCCACGACAAGCATGTAGGGTGTCTTCATCAGTTGCGCCGTGCGAATTTTGGCGTTCATGCGGTCTGTGCTCAGGTCAGCCTCGGCGCGGACGCCGGCATCCTGCAACTGTTGCGCCACGTTCATTGCATACTCGTTGTGCTCCGTCGTGATGGGGATCACGCTCACCTGTTTGGGCGCCAGCCAGACGGGAAAGGCGCCGGCAAAGTGCTCGATGAGAAATCCGATCATCCGTTCATGCGTGCCCAAGGGGGCGCGGTGGATACAGAGCGGCATCTCCTCTTCGCCCTGGCTGTTGACAAAGCGCAGGTTGAAGCGGTCCGGCTGGGCAAAATCCACCTGGTTGGTCGCCAGTGTAAACTCACGCCCAATGGCGCTCCAGATCTGCACATCGATTTTGGGGCCATAAAAGGCCGCCTCGTTGGGCACTTCGACAAAGGGCACATTGCCGTGTTGCATGGTCCTCCGCACCATATCCTCGGTCTTAAGCCAAAGGCGGGGATTGTTGATGTACTTCTTCCCCAACTCCTTGGGGTGGTGCAGGCTCAGACGCATGACATACCGGTCGATGCCAAAGATCTCGAAGGTCTTGAGATAGAGGCCAACGACGTCCAGGAACTCTTTCTCAAACTGCTCTTCGGAACAGTAGATGTGGGCGTCGTTCATCTGCATCGACCGCACCCGCATCAGCCCAAAGAGTTCGCCACTTTTCTCGTAGCGATAGACCGTGCCATATTCGGCCAGCCGCAGCGGCAGTTCGCGGTAGCTGCGCGGCCGGCTGCCAAAGATCTTGTGGTGGAACGGGCAATTCATCGGTTTAACAAAGTAGCGCACCCCTTCCAACTCCATAGGCGGATACATCGTATCCTCATAGTAGGGCAGATGGCCGCTGTGTAGATAGAGGTCCTCTTTAGCCAGGTGGGGCGTGCGCACTCGCTGATAGCCGGCTTCCTGCTCCATCTCCTTGGCGAGCCGCTCCAACTCCTCGATCATGATACCGCCGTTGGGTAGCCAGAGCGGCAGACCCGGCCCCACCTCATCGTCGAAGAAAAAGATCTCCAGGTCGCGGCCGAGCTTGCGATGGTCGCGCTTTTTGGCCTCTTCGAGCATCTGCAGGTGCTCGTTGAGTTCCTTTTTGTTGCGCCAGGCCGTACCGTAGATCCGCTGGAGCATGGGGTTCTTCTCATCCCCGCGCCAGTACGCTCCGGCCACGCTCATCAGCTTCAGCCCATCGGGCGGGATCTGGCCCGTGTGCTCCACGTGCAGACCGCGGCAGAGGTCCTCAAAGGTGTCGTGGCGATAGGTGCTGATAGCCGGTTTCTCCGTCACCTCGTTGCCGTACTCGTCTACTTCGCCTTTTGCCAGACCCTCGATCAGTTCGAGCTTGTAGGGCTGGTCATGGAAGAGCTGGCGCGCCTCGTCGGCGCTTACCTCGCGATAGATAAAAGGGTGGCGACCGGCAATGATCTGGCGCATCCGTTTCTCGATCCGCTCCAGGTCTTCGGGCGAGAAGGTGCGTGGCCGGCCCTCCTCATCCTTGCCCAGGTCAAAATCATAATAAAACCCGGTGTCGATCGGTGGCCCGATCGCGATCTTGGCCTCCGCGTAGAGTTCGAGCACCGCCTGGGCCATCACATGGGCCGCGCTATGGCGGATGCGGTAGAGTTGGTCGGCTCCATTGGATTCCATCGTCTCTATTTCCTTTCTAATTGCCACAGCCACCGGGGCGCATCCGATCCGTGGATCAGAGCCGCCGGGGGCTAGGCGCTATACACGTAGTATCTTCTGTTCGTAGGCAGGCGCCCCGTCTGTTCAATACCCTTCATTCGAAACTAGCTAGCACATTGTGAAGCGCCTGCAAGATAGCGATCAGTATCTCTAGTAATCGTAGAACCATGTCACGACTTTTTCGCGCCAGATTCATAGCACCGTCGAGATCAAAGTAAGCGTAGATCGACCAGATCACCATTACGACCAGAACCGAAAAGGCAACCAGCTTCAATCGGGCCGCTCGTGCAGCCGCTACCACCTCTCCCGGAGTTTTATCGGTGGTGTGAACCACTTTCTGCGGCTGATTCACTGCCTGCAGTACCTTGAGCCAGCCGTTTACCAGCGCGATAACAGAGCCTAAGACACCTACACCAACCAGGATGGCTACGACTGCAATCGGTTCGAGTCCCATAGGCACCGCCTTAGATCTTTGGAGGATCAAAATCTAACGCATGATTGGGTCAGTCTACATCTGCTGTACTTCTCCTCTACATCAAGGTCGTTAACACCCTCGTGGAGGGTCGTTCATGTGATCGTTTCTACGGCTCTACCTGGGCGCTGTCTGGCAGCACGATCATCGTAGCAACGCCCTTGGCGCCGATTTGTGCGTGCCGGGTCTTTCTGGTATAGTCTGAGCTAGAACGTTTGTTCTGGTCGTTTTCTAGTGCCAAACACAGATGCTACCCGATCTTCTCAATCCACTTGACGGTTGGCTCGGCCGGTTGGCGCATGGACCCATGCACCGCTTTACAGTTTCTGGCAGCAGCGGCTGGTCTGGCCTTGAGATCGAATACCTGATGAGACAGTATGGTATCCGAATCTGGGGTCGTGAGCCAGATCCCGAAGGCGAGATCGCCTTTCTTGTCAAACGCACCCAGGCTGTCTGGGCAGAATACATTCTCTGTCGCGCCGGTGTACCGCTCACGTGTGAATTGCTCGACCCACGAAACGAAGCCTATGTCGCCCGCCACGCGCCTGGTTCCATGCCCCCGCCTTGGGACGAACGAGGCATCGGGGCGCATTCTTTTGTCGACCACCTGGTTGATTGGCTCGATCGATTGGTCGGCGGTCGCTAGAGTTGCCTACCGCTGTAGCGCCAACCACCCTGCTGCCCACCACGTCAGTTGAAGCAGGTGTCTCATCCCCAGCGGGAGCAGGGCGGTGTTGATCCATTCTTCGAGCCGGTGGGCGTTGCCGCCCTCGGTGATGCCGATGCAGACGGCTGGAATGCCCCGGCTGAGCGGGATATTGGCGTCGGTGCTGCTCATGCTCAGCCCTGGGGTGGCGGTGACCCCGCACGATGCAAGCGAGCGGTAGGCTGCCTGCACCAGCGGGTGCGCCTCCTCGATTTCGCCGCCGGGGCGGTCGCCGATCAATTTACTTTCGATCAAGACGTTCCGTTCACGCCAGGCTTGTTGGTAGCGCTGGACGATGGCAAGCGTCTGGTCGACAATGGTTTGCAGGGCGGCGCTCTCTTCGCTGCGCAGATCGAGTTCCAGTTCGGCCGTCTGCGCAATTGTGTTGACCGAGGCGCCGCCACTGATGCGCCCGATGTTGAAGGTGGTGCGGGGCGTGGTGGGCGGCCGCAACTGCGCCAGTTCGGCGGCAAGTTGCACCAACACATGGACTGCGCTGGCCGCGCCAAAATCGCTCCAACTGTGGCCGCCCGGCGCACGGACGTTGATACGGTAGCGCTGCGACGCCAGCGCACGATGCACTACCCGGTTAAAGCCGGTGCCTTCCAGGACGATACAGGCGCCCAACCGGTCGGCCAACCGATCGACTGCGGCGCGCATGCCAAGCAGGTCACCCAACCCCTCTTCGCCACAATTTGCCACCAGCCAGATATCCACCGGCGGCGGAGGCAACTGGCGGAGCGTTGCCCCCAACGTGAGCAACCCAGCCACCCCGGTGGCATTGTCCCCGACCCCCGGACCATAGAGACGCTGTTGTTCTGGCTCATCGCGCAGGGTAAGATCGGTCTCAGCCGGGAAGACGGTATCGGTGTGAGCGCTTACCAACAGCGCGGGCTGGCGGCGCTGGCCGGGTACGCGCGCATAGACATTGGGGAGATCATCCACCGTGACATCCGCAAGGCCGAATTGACCAAGTTGTTCGGCTACCCACTTTGCGCGGCGATGTTCGCTGCCGGTGGGCGCGGCGATCTGTTGCACCTGGCGACAGTGGTCTAACAGGACTTGTTGTTGCTCGGTAAAGGCTGCCGCCGCAGCGAGCACAGCAGATTCGTATGCAAGTTCATCCATGATGCGCCCACCCCTATAGGAGATACGCAGTTGGATTCGTTCCTCAGAGGTGCAACGCACTTTGCAAGTGCATCGCACCTGGAGCAACTGCCTACCTCCGGCCTCAACTACGAGAACGAGACTTTGACCAACGGCCTCACTTCTCTTGATCCCCAAGAACAAAAAAAGCTTCGTCCGCATGGGACGAAGCTTGCTTCGCGGTTCCACCCATATTGCCTGCACACACCTGGGCTGTGCAGACCCCTTGTGGCGCTGGTAACGGGGCGAGCCGGAACACGCTACTGGGACACTCGGTTCACGTGTTCACTCACAGGCGGTTTCGAGCGACACCCGCCGCAGTGGCTTTCAGCCGCTGGCCACTGCTCTCTGACGGTCGGAAAGGTCGTTCTACTTGTCCTGCTCAACGCATTCTGTGATTGGTGCTGTGGGAGATAGTGGGCTCGAACCACTGACCTCAGCGATGTCAACGCTGCGCTCTAGCCAACTGAGCTAATCCCCCCAGTGAGCCTATAGTATAACAAATAAATTGCCTACATGCAAATTTAACGGTAGGCCAAGATGTCATCTGGCTCTATTTAGTTGGGTAAGATATACCCGGTCGGCCCCATGCTCATGGCGGCTACATCGGCGTGCGTATCAACCATGTACTGGAGCAGGAGCGTCTCGCGCGAGAGCAGGTGCAGTTGGCGCGCCAGCATGGCAGGAACGCTGGGCAGCGAGAGCAGCGCCTGTCGATCCTCGGCGCCGACCTGCAATGCGATCGCTACGAGCAGCGCCAGCGTCGTGGCATCGTCGGGTAGGTGGTCAAGTTTAAGCTTCTGGCCGCTTGCCCTGCCCAGCAATTCCACATATTCGTGGAGGCGAGGGCGCAGTCTGTTGGCGAGCTCAAGCGCAACCTCGCTGCTGCCGCCAACGAGCGGAAACGGCTCCACCGTGCCGGTTAGATAGCTGTGGTTGTCATGCAGTTCCAAGACACGGAAGCGTTGAGCGCCTACAGCGATGATGTTCATCCGCCCATCCTCTAGCTCTTCGACCCGAACAATACGCGCCGCCGTGCCAATGAGATGAGGCGTGGCTGCCCCACCGACTTCGTGCCCCTCTTTGATAAGCAGCACACCAAACGGCGCCTCTTCGCGGATACAGCGATCGATCATCTCGCGATAGCGTAGTTCGAATATGTGGAGCGGCAATACCATCCGCGGAAAGAGGACGACGTCGCTGAGCGGGAAGAGAGGAAGCTCTACCGTTGTCTCCGGCTGCTCTTTCACCGAACGGGCACTACGTCCGCCTGAATTTGGTTCTCGATAGCTCACTGCGATTCTTCTCCGTCGAATTCGGGAGCGTCGGCCAGCTCCACCTTCATAAATTCACGCAACACAGTGGTCGCAAAGGCACCTTTGGGTAAAAAGAAGGCCAGTGTCACCTCACCAGGCGCAACGGTCAACGTGACCGGCGACAGCAACAGGCGCCCCAGCCGCCGCGTTCCTTCCACCTTTACCCGTTGAAAATCATCCACCCCAACGCCGGCCTCACGCAGGATGCTTGCTTCCAATTCTCCAGCCTCGGCCCGCGCTGCCCACATTTTGGCGCCAAAGAGCGGCGCCGTAAAACTGATCTCTTTGGCTGCATACCGTTGCTGTTCGGTTGCGAGATCTTGGATCTCAAAGAGGCCGCCAGTCGCATACTTCTTGGCAATATCGCCGGCCAGTAGATGTTCGAAGCCACCAATGGCTAGGCGGCGCGCCAGATATCGATTGCAGAGATAACTCTGATAGCTCGACAACAAAAAGCGCCGTAGCCAACGCTCTTGCACACGCCGCTTGCCACGCAGCAACGCAAAACCCTTGCTCACATTGGCGCCGCCTGCCCCAAAGCGTTGCGGTCCAAAGAAATTGGGAACTCCACTGGCCTCGAGCCCGCTGCGGATCGCTTCACACCGTCGCCTTGCCTCCTCTTCAGAAAGCGTCCAATTCGAAACGGTGATAGTAAAGTGATTACCCAACAAGTGGCCGGGTTTGAGCTTATTCCGATGGCGACGCACCCAGTGTACTATCACGGGTAACTCGCCTGTGATCCGCCGTACTACCTCATCGGCAAAGGCATCATCTTGATTGCCAATGGGTATGCTAAAGGTCTGTGTCGTCTGTGCGTTCTTGTCCTTTAGCCCGGCATACCCCACCTCGCCACGCCGCAGCGCCAATAGCCGTTCCAGACGCTGTTGCACATCTCGTGTGGTCAAGCCGATCCTGGTCAGGTTGACGTAAAGGTGCGGTCCCTGTTCCTCAGGCTCATAGAGCGGCGCTTCCACGACAATAAAATGTTCAGGACGGGCGCGCAGCCGGCCGCCAATGCCGGGCAGGTCAGCCGTTAAGTAAGGTAGGGACAGATCTGGTTCAAAGTTTAGCATGGATGGGTACGACACGAAGGAAGATGGGTTCCAAAGGAATGTGCAAGAACAATTGCCAATCATCAATTGGCAATTGTTCTTGCGCCAGGCATCTATTGGTTAAAGCAGATGAGGTGGTAGCAGAACCAACTGCCACTCTGCCCGCCATAGGCAAAGCCAGCGTCTTCAACCCAGCGGCGGGTGATGGGTGGTGGGACGTAGGCCGGGTCAGGCAATTCCTCGCTGATCACCAGTCGGCCCGCCGGTTTGAGGACGCGACTCAATTCGGCCAGCGCCAACAGCCGGTTGGGGATCTGGGGCAAGGTGGCGACCATCACCGCCAGGTCGATGCTGGCGTCGGGCAGGGGAAGCTGGTAGGCGCCGCCGTGATGAAACTGGACGCGCGGTGCGAATCCGGCTGCCGCCACACGCTGGCGTGCCCGTTCGAGCAGCGGCGCTTGCAGATCGACGGCATGAACCCGGCCGGCATCGCCTACGCGCTCGGCCAACGGCACCGTATAGAGACCAATGCCACAGCCGACGTCGAGCACGGTCATGCCCGCGCCGCAGCCATACAATCCCACGTCTTCAGCAGGCCGGCGGTACTTGAGACGCCATGGGTGGTCGAGCGCCCAGGCAAACTGGTGAGGCATTGGTCGCGGCTGGTTTTGATAGCCGAGGCGCAAAGTGGCCTGGTTGCCAAGCAGCGCGCCGCCGGTTAATGCCAGTGAATTAAGCAGAAAGTTGAGCACGGTGCGCATCCGGTTTGATCGCTGGTTTTGTTGATATGCAATGACGGCTCACCGTTCCACCTCACCGTTGGCGGGCGGGAAACGCACCTGGAGCAGGCCATCGGCAAAGACGGCGCTGCTGGCGTTGCGTTGCGCCAACACCGATGGCAACAACAGGTCGCGTTTGAAGTTGCCGATAGTCACAAACAGTTCATCGCCCCGTTTGGTGAGCTTGACTTTGTTCAACTCCACATTGGGCAGCGGTAACTTGAGGATATAATCATTGCCCTCCTCGTCGATCCGCTGCGCCTGGCCGATAAAGAGGACTTCCCCCGGGTCGCGTTCGGCAAAGAGCGACTCGGCCAGCGGGCGCAGGCGGTCAAGCCCTACCATCTCATGGTCCGCCCACCCGGCGCGCAGGATCGGCAGCGGATAGAAGTCGCGTTCAATGTCGCCCAGATAGCGCGCCTGAATCTCCTGCAAGTGGCGCAGATAGGGGTCAGGGCTGGGTTCGGAGACCCACGCGGCGCCCAAACCATCGCTCTTCAAGCCGGGCAGAATGCGGTTGACCACCACTGCATCCACCGGGTAGCCAAAGAGCGAAAGGTAGCTGACAGCGCGGCTGGCCTCCTTGAGCACCATCTTTTCCGGGTTGAGCACCACGCGATAGCTGGTGATCTCCGGGTTGATCAGCACCTTTTGCAGCTCTTTGACCCCGGCGACCAGATTGTTGAGGCCGGCAAGTGGGTCTTTTTCAGGCATAAAGCGGCGCAACACGCCACCCACCATCCCCAGTGCGCTATCGCCCCAACCGAGCAGCCGCCCGGCGTACCACTGAAAGCTTTCGGGCAGCGTCAGCAGCCGCATCGTCTCGCCGGTGGGCGCAGCGTCGATGATCACACGGTCAAAGTGGCCTTCCGCCGCTTGTTTGTTGATATGCAAGAGGCTGACGATCTCTTCCATACCGGGGATGATCGCCATCTCTTCGGCGATGGCCTTGCTCATGCCCTGCCGTCGTAACATCCCGCCTACATAACCTTGCATATCGCCCCAGTGCTGGCGAATTTCCTCCAGCACATTGATCTCCTGAGCGTAGAGATGGGGGTAGACTTCGACTGGCTCGGCGGTCAACGCCACATCAAGGCTGTCGGCCAGGCTGTGGGCGATATCGGTGCTGACGACGAGCGTACGATGGCCAAGTTCAGCGCTGCGCAGCGCCGACGCCGCGGCGACGGTTGTCTTGCCAACGCCTCCCTTGCCAAGATAGAGAATGATACGCATTGAATTTAGCTGACTCCAATATAAACCAGAACCAAAAGCGGTTCACAGAGGATACAGAGAAGGCACAGAGGGTACGGAGAACAACCTCTGTGTACTCCGTGAGAACTCCGTGTTCTCTATGAACTGCTTTTTCGTATTTTAGGTTCTGTTGCCATTTGTCTATCAGCGCATGACCCAGCCGGCGTGCGCATGTGCGTTGCACCTACAAGGTGCGATGCACGTCTCATAGATAAAACAGATAAACATGGCGCATTCGGTCAGGTCGCGAGTTGCGGGATGCAAGTTGCACTCCGCCGCTGCAACCTGCTCCTTGCAGCTTGCAACTAAATCCTACTTTGTGCCACTTTTATCTGTTTTGCCTATCAGGTACACGCACTTTGCAAGTGCATCGCACCATACGAAAGCAACTCTGTTAAGGTTGCACTAGCGGCCATCCGCGTTGTTTTCGGAACAAGGCAAAGCCGAGTAGCCCCAGCAGGGCGGCGCCAGAGAGCGCGGCATAGGCGGCGGCGCGACTCAGGCCAAACCAACCACGGACCTGCCACCAGAAGCGTGGCACTTGCAACCAGTAGCTCCAGCGCAATGGCCAGCCGTGACCGATCTGAAGAACATACTTCCCCATTTGGTTTTGCGGACTCCAGACGACCACATAACAGCGCCCGCCCACCAGGGTGCGCGTATCCACTAGCGGGCCGGGAAAATAGCGGGCGCCGGTCAAGAGATCTTGGGCGGGCGCCAGGAGTTCACCCGGCGGAGGGGCTACCACCGCACTAAACCCTGCCGGCAGGGTAAAGGGCAGTTTGCGGACATCGGCGCTATACGGTAGGCTTTGGGCCACGACCGCAAAGGCTGGGGCCAGTGCGCCACCTTGCGGCAGCACCGGTGCCAGCATCTGGACACGCAGCCGCTCTCCGGCGCGGCAATCTGCGCTATAGACATGCACCTGGCCGGGCATTGTGAGACGGCCAAAGAGCAGCGCCTTTTGGCGAAAGCCGGGCAGCGGCAGGCTGGTGGCCAGAGTAGGGCCAGCATAATTGGTAAAATAGGGCAAACTCCCGGCCAGGTCGATCCGCGCGCCTACCGGTTGTGCTGGAGTCTTGTTCATCGGCTGCAAGTCTAGCATCGGCCATGATTCTCGTCAATTCCACTCAATGGGGTAGGGTAAGATGCCATCCTGCCCTACCGTTGTGCGCATAATCTAATACGCAACGGTCGCCCAATTGTTGCGAAAAGTGCGCAACAGATGCAAAATAGAATTCTACATCCCACGCAGGAACAAGAATGTATGATGACCGCTCAACCAGAGACACAGCGCCCAACCTTTTCTCTCGTCGTGCCTATCTGGAATGAGGAGCCGGTGATCCCGGAGCTTTACCGCCGTGTGGTGCAGACGATGGAGCAGACGGGCGAGAGCTGGGAGCTGATCTGTGTCAACGACGGCAGCCAGGATCGCTCGTTAGAGATGCTGCTGGCATTGCGGGAGCAAGACCCACGGGTCAAGGTGCTGGAGTTTAGCCGCAACTTCGGCCATCAGATCGCCATCACCGCCGGTGCTGACTTCGCTGAGGGCGATGCGGTGATCGTGATGGACGCCGACCTGCAAGACCCGCCCGAGGTAATCCTGCGGATGATTGATAAATGGCGCGAGGGCTATGAGGTGGTCTATGCGGTGCGCACCCACCGCGAGGGTGAGACCTGGTTCAAACTGTTCACGGCTTCGCTTTTTTATCGTATCCTCCAGCGGGTGGCCGATGTAAAGATCCCGCTGGATGCGGGCGACTTTCGCTTGATGGACCGGCGGGTGGTGCTTGCCATGCGCCAGTTACGCGAAAAACACCGCTTTATGCGCGGGCTGAGCAGCTGGGTCGGCTTCAAACAGACACCGGTCGAATATGAGCGGGCCGAGCGCTACGCCGGCGATACCAAGTATCCGCTGCGCAAGATGTGGCGGCTGGCCAACACGGCCATCACCAGCTTTAGCTATTTACCTTTGCGCCTGGCCACCTATTTTGGCTTTGGGCTGGCCGCGCTCAGTCTCATCGGCATCGTCGTCACCATCATCTTGCGGTTGAACGGCAACCGCTTCTTTGAAGGGCAGGCCACGACGCTGGTGAGTGTGCTCTTTCTGGGAGGAATTCAGTTGATCTTTTTGGGCATCATCGGCGAGTATTTGGGCCGGATCTACGATGAAGTCAAAAACCGGCCCCTCTACATCGTCTCGCGGGCCTACGGCTTTGTGGGGGACGAATAATCCATCTGTGGCCGTGGCGGCTGCGGCACATGGCCCGCCTTGTAGACCAGGATCGTTCGTTTGAACTCGATGACCACGACCCCCTCCTGGTTGTAGCCTACGGTCTTGACCGTGACCAGCCCCATGTGTGGGCGCGATTTGGATTCGCGTTTGGCAAGCACCTCGCTCTGGGCGTAGAGCGTATCCCCCTCGAAGACCGGGTGGGGCAGGCGGATCTCGTCCCACCCCAGGTTGACGGCGTTCTGCGAAAGGTCGCTCACCGAGAGCCCCATCACCAACGCCAGTGTAAAGCCCGAATTGACCAGAGGCCGGCCAAACTCGGTCTGGGCAGGTGGATAGGGTTGGGGTTGGCCGTCAGTAGGGTGAACCAGATGTTATCGGTCTGCGTCACCGTGCGCCCCAACGGGTGTGGGTAGATGTCCCCGACGGTAAAATCTTCGTAGACGCGTCCACTCCAACCGGTTTTGACAGTCATCGTTTGGGCTCCCCTGCGGTTGCTGGTGAGATAGGCTTCAACAATTACCGGAATGCTCTCGGATCAGTATTTTTCGAGATGAGATCGATACATCAGTCATCTCCAGGTGGAGGATGTTCACCTGCAAGATGAAGCACACGGCGCAAATTGACCAAAGCAGATCGGTTGAGTTGTAGCGCCTCAATTGTGGCGCGACCAATGGGGGTCAACCCTTCGGCGTAGCTTGTGTCTTCACTCCAGTGAAAATGTTAACGCCACCGTTGTTGGAGAGGATGGAAAAGAGGAACGAGTTGACCCGTATCTGGATCATTCGCCTGAACCCTGATCGCCTTCCGGCCATTACAACCGGAACACGCATAAGCAAGATTCTCAGGCATCGTGGACCCACCGCGCGCAAGCGGCCAGATATGTTCGATTACAAAGCTTTCAGTGGAAAAGCTTGCTGGGCTTCGGCAGTACTCACAATAGCCGCCCGCGCGCTCCCGTACAAAGCGCCGAAGTTCCGGTGGAATATAAGCTCTATTCGTCAAGGTCAGAATCTAGCTTCAGATTATGCAGGAGTTGGCGTACCGAAATGTTTTGGCGTTGAGCAAGCACAAGTAGCGCTTCTGCCCGCTCTACATTTGCATTCTCAACTTCATCTACAATCTCGAGCAACTCTGCGCGTTCATCTTGGGTAAGTGTTTCATTTTCCTGTTTAGCCTGCAAGTCGTGGAGCCGTGCTTGTCGTTCTGCGGGCAGTTTCCAGCGAATTGTAGACAGCAAGGTTGCCTCGTTCTGACGCCGCTTCTGTAATAGGCGCGCCTGTGCGAGCAGTTCGTCCAAATCAGCTGGGGGAAGCTGCTCAATTGCCTTTATTAGATCAGGTGCTCGAATCTGAACGGGCACTTCGATCACGGTCATAATCTATCCCCTATCCCTCTAACAACAACGTCTCAGGGTCTTCGACCAGTTCTTTGACCCTGACCAGGAACTGCACTGCCTCGCGGCCATCGACAATGCGGTGGTCG
>QEUW01000806.1 GCA_003577005.1 Chloroflexota bacterium | reverse complement strand
GTAGCGTTGTATGCCGAATGAATATTGGCAGGCGTTTCTGTCCAACTTTCACCGGCTTTGAAAACCGTTTCCTCACCATCCTGCACCCGTGTAACTTCACCATCGAGCACCAGGGCGAGGGTTGGCCCTCCGTGATGATGCAGCGGGAACGCAGCACCCGGCTCCAGGTCAATGACGACCTGAACTTCGGTAAAGGTCATCTGGATATCCGGGTATGCAGCCTGATAGAGGGTTGTCGGTTCTGGGGACTGGCCTTGCACCGTCGCAGCCAGGCCGATTGTGGCCGCGACCAACAGCAAGACCGTGATCTGGATGAGCCGCCGGGACATGTTTATCTCCTCTCAGCCTAGGACTTTGCTTCAAGCCAGATTGATACTGCTACTCTAGCCGAATGCCTGTCCTACACACGAGAGGCAAGTGTCCCTGTTTTGTCCCTATTGAGGCGATACCATTACCCAAACCCACTTTCTTTCGCCAGAACGATCGCTTCGCCTCGACTGGAGACGCCCAGTTTGTCGAAGATCCGGGACACATAATTACGGACGGTCTTGGCGCTGAGAACCAACGTGGCGGCGATTTCGTCGTTTCGATAGCCTCTGGCCAGCAGGTGAAGCACTTCCCGTTCTCGCAGTGTCAGCCCGGCAAAACGGGACAGTGTAGACGTCGCCGATGCGTGGTGTAAACTGTCTCGATACATCCCCTCAGGAATACCCAAAAAGGCGTAGAAGTGATGCCAGAACTGCTGCCAGGCGCTTTCAGATGGCAGCAAAATATGATTCTTGCTTTCCAGAGGAACAAAACGTGCGCCCGGAATCGATGTGGCAAGCCTGCGCCCGCGTTCGAAACTGACCGCCATATCATCTCTGGCATGCAGAACCAGGGTGGGCACAGCCAGGTGCGCCGCTTCTTCAAGCACATTGATCTGGCTGTAGCCTTCACGCAGTCGCGCTGCATTCTCTCCGGTGGAGGAGATGCGCTGTAAATCGGTCAGCCACTTGATTTGTTCCGTTGTGCCGTCGGGTATGAGTTCGGTGGCAAAAACTTGTTGGTAAGGGGGATGGTCTACCGCCCAGGCTAACTTGAGTAATCTCTGCCTGACTTCGTATTCCTCATAGCGTGTCGAATCCCGATCGGCATAATATGACCCCTGAAGATAGCCACCCAGAATAATGACGTGAGTGACGCGTTCTTGATGCTGAGCAGCATACTTGACCGCCGCACCGCCGCCCTGCGACATTCCGAAAAGAGCGAAACGGTCCAGACCGGCGGCATCAACGACCGTTTCAATATCGCGCAGAGAAGCGGGATAAATTCTCCAGCCAGGGTCGCCAGATCGGACTCTGCCAGTCATATTCCAGATGCGTCAGAAAGGTGCCCACCCGGACAATGGGTGGGCCAGTACCGATCGCGGCGTATGCAATGCGTACCCCGTCAAAAGATGAGCAAAAGCGAATTTCTTGCTGCACCTGCCGGTTCCCGCTGATGACTCGAACACGGTTACCTCAAGTTTATCAGACGACCAAGAGCACACCCAAACTTTCGGCCAGGACGTGGCGTTGCGTCCGCGTACCCCGCCACCATTTGTGATCTTCATGTGATCACCTTTCTCCGGGCCTGCAACGTCGCCAGGCAACTCAAGGCCACCTATGCCACGGCTCCGCTTTCCGGCTCACCATGCGCCCGTCACTCCCAACGGACGCTGACATTGAACCCGCGCTCGCGTATCTTGTCCATAAACACACCGGCTGGCACCGCGCGCTCCATCGGCCACACGCCAGGCGGCACTGCTCCACGCGCGATGAACTCTGCCATAATGCCCGCATGCCAGCCCGTGATACGCTCCATCGCGGTAAAACCGGTGGCCTCATCGTAATAGTCCACCAGGTCGATAATCACGGCGCGCTCCCTGCCGTTGGCGTCCTCGCCCACGCCTTTCGCTCGCATGACGCACACATCTTTGATGACCGGCGCGGTGATTTGCGGCTCAAGCAGCGCATGGAACACATCACGCGGAACCACACGCTGGCCCTTGACCTCGATCGGTTCCAGTTCGAACAGGCCAAGCTGCTGAAACGCCTTGAACTGCGCAAAGTGACCCGGCCAGCGGCAGGTCTTGTTCTGGTAGGTCCGCAGCTTGCCTTCAAACGTGTAGGGCGCCGTGCTGGTACCGCCTGTGGTGATGAACGCTTCCAGCTCGCCCACCCCCTCGAAGACGATCGGCTCTAACTCTTCGAAGGCCCCGATCATCGTGAGCCTACCCTCGCGCAGCACAGCGACCTGTCCATAGTATTCATTCGTCAAGCCGTTGATGTTGAACGCGCACTGGTAGTTCCAGGGCGGTATCGGGTTCTGGGGAATGCCGCCGTCCCACAGATACACATCGCGCGGTGTCAGCCCGGCCTGTTCCAGCAATTCGACCGCATAGGTGCCCAGCGTGTTATTCATGCCAGGCCCCATCCCGCAGTCGGGTACCACCGCGATGCCGGCGTCTTTCGCTTCTGCATCGCGCTCAAGCTGTTGCAGCACGGTCGGCGTATGCCCCCCATAATCGACCATGCTGACCCGCGCGCGCAGAGCCGCTTCAGTCGCCGTCGGTATGAAGCCGAACGGCGTGCCACACAGGAACACGTCCAGCCCATCCAACGCCGCGGCCAGCGCCTCGACATTGCCCGCGTCTACCTGCGCCCAGGTCGCCGCTTCGCGACCGATCAGCCGGTTGATGCGCGCTGCCGCCTGCTGTGCCACTTGCGCGTTCACATCCGCCAGCAGCACACTGGTTCCGCCCCCGAAGCGCAGCATATCATAGGCGGTCGCCACACCTTGCCGGCCTGCGCCGACCACGCCGTAATGAAATCCCGCCATGGGAAAATCCTTTCAGGTCATCTTTAGAGAAAGCTGGTCACACTCTATTACAACTGAAGACTGGCCGCAAACCACGCATCGAGCGGGACCCCGCTGGGGAGCCAAGTCTGACCAGGCGCGTTCGACTCTCGTCGCTTCGCGAGCGTGTAATTAAACAGACCAGCCGGAACTTCGGCTGGCCCGTTTAGTTTGATGGCCCGGAACGATACGACAGCCCACCCCAGGTGCCGCCGGGAGCTGGTGTCCGGCGTTCAGGCCCCCGCGCTATTCAGACCCCTTTTCGAAGAACTGTTCTTGTTCCAGCAAATACTCGATTTTCGGTTTCAGCGCATTGGTCGGGCATACCCCAACACATTGACCGCAAAACACACACACCGTGTTGAGCATGGGCGCTTCAAATGCCGTCGAAACATGGGTCTGGAAACCCCGCCCGGCCAGTGTCAGAGCGAACGTATATTGCGCATCT
>QEUW01000212.1 GCA_003577005.1 Chloroflexota bacterium | reverse complement strand
CCCTATCCCTCTAACAACAACGTCTCAGGGTCTTCGACCAGTTCTTTGACCCTGACCAGGAACTGCACTGCCTCGCGGCCATCGACAATGCGGTGGTCGTAGCTCAGCGCCACATACATCATGGGGCGGATGACCACCTGGCCGCCCACGGCAATGGGCCGTTCTTCGATCTTGTGCATGCCCAAAATGCCTACCTGGGGCGGGTTGAGGATGGGCGTGCTCAGCAACGAGCCAAAGACGCCACCATTGGTGATGGTAAAGGTACCGCCGCGCAGGTCTTCGATGGAGAGTGTGCCGTCGCGGGCCTTGGTCGCTAGTTCCTTGATCGCCTGTTCGATGGTAGCAAAGGTCATGCGATCGGCATCGCGCACCACCGGCACGACCAGCCCCTCCTCGGCGCCCACGGCGATGCCGATGTCGTAGTAGTGCTTGAAAACGATCTCATCACCCTGAATTTCGGCATTGAGGGCGGGGAAGGCTTTGAGCGCACCGACGCACGCCTTGACAAAGAACGACATGAACCCCACCTTAATACCGTGTCGCTTCTCGAACTGCTCGTTGCGCCGCTTGCGCAGCTCCATGACGGCGCTCATGTCGATCTCGTTGAAGGTGGTGAGCATGGCTGCGGTCTGCTGCGCCTGCACCAGCCGCTCGGCGATGGTGCGGCGGCGGCGCGACATGCGCTGGCGTGTCTCCCCCCGCGCGTCAGCAGGCGGGGTGGGGGGCCGGGCGGCGGGTGAGGGTTCAACCGGTCTCGGTGTGGGTTCCGGCGTGGGTGCGGGCGGTACAGCTTCCTGCGCCCGAAGAAAACGCTCGACATCCTGTTTGGTGACGCGGCCGCCGGGTTGGGAAGGGCTGACCGCAGCCAGATCGACGCCGCGCTCGGCGGCCAGCCGTTTGGCGACGGGAGTCGCCCGCTCGCCCTCGTCCTCACCCTCCTCCTTGTCTGGCGTTTCAGGCGGGGGGGTGGGTGAGGGTTCAGGAGCGGTTGTTGCTGCCTCGGTGGGTTGCGCAGCCGCCCCATCGGCTCTCGCATCGACGCCTGCGGCCTCTTCGATCACGGCCAATACGTCGCCGATCTTGACGTCATCCCCTTCCGCATGGACGATGCGGCTGAGGACACCGTCCGCCTCGGCGGGGACTTCGACGTCGACTTTGTCCGTTTCCAGCTCCACCACCGGCTCGCCGGCCTTGACAGCGTCGCCTTCCTGTTTCATCCAGCGGGCGACCGTGGCTTCTATCACGGATTCGCCCATTTCGGGTACTTTGAGTTCGAGTGCCATGTGTGCTCCTAATCCCCACTTTCAAACGCCTGTTTTACAATCTTTGCCTGGTTGATCTGGTGCCAGGCCGATGATCCCTCGGCGGGGCTGGCGCGGCGGGGGCGGCCAGTGTAGCGGAGGTTGAACTTGTGGCCGCTCGCACCGAAGATGTATTGGAGTTGGGGTTTGGCCGCAGACCAGGCGCCCATATTGCGTGGCTCTTCCTGCACCCAGACCACCTCTTCAGTCTTGGGGTAACGCTTGAAGAGCTCGTCCAGATGGTCGGCGGGGAAGGGGTAAAGCTGTTCGACACGCGCGATGGCGATCCAGGGTGTCTGCTGGCGAAACTCGCTGCTCATGAGATCGACAAAAATCTTGCCGCTGCACAGGATCAGGCGGCGGATCTCATCTGGGCGCTGGGCGGCTTCGGCGTCGTCGATGACCGGCTGCCAGCGGCTTTCGACCAGGTCGCGCAGGGGGGACAAAGTGAGCGGCTGGCGGAGCAGGCTCTTGGGCGTCAGGACTACCAGCGGCAGCGGGTCGGTAGTCAGCAAGAGCGCCTGGCGCCGCAGCAGGTGAAAATACTGGGCGGCGGTAGTCGGGTTGGCAATGCGCATGTTGACCTCGGCCGCCAGTTGCAAAAAGCGCTCCAACCGGGCGCTGGCGTGGTCGGGCCCCTGGCCTTCGTAGCCGTGGGGCAGGAGCAGCACGAGCGACGGCGTCTGGTCCCACTTGGCAAAACCGGAGACAACAAACTCATCGATCATGGCCTGCGCCACGTTGATAAAGTCGCCATATTGCGCTTCCCAGATCACCAGCCGTTCGGGCCGTTCGATGTTATAGCCATACTCAAAACCAATGGCCGCGGCTTCGCTCAGCGGGCTGTTGTGAATTTCAAAGGCCGCTTTGGCCTGGGGCAACTGGTGGAGCGGCGTATAGGGTTCGCCGCTCTTGGCATCAAAGAGGACCGCATGGCGGTGGCTAAAGGTGCCACGCAACACATCCTCACCTGTCAAGCGAATGGGCGTCCCTTCGGCCAGGATGGAGGCGAGGGCGAACTGCTCGGCCAACGTCCAGTCAATCGCCGGCTCGTCGTACGTATCAAGAGCGCTGGCCATACGCTGGCGGATGCGCCGGAGCCGGGGATGGACGGTAAACCCCTCCGGCGTCCGCATCAGCTCTTCGTGTAGCGAACGAAGAGCGTCGGCTGGGATCGCAGTGTGGACCTTGCGCGCCGCACCCGGTGGGGGTGGTTTGATTGTCAGCGGCAGCGTCTCATCGGGACCCAGGCTGCTCAACTCGGATTGGAGGTGGTCGAGCTGGCGCTGCAACAGTTTGTCGGGCAGCCCAGCTGGCGCCGCGCCATTGGCGACAAGACGATCAGCCCACTGCTGGCGGACGGTGGGGTGGTCGTCGATCCGTTGGTAGAAGGTGGGTTGGGTAAAGCGCGGTTCATCGCCCTCGTTGTGCCCATAGCGCCGGTAGCCGATGAGGTCGATCAGAAAGTCCTTCTCATACTCGTTGGAGTAGGCCACAGCCAACCGCGCCGCCTCGATACAGGCCAGCGGGTCATCGGCGTTGACATGGACGATCGGGATTTTGAAACCTTTGGCCAGGTCGCTGGCATAGAGCGTGCTCCGGCTCTCTTCTGGGTCTGTGGTGAAGCCGATCTGATTGTTGGCGATAATGTGGATCGTGCCGCCAGCGGTGTAGCCTTCCAGCCGCGACAGGTTGAGCGTTTCGGCCACGACCCCTTGGGCAGGGAAGGCGGCGTCGCCGTGAATCAGGATGGGTACGGTGCGGCCGGGGTCGATGCGCGGCGGGCCCGGCGCATCGGTCAGGCTGCCGGCGGCGCGCGCCATCCCCACCACCACCGGGTTGACATGTTCAAGGTGGCTGGGATTGGGCGCCATGCGCACCAGCAGGTCGATCTCTTCCCCCTGGCGCAGCGCCCGGTCGGCGCCGGCGTGATATTTGACATCGCCGGTGTAGCCCAGTTCGCTGATCTCGCTGTAAAAATCGTTGACCGATGGGTCTTTGAACTCCAGCAGGATCTGCCGGTAGGGCTTTTGCAGCACATGGGCCAACACATTGAGGCGGCCGCGGTGCGCCATCCCCAGCAAGATCTTGTAGATGCCCGACCCGACGCACTGAGCGATGATCTCATCGAGCATGGGCACCATCATATCCAATCCTTCGATAGAGAAGCGAGTCTTGCCAGGGAAGGAGCGCTGCAAGAAGTGCTCAAAGCCTTCGACCTGGGTCAGCCGCTCAAGCAGCGCAACCTCGTCGATAGGCTGTTGGGGTGGGCGAAAACGGCCCGATTCGGCAGCCTGGCGCAGCCATTCGCGCTCATCGGCCAGGCGGATGTGGTCGTAATCATAGCCAGTGGTGGTGGAATAGACCTGGCGCAGCGCCTGCATCGCTTCCCAGGCGTTGCGCGCCGTAGCGCCTATAGGGCCACCGATGATAGTGCCCGGCAACTGGCGCAGGTCTTCCTCGGTGAGGCCGTGATAGGCGAGGTCGAGCGACGGGTCGCCGGGGGGGGGACTGCCCAAGGGATCGAGCTGGGCGGCCAGGTGACCATACTCGCGAATGGACTGGGCGAGATTGGCGGCAGCAGCAACCTTGCCGGTATCGATGGCCGACGCGGCCGCGCCGTTCACCCGTTCGGCGAATCGGCCATCAGTTGTGGGCGGCTGCCACTCGGCAAAGAACGCGCGCGTGGCTGGGTCGACGGCCTGGGGGTCGCGCTGGTAGCGTTCGTAGAGGTCGAGCACATAGGCGGCGTTGGGGCCATGGAAGTCGGAATAGCCGTTCATAGGGTTCTGCGCAAGAAATAGTGGGTGCCGTAAACTGACGGGATTATACCACAAGGCGAGCAGCGCGCTGAAGTGAAGGTTAAGCGTGGGTGTATCCAGCATTGAGGGAAGGTTTGCAGCGCAGTGGAAACGTGTGCAGATGCGTCAAGACGGAGCCGGCAGAGCACGAAGTATGTCGCCATAACGATGGCAAATCCTACGCATTTTTGGGTAACTGTCCGGGCGCTGTGCTTCTTCTCATAGAGAATTGCTGGTTTCCACAGCACCGAGCTCTGGGTAGACGAACCATAACGGTCCGGGCACGGCACGACTACCACGTGTACAACTGCCCTGGGGTCGCCTATACGAGCGGCTTTACAACAAAGTGGAGCCGTGTCACAATAGTAGGCGAAACAGTCTCTGCCCACCGTATTGGCCTGATTTAGTGCCTCCCCGAGGAACTCTGCGACCGAGCCGATTCGTAGGTGTAGTTGTCGGACCCGCAACCGTGATTCGGATGGGTTCTTAGCGGGGCACACGGTGAGCCTGGGCAGGCAGTACTGTTTCCGCAGCTCAGGTCCACCTGTTTGCCAAAGCATGTTTGATTGGGTTCGAAAGGGACCGAGTGGTGTGTCGGTGCCACGTTCCGCGTTCTGCGTTCGACGCTCCGCGTTTTACCCGGCCCCAAAAGGAGTGACGCAAGACAGTGAGTGATGCACTCCCCGTGATCGTTCTTGCTTTTGCCAACGAACAAGGGGATCGATCCGGATACCTCCGCAATCTGCCCGACGAGGTGCGTGCGCTGCGCCAGACCTTGGAGCGCGCCCAGGAAGAGCGGTTGTGCGAAGTGGTCATGCGGCCCAACGCAACGCTAGCCGAGATCGTGGATCTCTTTCAAAGCGGCACCTACCGCGACCGGATCGCCGTTTTTCACTACGGCGGTCACGCCGACAGTTTTTCCTTGTTGCTCGAAGCAGCCGAGGGGCAGACCGCGGTCGCCGATGCCGGCGGTCTGGCTGCCCTCTTTGGCCAACAAAACGGGCTACAACTGGTCTTTCTCAACGGCTGTTCCACCGTGGCTCAGGTAGAGGCGATCCTGGCGGCCAACGTTTCGGCGGTGATCGCCACCTCGCAGGCCATTGGCGACAGCGTGGCTACACGCTTTGCCGAGCGCTTCTATCATGGCCTGGCTCAAGGATTTAGCGTGCGCAGTTCCTATGAGCAGGCGGTGGCAGCCGCGCGCAGCGCGTATGGGGGCGACAAACGGCGCAGCCTGTATCGTACCCCGGATCGTGACGACCTGCGCGCCTATCGCCACATAGATGTGGCGGACGAACGCTGGCCCTGGGAACTGCATGTGCGGCCCGGTGCCGAGATCGCCGAACAGTGGAACCTGCCCGAGGCCGCCCGCCAGCCGCTCTTTGGGCTGCCGGGCCTCCCGGAACGCTATCTGCGCAACCTGCCCGACAGCCCGTTCCGCTATCTCAAGAGGTTTACTCGTGACGATGCCGCACTCTTTTTTGGTCGCGGCTACCAGATCCGGGACCTTTACCGGCGTGTCACCACTTCCTCCAGCGCCCCGCTCATCTTGTTGTACGGCCAGTCGGGTGTGGGAAAATCATCGCTATTGGCGGCAGGGCTGCTACCACGGTTGGAGCGCGATTATGATGTGCGCTATCTCCGCCGTGACGCCGAGTTGGGGCTGTTGGGTGGAGTGCAACGTCACTTGCTGCCGGGCGCTCAGAATGGTTCGTTGGCCGACGCCTGGTTTGGGCAGGATGAGAGCCGGCCGCTCATCCTCATTGTGGACCAGGTGGAAGAGGTCTTAACCCACCTAAACCCCCAGCACCCGCATGAACTGGCCGATTTCTTGGCGGCATTGGCGCCAATTTGGGTCGAGCACGAAGTGGGGGCAAAGCCCCATTCGCAACGCCCAGCGCAGGGGAAGGTGTTGCTCAGCTTCCGCAAGGAATGGCTGGCCGAGGTAAGAAACCGGTTGCGCGAACAGAAGCTCTCCTACACCGAAGTGCCGGTCGAGCGCCTTGACCGCCGTGGCATCGTCGAGGCGATTCTGGGGCCAGCGACCACACCACACCTGCGCGACAAGTACGGCCTGGTGGTCAGCGACGAACTCTTGCCCGGTATCATCGCCGATGATCTGCTGGCCGACCCGGGGTCAGCCGTTGCGCCGACGCTCCAGGTGTTGCTCAGTCAACTGTGGGAAGCCGCACGACAGCGCAATTACACTGAGCCTCGTTTTACTCCGGAGCTTTACCAGGAACTCCGGCAAAAGGGTTTATTGCTCAGCGATTTTCTCGACCAACAGTTGCAGAGGCTGCGGGACTGGCACGACGATGCCGTGGCATCGGGGCTGGCGCTCGACCTGCTGGCTTTTCATACGACGCCGCTGGGTACGGCCGCCCAGCTGTCTGGCGATGCATTGCACCAGGCATACGCCCACTATGACCGGCTAGCAGAGTTGGTCCAGCGCACCGAGGACCTCTATCTGCTGGTCGACGCGGTGGGTGACGAGGGCGAGCCAGCTGCCGTCCCGGCGACCCGTCTGGCCCACGACACGCTGGCGCCCTTGGTGCGCCACCGCTTTGATGAATCCGACGCGCCAGGCCAGCGCGCCCGTCGCATCCTGGCCAGCCGCGCCGTAAACTGGGAGAAGGATCAGCAGGGCGACCCGCTCGACGACGCCGATCTGAAGGTGGTGGAAGAGGGCGCGGCGGGGATGCGCGTCTGGACTCCAGCCGAGGAGCGGCTGGTGGAGGCCAGCCGGGCGGAGCGCACACGCCGGCAGCGTCGCGAGCGGTTGGTGCGCCGGTTGGGCATCCTGGCTGTCATGATCATTGTGGTGGTGGCTGCCGTGGCGGTGTGGGGTTGGCGGGAATCGGCGCGCAATTTCCGGGAAGCTGTCGCACAGCGCAACCGTGCGCTCAGCACCGAATCGCGGCGTCTGGCTAATTTGGCCTTGCAGCAGTTGAGCGTCGATCCGGTCGCGAGCATCGATCTGTCGCTGCGGGCGCTGTTGCCGGTCGAGGGCGACCCCCGTCCTTACGTGCCGGAAGCCGAGTACGCCCTCAGCCAGGCGTTGATGACCAGCCAGGAGCGGAACTATCTACCGGCGCCGGGCCTGCACAACAGCGAACAAGTTGCCATTCATGACGGCACCATCGCCATCGGTGGCGACCATTTGTGGCTGGCAGACCAAGATCTGCATGTCTGGGCAACGCCAACCCTAGCCATTTCGCTTCCGGTCAACAGTGTACAGTGGGCCAGCGATGGCCGCCTGCTCAGCTATGACCAGACGACGTTGCGTGTCTGGCAGGGGACGGAGCAGGTTGCGGAACGGGACTTTTCTGCCCCCGAAGGGATCCGGTGCGCCGGCTGGCGCCCCGAACGCAGCGAGATCGCCGTGTGCGCCGGCTCCACGGTCCAGGTCTGGTCGTTATCCAGCGCCGGAGAGGGAATGGTGCAGACGGTGGGCGATATCGACCCGCAACGCAGCGCCTTTGTCCGCCAGGTGCGCTGGTCGCCGGACAATCGTCGATTGGCGGCCTGGGGCGCCCGATTGCTCGTGTGGGACAGCGAAGTAGGGGAGGCAACGACCCTTTTGGCTAGCGACGATCCCGCTGACTTTGTCAGTTTTGCCCACTGGTCGGCTGATGGGCGACAATTGGCCAGCGCATTCTACGAAGCGGCCGAAGTTCTGCTGTGGCCGTCAGAGCTAGGCACAACATCGCTGACGATTACCCTGGACGCCGCAGTGGATGGCGCGCAATTCATCGAGCAGGGTTTAGTGGTCTGGACGGCCAACGGGGTGACGACCGTGTGGTCGCTCGCCGGTGAGCAGTTGCAGACGCTGCCGAACCCAGAACCCGGTAGCCGGGTGCGGATGATCCTGGTTGCGCCCGATGGAGGGCGGCTGCTCACGCTGCGCGATAGTGGCAGTGCACAGTTGTGGGACATCGCTGACTCGACGCCGCAGGTTTGGTTGAGCGGGCACGAAGGCGCGATCTTGGCGGCGGCGTGGCATCCGTCACTCGCAGTGGTCGCCACTGGCGGGCTGGATGGGACGGCGCGTGTCTGGGACCTGGTGGACGGTCGATTGCTGACGACCCTGGCCGGCCATACCGGTCGCACTCTAGGGTTGCACTGGTTGGACGAGCAGCGACTGTTGACCTATAGCCAGGCCGGCGCCGAGGCAGACGTGCCTGGTGCGCTACGGGTGTGGGAAGTGTTCGACCGGGAAGGCCAGACCTACTGTAGCGCCGAACCGGGCCATTGCACCTATTTCAGCGAACATTTGCCCAACCCGGAGGCCGGGCTTGAACCAATCCGTACCATGCGCTGGCTGGACGGCGAGACGATGCTGACGACCACCTGGGACGGCGCTGCCCAGCGCTGGCATTTGCCCACAGGCGCTGTGGTAACCTTGCCGGGTGATGGCAATCCCGACCGGATCATTGTCTGGAGTCCCACGGGTGAGCGTTTGCTCACCTATGAGCGCAACACCGGTGGGCAGTTCTGGCAACTGGGCGCTCAGAACTGGCACCCGTTGGATAGCCTGTCGATTCCGCTCGAACAGACGCTTTGGCTGCCGGGCGGGCTGTTGGTGAGCGACAGCGCCGGCAACGTGGAGTGGGTTGATGTGACGACCCTTGCCCGGCAGCGCCTGTTGGACGGAGCCGGCCTAACCAACGCCGTGCAACTCAACGAGCGTGAGGTGGCGTTAGCTGACCGCAACGGCGCTGTCTACACCTGGAATTCCCAGAGCGGGGAGATGACGGCGCTGGCGCCACAATCCGCCAGCCGTTCGGTCTCGCTGGACACCAGCAGCGACGGCCGCTGGCTGTTGAACGCCGCCGGCAACGGCGAGCTGCAGATCTGGGATCTACGAGAGGGTGCCGAGGCGCAGGTGTTCCCCGTGCCGGGCGCAGGGTTTGACCCTGGGCCAGCAAAGTTGAGCCCGGATGGCCGTCTTGTGGCCGTTCTGCAAGACGGTGCGCTGGCATTGTTGGATGCGGCGACTGGCGCAGTACGCTGGCAGGATCATCTGGCTACCTATCTGCTCGGTGTTGGCTGGGATGCCGTCGGCACACGACTTTTTACCTGGGATGAGACGAATCTTTTTGTGCTGAGATGGGATGATGCAACCCAAACGGCGGCGCCGGTCTTCAAAGCCAGTCACGGATTGCCCGTCAACGTAGGCGCTCCGGCCTGGGACCGGACTGGAACCACGCTCTTCACTGCCGCTGGGGCGGATGTACGCGTCTGGTCGCTCGAACGAGACGTAAATGATTTGATTGCAACTGCCATCCAGTGCTGCGCTACCCGCCCGCTTTCGGCAGCACAGCAGACCCAGTTTGGTATTGAGTAACTGAGGTATTCACCAAGGAGGATAAGATGTTTATAAACACAGTGAAATGGATGAGTATCGCGCTGATGAGCACGATGCTTTGGTGGATGAGTACGGCAGTGGCCCAGGCGCAATCCTGCGACGCCGCATTAGCCGCATACGATGATGCAATCCAGCCGGGTGTCTGCCAGACGATTGGAGTCGGCAAGGCCTGTTACGGCAGTTCACAGATCACCGCACTACCGGAGAGTCTGGCGTTCAACGCGTTGGGTAAGACTGCTAATATCGCAAGCCTGAGCAGTATCAACACCCGGTTGCCCAACGGTGCAGCGCTACTCTATGCGCAGACCGACGAAGGGCGGGTCAAGTTGATCGTCTTTGGCAACAGCAATGCACTCCCCAGCCAGGGGTCGGCGGGTAGTGTATTCACCCTGCGCCCCAGCAGCGGCGGTGGTTATGTCTGTAACAACACTCCTTCTGGGATGATGATCCAAACCAACCAGGGGCAGCAGGGCACGTTGACCATCAACGGCGTGAAGGTCCGCCTCGGTAGCACCGCCTTTATCTGGATCGAGGGGGGTGTGCTTTTTGACCAGGACCCACGCATCGGTCGTCGCCTGGGCCAGCGCAATCCCGATGCGCCGCTCTGTAGCGGGTTTGATTCCGATTGCCATTTTGGTGACGACCGCTGTGCTGCCGGCAGCCGGCTCGTCTGGGGACCCTATTGCCAGCGCGGCTCGTACCCCTATATCGAGAATGGGCTCTATCGGGTGACCCTGTACGGGTCCGGTCGTGTCATCGCCGGCGCCACCGAGTACGGTTCGAACAATCGCGATCACTTTGCTTTTGCCCGTCACGAATTTACGCTTCCGAGCAGTTACACCTTCTGCTGGCGCGGCCAACAGCCCGGCGGCCAGGGCTTCGAGACCATTGTCCACAGCACCGGCAGCCCAGCGCGCATCGACCACATCACGCTCGAATATCTCGGCAGCGACTGCGCCCGCAGCTATACAGCCGCGTCCGGGCGCAACGGCGTGATGGCGGTCGCCAATATCGAGGGTCACATCACGGTCAGTGCGCTGGGTGAAACCCGCAGCCTGGATGTAGGTGAAGCGGTGCATATCCTGCTTCGTGACGACCAGCCCCAGACGCTGTCGCCGGTCTTACCGGCTGGCGAGGTGATGGCGTCGCCCGTGATCCGCTGGCTGGCGCTCGACCCCGCGGGTCTGCCAGAAGTCAACCGTGGGGTGCAACTCCGAGCGCCGGTGGCGCAACTCGTCGAAACCAGCGACCGCGACCCCAGCAGCCTTTCGATCCGGGTGGTGGCATACGCACCCGACGTGGGCACCCGTGACGGCGCCGGGATCGACCATGTCGATTTTCGCGTGACCGATCCAACGGGCCGCATTGTCTTGCAACGGGCTGAACGCACGGCAGCCTACTGCGGCTTTGGCGGCGATGACCCTTGTACCGTCTGGGATTTTGGTGAGAACGACAATACCTGGCCCGACGGCCAACCGCTCCAGGCCGGCGTACACCAGTTGTGGGCAGAGGCCACGGATGTCAACGGCCAGACCAGCGCACCGGTGACGGCGCGGATCTATCTGGAGCCGGCTATTACTGACAACCGCGGCCCGGCCATCGAGTATCTGGGCACGAGGCCGCAAGTCCGTGCCAGTGGCGGCTACTGTGTCGGCAGCGACATCACGGTCTACGCTCGTATCACCGATCCGGCGGGCGTGGCCAACGCCCAACTCTGGTATCGGCTGACTACAGAGGAGAGCATCGGTAGCAGCGATGAACCGGTTGTACTGCTGCGTTCACCTTCGAGTCTGCTGTCGCAACCAGCTCAACCCCTGGATCAGTGGACTGCGCTAGAGATGGACAATGCCGACGATTTCTACTTTGCGACCATGGACGGATTACCACGCGGTCGCCTTGAGTACTATGTGGTGGCCAGCGACGAATTTGGCAACCAATCTGAAGCAGCGGTCAACACCCACGAGATTTTCTTCTGTGTGGACTAACACTACAACGAGACTTTGACGATTGTCACCGCTAAGACCTACACACCCCCGGGGGCGCGTAGGTCGGGTTGGGCCTGTCACGCGAAGTTAGTAGGTTCTGTTGACCTTTGGTATCGGCGCAGGTGACTGTCATTGGCGACGGTACGATACAGAGTGATGCTTTCGCGCTTACCGCCGGTGACAGCCACCTCTGGAATCGCCGAAAGGTCATCGGCCAGGCTGGCGTTGATGCGTGCGCTCAAGTCAAAGTATGATCCTGAATGGACAAAGGTTTTTCAACAGGCAGGTTGTTTCACCTAGCGCCGGTTTCAACACTTACCTGAACAACCCGTCAGTGACGACAATCGGCTTGGACTCGGTGATGATAACCGTGTGCTCATACTGGGCTGTGTAGTGTCCCTTCTCCGTGAGCAGGGTCCAGCCATCCTGGGCTTCGGTTGCAAGGTGTGCTCCGGTCGAGAGAAAAGGCTCCAGGGTCAAGACCATTGAGCGGTCTTCGTGTCTGATCGGCGCCCGGAGGGGTATGGGTACTTCTGAGTATACTTCAATCAGGGGTGATTGGTAAATCGTGGCTGATCGGTTGAGGAAAGACAGGATGATGGAAGGGGCAGCGCCAGACCTCCGGGAGGTGACCAGAAACGATGTTCCAGACAAGCCACCTCATTGGTCACCTCCCGGAGGTCGCCGCCAGAGACGCAATGCACCTCACGAGTGCATCGTACTGGCTTGAATCGGGTAGTTGCTTAATTGGCAGCCCCTAAACAGATCAAAAGTGGATTCCACCCCAGAGAATCCGCTCTTGATGTGGCCGGAGAACAGATTGCTCGCTATCCCAATCTGTTCAATCTGTTCCCCGAATCCGTTGTCAGCGCGCTGCTACTGGTTCCGCACCACAGGCAGGAAGATCTGCATCAGCGGTGCGCCGCTCTCGCCGCGCACCGTGAACGTCACCGTCACCACCTGCGGGCTATCGGCCGCGCCGGGCGCCGTGAAGGTGATCTGCCCGGTGTAGTCGCCCGGTTCCAGCCCGGCGCTGTTGGCCGAGACGGTGACCTCGGTTGGCGCAGCGCCACTAGTGGCGGACAGTTGCAGCCACGGCACATCCGTTGTGGCGCCCCAGTTCAGGTCGCCGGGGCCGCCGTTGGTGACCCAGAAGCTCTGCGGCGCTGCTGCAAAGCCTGCGGCGTTGACGGTAAAGCCCACCTTCACGGCGCCGACCTGGAGCACCGGTCCGGTGGGGCTGGTATCCGCCACCAACGGGTCGCGGCTGGCGTTGACTTCGTCGCCATCGTTCATGCCGTCGCCGTCGGTGTCGGCCACCAGCGGGTTGGTGCCGCGTTTGTACTCCTCCAGATTGCTCAGCCCATCTCCATCCGGGTCATTGGCCGAATCGAGCGGATCGATGGGGTTGAACTTGTAGTTCTGCTCCCAGTCGTTGGGCAGGCCATCGCGGTCATAATCGGCGACGACCGTTACCGTGACGCTCTTGCTGGCGGAGACACCGTCGGCAGTTACCGTCACTTCGAAGGTGTGTACGCCGACCTGATCCAGCGTATAGGTCACCTCGCGGGTTGC
>QEUW01000211.1 GCA_003577005.1 Chloroflexota bacterium | reverse complement strand
ACGCCGGTGATGTCCATGCCGGCGTAAGGGCCTTCCGGGCGCGGCGTATGCAGACATTCACCGGTTTGGGCATCCCAGACCCGCACCATCCCATTGCTACAGCCGCTGGCGATCCGCCGCGCATCTGGGCTGATATCCACTGATGTAATCAGATTGGTGTGACCCTTCAACGCGTGGCACAGTTGACCGGTTTGGAGATCCCACACCCGCACGGTCGTATCTACACTACCGCTGACCAATGTCCTGTTATCCGGGCTGAGGGCAATACAGTCGAACTTATAGACCTGTTCAGGCAAGACATGACGGAGCTGATAGGTTCCCGTCGCTGTATCCACCGCCCAGACGCGCATCGTCTGGTCGTCACTGACGCTGACGAGGGTCCGCCCATCGGGGCTAAAGCTGGTACAGATCACCGGCTGCGTGTGGCCTTGCAAGGTTTGGCAAAGCTGGCCGGTGACAGCATCCCATAATCTGACCGTCTGGTCATCGCTCGCACTGGCGACCATCCGGCCATCCGGGTGGAAGGCCACACAGCGCACCATGCCGGTATGCCCCTGCAAAATGTGGCGCAACTGGCCCCGTTCAGCGGTGGGTGACCCAGGGGCGCCCATGTTCCAGATGCGGATGGTGTGATCACCACTGCCGGTAGCCAGGAGTGTGCCCTCGGTATTGAACACGACCCATTTGATCTGGCCGCGGTGGCCCTGGAATATGCCGGTAGGCTCACCGGTCTGCACATCCCACAGACAGACCAATGCATCCACCCCACCGCTGACCAGCGTGAGGCCATCCGGGCTAAAGGCCAGTGCGCTCACACTGCTCGTGTGCCGGCGCAAGGTGAACTGCTGCTCGCCAGTGCGCAAGTCCCATAAGCGGATGGTGGTGTGGCTGCCGGAGGTGGCCAGCAACTGGCGGGAGCCCGCGCCCAACGGGCTACAGGCGGCATGGCGCACCACATTCTCATGGCCGGGCAGAGTGTGCACATGGAGGCCATTTTGCCCCCACAGTTGGACGGCATGGTCATAATAGCTGCTGATCAGCGTACCGTCCGGGCTGAACTGCACAAGTTCAACCGATCTGGCCTGGCCATACAATTTGTGCTCAGCCTGACCACTGCTCACATTCCATAAAAGAACACTCTGGTCATAGCTGGCGCTGACCAGGGTTTTGCCATCGGGGCTAAAGGCCAGCGCCCCAATCAAGCTGGCGTGGCCGGCCAGCCGCTGCCGCAGTTGGTCGCGCCCGTCCCAGCGGGAACCCCGTTCCCGCACCTCCCACAGGCAAAGATAGGGATTGAGGCCGCTGGCCAGCAGCGCGCCATCCGGGCTAATCGCCAGTCGATTGGCATACTCCGGCAGGCAGTGACGCAGGCAGTCTGGGTCAGCGGCGGCTTGGTCGGCCAGCATCCAGAGGCAGACCGTCCGATCATGGCTGGCGCTGGCCAGGGTTTTGCCGTCGGGGCTAATGGCCAGGTCAATAATTCCCTCCGTATGTCCTTGCAAGCTTGCACGCAGTTGGCCGCGCCGAACGTCCCAGCAATGCACAACCCCGTCATCGCCACCACCGGCCACCCAGGCTCCATCCCCACTGGCGGCAGCGAGGAAGACAGGATTGGCCGTTCCCCCAAATTTTGTCAGCGGCTGGTCGCACACCGAATTGTTCAACAGCGTGGGCAACGGCCAGGTGCGGACGACACCGTCCTGACCCATGCTGATGAGCAACTCCCCACCCGCATCAAAGGCGACCAGGATCACCTCGCTGCCATGCCCGCGCAAAATAGAATAGAGTTCGCCGGTTGCCAGATCCCACAGGCGGGCGGTCTGGTCGCTGCTGGCGCTGGCCAGCAGCCGGCCATCCGGGCTCACCGCTACACTATAGATCACCCCCCGGTGGCCTTGCAGCAGCCGCTCCACCTGGTGATCGACCATCCGCCACACATGGATATCGCCATTATAGGCGCCGCCGACCAGACGACGCCCATCCGGGCTAAACGCCAATGCACGAATAATCTCGACCGGCTCGAGAAAGAGCGAGTGCGTCAAATCCGCCTGGGCAAAATTCACCCCAGGCAAACCTGCCTGGCGCAAGTCGGCTTGCCATACGGTTAAGCGCGAAAAGTCATAGCCACGCAGGTGGAGTTGCATCTGCATCAGAAGATGGATCACATTGGCCGCGGCATAGCCCGGCGCCAGCGGCGCTTCGCTGCGCAGCCGGTCGAGTACCTGCTGCAACCGCTTTGCCACCCGCTCTTTGCTCCAATGCCCGGTCAAAAAGTCGGCGACAGGCTGCAATAACATGCGCACCTGGCTCTCGCGCACATACTCTTTGGCCTGCGCCTTGACCAGAGCAAAACGGTTCAAGTGGGAATTTTGGATTTTGGATTTCGGATTTTGGATTTCGGATGCGCCGTCCTCCACTCCAAAATCTAAAATCCGAAATCCAAAATCGCCCAGTTCCTGGCACATCTTTTCCACCAGGTGGTCAGTGGTGTATTCGAGCACAACATTTTGCAAGCCAAGGCGTTCCCGGTCCTGCTCCAGCAAGGAACGGCGGTGTAATGAGCGCAGCGTCTCCAGCACCACGCGGTGCGAAGGCGCCTGCACCAGGTTGTCGATCAACACCGGCAACTCGACTGGCTGGCGCTCGATGGCCAGCCAGGTCATGACCTCGCGTTCCAAGGGGGAGAGCCGGGCAAAGTGCTGGTCGAGTACATCGCGGATGTCGTCAAAGACCAGCGTCTCGTCGGCCAGGAACGTGCGCACATCGCCGGCAAAGAGTTCCTGGATCACGGCGGCGACCAGCTTGAGCGCCAGCGGATTGCCCGAATACCGGCGCACGACCTCGGCGCTGGCCGCTCCGTCCCCCCTGAGGCCCAGCTCGTGCAGCATCGTCTGGCCGGCCGGCGCCGCCAATCCACCCAACCGCAGCGAGCGGATGGCGGTCGCCCCCAGCGCCAGCCGCGTCCAGCCGTAGGGCTCTTCGCGGCTGGTGAGCAGCAGACAGCTCTGGTGGTCGAACTCGCCCACCCGTTGCAACAACTGCCCATACGCTTCGTAGCCCGGCCGGTACTGCCCGGCGCGTTCGCCGGTGACCAGAATGCTCTCGACGTTGTCGAGCACCAGCAGGCAGCGCTGGCGCCACAGATAGCCCAGCAACAGCTCCAACTGCTGGTCGAGGCTGGCCGGCAACTGGCTCACCTGCTGCCCCGAGAGCGTCTGCACCCACTGGTGCAGCACCTCGCTCAACGGCGGGGCGTTGAGCAGCGAACTCCACAGGATGTGGGCAAAGGGCCGCGCCGGCTGCAAAGGCGGCGCGGCCTCGTGGGTCGCCAGCAATTGAACCAGGCGAGCGGTCAAGACGCTCTTCCCCTGTCCCCCCATACCCAAGATGGCCACGAGACGGCAGTGTGGGTCCATGACCCATCCGGTGAGTTGAGCCAGCTCGGCCTGGCGCCCATAGAACGCCGCCACCCTGGGCACGAGCGCCAACTCGTCGTTGGGGAGCGCAGCAACTGGCGGCGCCGGCGCCTGCTCTGCAGCAGGCGCCTCGGTGCGCTCGCCATCGGCCGGTGCGCCCGGCGCCAGGCTGGACGTTGGGCCGGCTGTGCGGATGGTAAGCGGTGGCAGCGGGCGGGGGCGGTCAGCCGCCTCCGTTGCGGCGGCTAGCTGTGCCACCTGCTGGCGCAGGTGCCAAAAAAAAGTACGCTTTTGCTGCAGCCAGGTGCGAAAGGGGTCGCTGCCAATCTCGTCGAACTCTTCCAGAAATTCACCCTGATTCCGCCAGCTGCTCTCCACCGGCAGGGGCGCTGGTGTGCCCTCTGCGGCCGTCTGCGACCATTGGGCCAGGGCCACGGCATCACACCAAAAAGCGGAATGGTCGACCACAAACTGCACACTCTGGTAGTTGGTCTGCAACAACTCCAGCGGCCGGAAGAGCTGGCGCAGGTTCGAGAGGCTCACCCGCAGGTTGGCCTGGGCGGCGGCGGCGGTATAGCCCCCCCACAACAGTTTGGCCAACTGCTTGCGCCCCACCGGGCGATGATGTTCCACCACCAGGTAGGCCAGCAAGGCGCGCGCCTGAAGCGACCGAAATGCGCTGACCGGCTGACCATCAGCCAGCAGATAGAAGTGCCCAAAGAGGTGGAGGCGAAAACCAGACATAGGACGGGATGTTCCTTTCTGCTGCCAATCGAGACACCGCCCCCCATGAATGGACGGGGCTAGTCTCAAAAGAAGGCCGGCTAACCGGCCTTAGTATTCAACTAGCCCTGGGCGGGGTCTGTCAACCCCCTGTATTCCCCCAGAACCATAATTTCTTAATGATGCACGCACTGCCTACTGTGACAAAACACAACGGCGGATTCGTAACGAAATGGTAACGAAGTTGTCCTGGTTGGCGCGGGCAGGTCTCTACAGAGTCGTTTGATTGCCGTTTCAAACTTTGCGACATTTGACGGTTGTCTTCAAGTGCTCGCCTCGTGTATGCTAAGCGCAGCAGGACACAACAAGAAGCTGGGAAACTGTTTGAAGAGCCTTACCACAATGACACAATGACATGAAAGAGGCGCGAAGAACAGTCATTTAGCTGATAGGTCAAGTTTAGGTAGCCGTGACGGGCGAAAGGGGCGCCAATGAATCGATAGGTTGTAGGGAAGAAAAGAGGCAGGCGACCTGTTGTCACCAGGTCGCCTGGACAGTGGACGAAATCTGGTCTGGGAACCAAGCGATTCATCCGCCACCATCGTACTATAGCTGCAAGCTGTTGTCAAGCCTTGCCGAACAACGGGTGCGTCCCGGACAACAGGGGCGACAACAGTGCCAGTAGTGCGATCATCGCCGTTGCAATCTCTCCTGTCCACGCCCCGCTGTCCTGTTTACACCTGTTCTTGCGACAACCACCGCAACCGCCGGCAAGATCCATTCAGCCTGGTGGCTGTCGCAACCAACCTGACGAAAACCTGAACAACGGCTAGTATACCATACCCGGCTCATCCAGTGCAACTTTCGCCGGTCACCCAATCGCCAACCGCCCGGCCAGGGACTGGGGATAGGTAATCGTAATCCGTGGTGCGTAGGTAAGGCGTAGGTGGCATTACCGATCGATTTTGTTAAAAACCATCAGGCGGCTGCTGACGGCAAAGACCCGTCCAGACTGCGTAAGGCCCTGTAGACCACGTAGTCCACTAAAGTAGACTTTTGCTTTCAGCCTGAACTTTCGTTCAAGGCTGCATGGTCACAAAAGTTGTTCGATCTCGCCAATGAGGAAAGGTAGGTTCGGCTGCGTAAAGCTCAAGCCAGAGGCAGGAATCCTGTTGTGCTTGATGTCAGGAGGAACATGCTTATGATGCGGATGGGTCGAGGCAAGTTCGGGGATGTGAGGATGGCCTTCTCAATAATCTGCATGAGTGAGTTTTGCTCTTCTAGCGCCTGGATTGCCGCCTGATATTGCTGCCGGCGCCGCAACCAGATCTGATATGCACCGGCCCAGTCGTTCCATTCCAGCACAGAAACATGATCCGGCGGTTCTTCCCCGGCGCTGTAGGCGGCATAAAAGGTCTCGGACAGAATATTGTACTTACGCTCATACATCAACATATCCTCGGCGCAAGCATGAATGTCTTGAATGATCTCAGAAAGCGTCATAATGGTCTTCCTTTCCGGCGCACGCAACGACAACCGGCCTGAGTATACCACAGCCAGTGATCAGTGACCAGTGACCCGTAATCCGTAATTCGTAATTCGTAATTCGTAATCAGTGATCAGTCATCAGTAACCAATGACCAATGACCAACTAACCAACTCATAACCGGAGTACACCCATGACCAAACCCAATCCAACCCGCTGCCTCATAGCGTAGCCAACCAACCGTCAATCCGTTCCCTATCATCACCCAACGCAACCGCAACCGGGAACCACCATCCGATCAATCCGTTCCCGCAATCCGTTGACAGTTTCCCAGGAGTCTACCCATGTCTAAACACCGTACCAGACAGTTCAAATTGCTCACCCTCTGTATTGTCTTTGTACAGATCCTCGCCCTCACCACCACCGGCATGCTGACGGCCCTCGGGGTGCCCGCTGGCCCCACGCCGCACCTGGCGCAAAGCGCCGCCCACACCCTCCCCCTGCCGGGCGCCCCCTGGGCATGGCTCGCCGACAGCCGGGGGCCCCTGGGGCGCGGCCTGGCCTGGGGCGCCCGGCAACTCTTCGGTACACCTAAGACCGCCCTGGCGCAAGGAGGCTACCCTGCTTGACCAGCGGCGGTGGAAACTGGCAAGAGTTGTTCGATTTCTTGGATGAGGAAGGGCAGATTCGGCTGGGTAAAACTCAAGCCGGGGGCAGGAATCCGATTGTGCTTGATGTCCGGCGGCACATGCTTGTGATGCGGATGCGTCGCAGCCAGGGTAGGATCGTGCGGATGCGCTTGCGAATCATACCAATAGAGTTTGGTGGCACCCTGCCAACCTTCATAGCTGTAGCCGATGATGATTCCTGGGCCTGCGTGAAAGGTGGAATATTCGATGAGGCTCAGGCGAAACCCGGCCGCAAAATGAACTTCACCTTTGACGATGACAACGGCAGCGCTACGGCGAACTACCACCAGCGTAGAGGATAAGATCGAAAGATAGCGCGCAGGCAAGCCGTAGATGTACGCCTCGTACTCAGGCAGGGATGAGAATGGGTTCACGGTTGACCGCTTTCTCAATCATGGTGGCCAGGGGCGTTGTGGCCCGCAGCTTGTTGACCGCATCGGTATACATCTCACGGCGTTGTAACCAGATTTCATAACTGGCGGCCCAAGCCGTCCAGTCCATGACCCAGGCGTCGTCCGGCGGCTCATCGCCCTGTATGTACGACTCGTAGAACGTTTCAGACAGAATGTTGTACTTGCGCTCATACATCAGCAAATCTTCCTGCAACGCATGAATATCTTGGAGAATCTCTAGCAATGTCATCTCGCTTCACCTTTCTAGCCCGTTCTGAATCAACCATGACCAATATAGCACAAACAACCGACCAACTGCAATGTACCCAAACCTGCCAGGTGCGCCGCTTGTGAGAATTGGCTCAACCATTAACCTCGGCGGCGTACCTGGCAGGTTTGATGCTCGACCGGAGATGAATGATGACCCAGCCGTTGGACTATGGCCGCTACTATCATGTCTATAACCGCGGCAACAATCGCGAAAACATCTTCGTAGAAGCACGCAACTACTACCATTTTCTGGGGCTATACGCCAAGCAGATCGTGCCCGTTGCTGATACCTATTCCAACGACCCTTTGGCCGGGTGGAAGTCACCGCCGACGCTCACTTTCGCCGCCTGGTCGTCTACATCCATCAAAACCCGCAGAAACATGGCTTCGTCGACGACTTTCGCCAGTGGCCCTATTCCTCCTATCACACCTTGCTTTCGTTCAAGAAAACCAACCTGCACAGCGACGACGTGCTGGCCTGGTTTCAAGGCAAAGCCGGTTTTCATGCCGCCCATGAACAAGAAATTCTTCATCAACGGATTTTGTCACTCGTTCCCGAAGAGTTCGTGGAAACCTGACAGGTTTGGCAAACCTGTCAGGTTTCCACGAACCCGCAACCCGCAACTCTTAATTCATAACAGGAGCACAGTATGACCAAATCCACCCGCTGCCCCATACCGCAGCCAACCCACGATCAATCCGTTCCCGCTCATCGCCTGATGCAACACGTATCACGCATCACGTATCACGCATCACGAACCAGGAGTCATCCCATGTCTAACTACCGTACCAAACGTTTTAGATTGCTCACCCTCTGTATCGTCTTTGTACAGATCCTCGCCCTGACCACCACCGGCGTGCTGACTGCTTTGCAGCCCACGCCGGACCTGGCGCAGACCGCGGCGCTCGCCCTGCACCTCCCCCCCTGGCTCGCCGGCAGCCTAGCCGGCTTGACCTGGGGCGTTGAGCAACTCTTCGACGCCCCACCGGCCGCCCTGGCGCAAGCTGACACCGACGGCGATGGCATCCCCGACAGTATCGACGTGGACGACGATGGCGACGGCATCCTCGATGCGACTGAGGGCAACGGGGCAGTCGATACTGACGGCGACGGCGTGCCTAACAGTCGCGACTTTGACTCGGATAACGACGGGATCTATGACGTGCGCGAGGCAGGTGGGCTTGACGCCAACAATGATGGGCAGGCGGATGGCGGCGCATTGAACAGCCAGGGTCAGCGCGGCCGCGTCCTCCGCATGAATTGGCCCAACAACCGGTTTATCACCTATCCCAACGTCGCCAGCATCCCGCCTGATATTCAGAGCTCGAACGTCTCGGGCCCAGGGTACGAAGGGCTCAATGATGCTGGCTGGTTTACCTACCAGGGTCGCTACTACCGCGTCTCGTCACAGTTCGGGGTCGGTAGACTCGTCTCCTATACGACCATTGCCGCCCTTCAGACTGACACCCAGACTACCAACGATGCCATGGTCTTCAACGCGAATGCACTCGGTGACACCGGCTATTTTGTGCAAGGTAACACCATCTACCGGGTCAATGGGCCCGCCCTCCGCCTGATTGCCTACAGCAGTATCGCCAACCTGATTAACGATGTCCAGACCTCCAACGTGCCGATCGCTGGCGGCGCAACCTTCAACACCCTGGATTATTTCGACGCCGATGGCCGGATCTACCGCATCGTCGAATCGCCCAACTTGCTCATCAGCTATGCCAGCGTCGCTGCGCTGGCCAGTGACACCCAGAGTAGTTCGACGCCGCTCGTCTTCCCGCCGACCGGTGATTCGGGTTGGACGGTCTTCAGTGATAATCTGGTGTCGCCCAACACCGACGGCGACACTCGGCCCAACTATCTCGACCTCGACAGCGACAACGATGGCATCCCCGACAACATCGAGGCGCAGACAACGGCAGGCTACGTTGCCCCCACGGGCGTGGTCAATAGCCGCGGAGTGAACACTGCTTACCCAAATGGGCTGATCCCGGTCAATACCGACGGCGCCGACCAGCCTGACTACCTGGATACCAACAGCGACAACGCCCAGGGCACCGACACCGCCGAAGCCGGGCTGACGCTGGGCGCCTTCAACGACCCCGACAACGATGGCCTCGACAACGACGTGGACACCAACGACGCCGCCTTCGGCCCGGCCAATGCCGGCATCACTAACCCCGGCGCCACCTATCCCAACACTGGCGGTCTCGGCGATGTCGATTACCGCGACACCGCCGTCGGCCCTACTATCACCTCCAACGGCGGGGGCGCCACGGCCGGCGTCGGCGTGGTCGAGAACACCACCGGGGTGACCACGGTGACGGCGACCGGCGACGCCCCCATCACCTTTAGCATCGTGGGGGGGGCGGATGCCGCCAAGTTCACCATCAACAGTACTACTGGGGTGCTGGCCTTCATCACTGCCCCCGACTTCGAGGCGCCCACCGACAGCGGGGCGAACAATGTCTATGATGTCACGGTGCGCGCCAGCAACGCTGGTGGCACGGACAACCAGGCCATCGCCGTCACCGTCATCAAGGGGTACGCTCCTGGCTGTGTGAGTACGAACATCCGCGCCTGGTACCGCGCCGATGACGGCACAGCCAGCAGTGCCTCGTGGAGCGACCAAACCGGGAATGGCAACACGATGATCCAGGCTACCGGCGCCAATCAACCAGTCTTCAACAATGGCTCCGGCGGGCTGATGAACGCCAATCCCTATTTCACCTTTGACGGCGTCAATGACTACTTCGACGCCACCACCTTCCGCGTTGACCCCGCCAATGCAACGATCCTGGCCGTCGGCAGGGCGACCGATCTCAGCTTTGGAGGGGAGCTGGTAGGCAGTGGCATCCCTATCTCGGCCGGGGGCAACGACAACGGCATGGAGATCCGAGTTGAGCAGACCCTACGTCTGCAATATCTGGAAAATCCGCCGCCCACCGGAGGAGGTCTTGGATCGACTGTCTTCCAGACCAACCTGGCCTACCTCTTCGGCGCTACGCAGACCAATGCCGCCAATGGGGTGAACCTGTATGTGAATGGCAGGCTCGACGGCACGGGGACCATTGCCCTCACCCCAGCCACGCAAAATTTGGTCTCGATTGGCTCACGCACGATCATCGCCAGGGCGGTTTTCTGGAACGGCCAGATCCCCGAAGTGATCATTTACGACCGTGCCTTGACGGCGACCGAGCTACAGCGGGCACATAGCTATCTGGCGCTCAAGTACGGCATCCCGCTCGACCAGACCACAGCACAGAACTATGTGGCGAGTGATGGCAGCACCGTGGTGTGGAACGCCACCGCCCATGCCGGCTACAACAACGACATCGCCGCCATCGGGCGTGACGACTGCTCGGCGCTCCACCAGAAGCAGTCCCAGAGCGTCAGCAGTGGCGCGCTGGTGGCGATGGGTCTGGGCACGATTGCCGCCACCAACGCCGCCAACCCCAACGCCTTCGCCGCCGACAAGAGCTTCCTGAGCTGGGGCAACGACAACGGCGCCACCAGCATCGGCACGGCCATCCCCAACGTCACTGGCGGCCAGCGCATGGCCCGCATCTGGAAAGTGCAGGAGACAGGCACGGTGGGCAGCGTGCTGGTGCAGATCCCCACCAGCGCCGTCACACTGGCCGCCAATGAATTACTGTTGCTCATCCGCAGCGCCGATGCTACCTTCGACAGCAGCGACAGCTTTGTCCAACTGACAGTCAACGGCGCCAGTTACGAAGCCAGCATCGACTTTGCCAACGGCGACTTCTTCAGCTTTGGCAAAGTCTCCAACGTCGATACCGACGACGACGGCACGCTGGATGCGTTCGATGATGACGATGATAACGACGGCGTGCCCGATGTCGTTGAACTCGCCGACGGCACCGACCCACTCGACCCCACCAAATACAAGGACAGCGACGGTGACCTGGTGCCCGACTATGTCGAACAGCAGGATGGCACAAGCCTCACCGACCCCAACGACTTCAAGGACACCGACAATGGTGGCGTGCCCGACTATGTGGAGGTGACGCTCTATCCCAACCTCGGCCTGCCCGCCGGGGACCCCAACGACCCTAACGATGACTGGCGCGACACGGACAACGGCGGCGTGCCCGACTATATCGAACTGCTCACGGGCGCCGACCCCACCAACCCGGCCGATGATGTCCGCCCGGTCGCCTGCACCGGCGCGCAACAGCCGCTCAGTTGCCGCGACAGCGACGGCGACGGCGTGCCCGACTGGCAGGAAGCCATCGACGGCACCGACCCACTCGACCCCACCAAATACAAGGACAGCGACGGCGACAAGGTGTCCGATTATGTCGAGCAGCAGGACGGCACCGACCCCACCGACCCGAACGACTTCAAGGACACCGACAACGGCGGTGTGCCCGACTATGTGGAGACGGTGCTCTACCCCAACATGGGTCTGCCCGCCGGCAACCCCAATGACCCAGCCGATGACCTGCGCGACACGGACAACGGCGGCGTGCCCGACTATATCGAACTGCTCACAGGCGCCGACCCCACCAACCCGGCCGATGATGTCCGCCCGGTTGCCTGCACCGGTGCGCAACAGCCGCTCAGTTGCCGCGACACCGACGGCGATGGCGTGCCCGACTGGCAGGAGCAGATCGACGGCACCAACCCCAATGACCCGAATTCCTACAAGGATAGCGATGGCGACAAGGTGCCCGATTATGTTGAACAGATCGACGGCACCAATCCCACCGACGCCACCAGCTACAAGGACGCGGATGGTGATCTCGTGCCCGACTACATCGAGCAGCGCGACGGCACCAACCCCAATGACCCCAACGACTTCAAGGACACCGACAATGGCGGCGTGCCCGACTATGTGGAGGTGACGCTCTATCCCAACCTGGGTCTGCCCGCCGGCAACCCCAACGACCCGTCCGACGACCTGCGCGACACCGACGGCGGCAACGTTGGCGACTACGAGGAGATCAAGCTCGGCACCGACCCGACCAACCCAGCCGACGACAGCCCCGATACCGACGGCGACGGTGTGCCCGACGCCCAGGAGATGCTCGACGGCACCGACCCCAACGACCCGACCAGCTACAAGGATTCGGACGGTGATCTCGTGCCCGACTTCGTCGAGAACAAGGACGGCACGGATGCGAACGACCCGTTGAGCTACAAGGACTCGGATGGCGACAAAGTGCCGGACTACGTCGAAACCAAGATCGACGGCACCAACCCCTCTGACCCCAACTCCTACAAGGACTCGGACGGTGATCTCGTGCCCGACTACATCGAGAACAAGTTTGGCACCGACCCCACCGACCCGACCAGCTATCCCGACGGCGACGGTGATCTCGTGCCCGACTATATCGAGCAGCGCGACGGCACCGACCCCAACGACCCGACCAGCTACAAGGATTCGGACCACGGTGGCGTGCCAGACTACGTCGAGACGGTGCTCTATCCCAACGTCGGTCTGCCCGCTAGCGACCCCAACGACCCGGCCGACGACGGGCGCGACACCGACGGTGGCACTGTGCCAGACTACGAGGAGTTGAAGAACGGCACGGATCCCAAGAACCCCGCTGATGACAATGCATCGCCCGATACGCTGGTGGTATTGGCGCCGACCGCCAACGGCAGCACCAACGACACCACGCCCACCTTTATCGGCATCGCCACCCCCGGCAGCACGGTGACGGTGCGCGAGAATGGCGTCGTGCTTTGCACCGCCGTGGCCGACACGTTCGGCAACTGGCGTTGTACGCCCGACACGCCACTGAGCGAGGGCCCGCACACCGTGCAGGTGACGGCGGTGGCACCCAACGGCCAAATCGAAGGGCCGGTGAATCACCCCTTCATCGTGGACACCACGAAGGTGAGCACACCGGTGCTGCTCAGCCCGCTGCCGGGCGAGTTGACCAACGCGAAGGCGGACGCCCGCTCTGCACTGCCGTGGCGAATCAGGACGGCGAATGGCAATGTGAGTCCACCATCCCGCTGCCCGATGGGGTGCAGACGGTCACTATGACTGCCACCGACCCGAACGGCAACGACAGCATCCCTGGGGTGCGCACCTTCGTCATCGATGCCACGCCGCCGGATGCGCCCACGGTCACCAGCCCGGCGGACGGCAGCACCACCGCCAGCAGCACCCCCACCGTCACCGGCACTGCCGAACCCGGCAGCACGGTGACGGTGACGGATGAAAACGGCACCGTGCTCTGCACCGCCGTGGCCGATGCCCTGGGCAACTGGCAGTGTACCTCCACCGTCCCGCTCGACGAGGGTAAGCACGTCATCACCGTCACCGCTACCGACGACGCTGGCAATA
>QEUW01000210.1 GCA_003577005.1 Chloroflexota bacterium | reverse complement strand
ATCCAGACAAATGGGGTCATCATCCAGATGGCGCCGATGGTCAGAAGGAGATAGGCCAGCGCGGTCCACAGCGAAAAGTGAGTGCGCCGGCGGGCCGACGTACTCACCACCTGTTCGGCCAGTTGCAGCGCTCGCTCTGTGCTGGTGTCAACCGTCGAAGCCATAATTAATATTCCACCCTACGCGAAAGCACACGCAACTGGATGATCGTAATGAGTAAAATGACGAGAAAGAGCACAACCGTCAACGCCGCCGCGTACCCCATGTTGGAACGCGAAAACCCTTCCTTGTAGACCTCCAACACGACGGTCGTCGTGCTGTTGAGCGGGCCGCCAGTGCCCTGCGGGCTCATGTTCTGCACCAGGGCAAACTGGCGCAACGTCGCCACCGTCTGTAACACCGACAGATAGACGATGACCGGGTTGAGTAGTGGCAGAGTGATGCGCCAAAAGAGTTGCCAGCGGTTTGCCCCATCGATACGCGCGGCTTCGTAGTAGATGTCGGGAATCTGTTGCAGACCAGCCAGGAAAATAATGACCGAGAAGCCCAACCCCTGCCACACGTCCACCGCCACAATCGAACCCAGCGCCTGGTTGGGGTGGCTCACAAATAGCTGTTTGGGTAGCCCAAGCGCCGCCAGGGTGGTATTGATCAGCCCGTTGGGCGAGTCATAGAGCCACAGCCAGACAAAGGCCACCGCCACCGCCGAAGTGACATAGGGCGTAAAAAAGGCCACGCGGAAAAAGGTAGCAAGATGGCGGATGTGGTTGAGCATCAACGCGATGGCAAGCGCCAGGGCCATCTGCAACGGCACGCCGTAGATCACATAGCGGAAGGTGTTGAGAAAGGCGGCCCGGATCGCGCTGCGCGGCTCGAAGAGCGCCTCCCACAGCCGGACAAAATTGTCCAGCCCCACCCACGGCCCCGACCCGCGGAAGGTGTTCCAGTCGCGCAGGCTGATGTTGAATGCCAACAGCGCCGGATACCAGCGGATCACCACAAAAAAGACCAGGCTGACGCTGAGAAAGATATAGGCCCAGAGAATCTGGCGCTGTCTGAGGGTGAGGTGTCTCATGGTAGGGAATGGGGAGTAAGGAGTAGGGAGTAGGGAGTGGGCGCCACACCCCACATCCCATTCCCCACTCCCTACTCTCTATCTGTTCGCCCAGAAGGCGTCGTACATCGCCTGCACCTTCTCCACAGCAAAATCGAGCTCCGCAGCCGGGTCGGCCCCGGTGAGGATGACAGCATCGTAGGCGTCGATGATCGCCTGGCGGTCGTCGGCCTCGTTGACAAAGAAGGTAGCCGTGGCGTAAGGCAGACCGGCCACAAAGGCGCCCAGATGCTCGTCAGCCAGCAGCTCTTCATCGCTGGCTGCCTCCAGTTGGGCGGGCAGTTCACCCACTGTCCTCACCCAGAGCAGGCCAGCTTCGGGCGTGGTGATGAACTTGAGGAACTTGATTGCCGCCTCCATGCGCGCCGGGTCCGCGGCTGCCTTTTCGGTAATGCCGTGGGTCCAGTACGAGCCAAAGGTGGCCTTGACGCCGTTGTGTTCGGGCAGCTCGACCACGCCAAAGTTCAAGTCGGGCGCCGAAGAGGCAATGGTGCCCAGGCGGAACGAACCGTCGAGGTGGAAACAGACCTGCCCGGCCAGGAAACCGTCGTGGTCGGCGGCAAAGTCGCGGCGACCGGTCTGCAACTCGGTCTCGAACTTGAGGAACTGGTTCCAAGCCGCATAACCGGCGTCGCTGGCGTTCCACAGGACAGTGCGATTGTCATCGCTCAGCGGCTGCTGGCCAAACTGGCGCAGCAACACTTCGCGGAACCAGTGGTGCGCCTGGCCGCCAGGGTTGACGATAAAGCCATAGGTCTCGAAGTCATCCCCCACCCGTTGCGTGCATTGCACGGCCTGCTCTTCCAATTCGGTCAAGGTGCGCGGCGGATTCTCCGGGTCGAGCCCGACCTCGGTCATCAGGTCCTTGTTGTAGAAGAGCGCCAGCGTGCGGACAGCCGTGGGCAACGTATAGAGCTGGCCCTCGAAGTAGCTGGCCTGCACCATGGGGCTGAACTCTTCGGCCACCATAGCAGAGGGGAATTCCTCTTCCGGCAGCGGCACGATATAGCCAGAATTGATCCAGTCGATCTGCCAGCCGTAGAAGAGCGTCACCACGTCGGGCCCAACGCCGGCTGGGACGCTGGCCGCGATCTTGTCCAGAAAATCATCATACGGAATATCCGAGTTGTGAATCACGCGAATGTCCGGATTCTCGGCCTCGAACTGCTCGATGAGTTGGTTCATGGCGTCGATGCGGGCGCCAAAGTTGTACTGCCAGTACTCGATCTCGATGACATCGGCGGCCGCCGGTTGGCCCGCCGGTGCAGCCGCATCCCCGGATGGGGCGGCCACTGGCGGCGCACAGGCTGCCATAAGTAGAGCTACGACTAGGGTGAGACTTGCCAGCCAGGTAAGCTGTTTGTATTGCATCGATGGTCTCCTTTTGTGTATAGAGGGCCAAAACACTGATACCGAATTCGGGGAGCCGACTAAACGGATTTTGCCAACCCGAATCCGCTCTACTTGTTCTGACCAAGGAACGGATTGTCGTAACGCGATCCGCTCAATCCGTTCCCGAAATCCGTTGACAGCGGTCCTTACAACTCAATTTTCAACAACCGCGCCGCGTTCCCCGCAAAGATCAGTTGGACATGCTCGTCGGGCAGATTCAAATCAAGACAGTCACGCACCTGGTCTTGCAGATAGCGGAAGGCAAACCCGCGCGGAAACCAACTGGAATCCGACCCAAAAATGATGCGGCTGGGGCCAATCGTCTCGTAGTACTTGCGGAAGAGATACTTCACCGTCACCTCGCCCGGCACCCAGCGGACCCATTGGTTGCTGCCGCTGGTGTCCACACAGACGTTGGGGCACGCCCAACAGAGCTGCAAGGTCTCTCGCTCCCAGGCGCAGCCAAAATGGGGAATGACAAAGGTCACATCGGGGAAACTTTTGGCCACGTTGTGCAGCTTGAGCGGGTTGATGTTCTGATGCCAGGCGATCCCGCCGGCGCCACCCTGGATGCCAAAGTGGATCAGCACCGGGATGTCCAACTCGGCGCACTTCTCCCAGACGGGGAAGGCAGCCGGGTCTTCAATGGGTTCTTCGATCATGGGCGCCAGCAGCTTGTAGCCGCGCAGCCCCAGATCCTTGATGGCGTGATCCAATCGTTCCACGGCATCGGGCAGAAAAGGGCTATGGTGGGCAAAGCCGACAAACCGATCCGGGTGCCAACTACAGATCTCAGCCAGATGTTCGTTGCCGCCCCCCGTGACAAAACCGATGGCGCGTATACCGTATTTGTCCAGCTCATCCACCCAGCGTTGGGCCTGCGCCTGGTCACCGGGATGTACATCCTTACCTTCCGCTGTGGGATAGCCCCACATGCGCCGCCACTGCTCCTCATAGGGTTGGCTCATCTGGCGGATCAACTGGGCTCGTTCCGGCGTAACACTCGCCTGATAGTTCTTGATCGTGTCACCCATATCGGGAAACCAGGGACGGTCAGTGGGGAAGTGGGCGTGGAAATCGATGATCTCGATGCCTTGATACATACGTTGCTTTCCCAGTTGTGTGGTTGAAGAGGTGGCGGTCGCCATTCCATTCTACCGGTTGATGGGGGCGCCGTCAAGCTTTGGATGACCGGGGATATCAAGTGACAGTCCCTTGTGAAGGGGCTGTCACTTTGGGAGTTAGTCTATCACAGCCAGGGCGTAGCCTGCCCTTCTTCGGTGCAATAGGCGGACAGCACCTTGTTGATCCCCGCGGCAATGGCATCGCAATCACGCTCGGAATACCACTGGTTGAGCGGAATGCTCACGCTGCGGTTGAAGAGATCATCGGCCACCGGGCAAAGACCTTTGCCATACTCGGCATGGCCGTCGCGCTCGTGGTATTCGGGCAGATCAAAGGGCTGATCGGCCGGCATGGTCCCAGTCTTGAGCGTAATGGGGAACATGTCATAGTAGACATGCCAGTCGGGGCGGGCAGCGGGTCCACGGTAGCCGGCAGGGATGCCCTCGGCACGCAGTGCAGCGGCAATCTGCCCTCCCAACTCATGCGTGGCCGGGTAGAAGAGCAGCCGGTAGCCGATCTCACCCTCCAGATCGTTGAGCTTCTGCGGTGTGATCTCACGGTAATGCTTCAACTGGCGCAGGATGCGCATCTTCACCTGGTGATAGCGGCGCACGACATCATCGAGCTTGCCCAGTTGCACCACGTCCACTGCGGCTTCCAACTCGGACATGCGATAGTTTGTGCCGTTGAACAACTCCCCCTCGTAGCGGGGTGGAGCAAAACGGTCGGGCCGCCAGAGACCACCACACTCAGCGAACTGGTTGGCTCGCTCCCACAACCGCTCGTCGTTGGTGATGATCAGACCGCCCTCGCCACCGCCGATGATCTTGTAGCACGAGATGCTAAAGCAACCGATATCACCGAGCGTGCCCACATAGCGCCCCTTGTACTTGCCGCCGGGCGATTGGGCGCAGTCTTCGACCACCTTGAGATTGTGCTTGCGGGCAATCTCAAGGATCGGGTCCATGTCGCAGACGCTGCCCATGACATGGGTCGGCGCAATGGCGACCGTGCGCGGGGTGATCAGCTTCTCGATCTTGCCAGGGTCGATGGCTAGCGATCTATCCACATCGCAAAAGATGGGCACGCCCTTGGCCGCCACCACGGTTGCGGCGGTGGCGTAAAACCCGATAGCCGGCACGATGACCTCGGCGCCCGGCCCGACGCCGAGGGCAACCATGGCGCAGTGGAGCGCCGCCGTACCCGAACTGACGCCCAGCGCGTACTTGACGCCGAACGTTTCCCGCGCCAGCGCTTCAAACGCGGCGCCCTTCGTCTGGGGCGGGTACGAGGTGGTGTATTTCGCCAGATTGGGGCCGGGGCCCAGATCATCGTCAGAAACGGCGTTGCGAATCCGTTCGAGCGCGGCCGGCGAAAAACCAAAACGCTCGGCAATCGACAGAAACTCCTCGACGCCGATTTTAGGCTCGGCTTGACCAACCATCTGGGGGAACGCCTTTGGACCGCCGTAGAGCGCAAGGGTCTGGTCTAATATCTGGGTTGCCATCGTTTTGCTGTTTCCTTTCCAGCGATGGATTGGGGTTGATTATGCTCACAACCGTTGGACAAACGCCGCACGTTCTTCACTTGCCAGCCCCTGCTGCAACACCGCCAGCAGTCCGGCCAGGTCCCCCTGCCAGAAGCGCTTTACGTCGAGATGCAACCCCGGCAACACCTGGCTGCGCAGCACCCCCTGTTCGTCCGCTTCAATCACACGAGTCTCCCCTTGCTCAAAGCGGAACCAGCGTACCTCCTGTTCGTGAGTCAGGAGAACCAGGTATTCCTGCACGCCGTTGCGGCGATAGGCGTTGAGCTTGTCGTGCAGATCGATGGCTGCACTGCTGCCGGCCACCTCCACGATCAGCTCGGGCGCGCCTTGGAGGTAGTCATCATCATCCACAAAGGCGTTGCCACCCTCGATCCAGACGGCCACATCGGGCTGTGGCTCGTTGTCCAGATCGAGCCGTAGAGTCGAATTGTCCGCCACGTTGACACCAGGTGTCGCTGCTTGATAGACTGTCAACCAACCAATGATATTGCTGTGCGGTGCGCCATGCCGGCGTACGCGAACTGGGGAAGCCACGTAGACAACCCCTTCGATTAACTCGGCTTTCTTGATCTCTGACTGCGCTTCATAGCGGCGCTCGAACTCGGCGCGAGTGAGGCGGTCGCCGCTTTCCAGAGGTGGGATTGTGTCAGGAGCCTGTGTGCGAGGAATCGCAGCGCTCGTGGCATTACGCGCCGCGCGAGGTTTCTCAGCAGTCAATACGCTCATAGTAGCCCATTCCTTGGATTCGATCCATCGACGAGTGACCTGAGTATACCATAAAATGGCACAGTTGGCGCCCTGGCTATGCCTCCGCCCCCTCCTGCGCCCGGCGCCATTCTGCCTCGTAGGTGGTGGCTTCGAGCCCTAGCTCACGCACGTAGGCAAAAGTCAGCCGCAGCATGGTCATGGCCGGGTCGAAGCGGGCCAGCGACCACGGGTGCCAGATCAGCGACACGTAAGGTAGCTCAAGTTCGACCGCCTTGTCGATGAAACACTTGTTGATGGCGAACTCTTCTTCAGGCGACGAGATGGGTGTGAGCCGCATCGCTTCGGGAAAGGGCGACGGCCAGGCCAGGATGCGCCGTGTCTGCACCGTGAGGTTGTGCGCTTTGAGCAAATTTTCGTGCCAGCCGTGGCCGGGGAGTTCCCATAAGTTTGGGTGGCCTTCGCCGGTATAGGTGAAGGGTTTTTCCAGCAGCGCCGGAACGGTCGTCTCCGGCCCCCAGAGCAGCGAACTGACATAGCCAAAGCCGGCGCCGGCCACCGTCTCCACCAGCCAGGGGTCGCCGCACAGAGCGTTGTAAAAGCCGCAGCCCGGTCGCAACCCGACACAGGCTCGCTGAAAGGTCTGCTCTACCAGCTCCTTGCCCAGCGTGATCTCGCGCGCCCGCACATCGTTGCCCGGCATGTTGCCGCAGAAGGGGTGGTCGCGCAGGATGATGTGCGAATAGGTGTGCGAGGCGATCTCGAATCCCGGAACATCGCCCAGCACGGCGCGATATTCGGCGCCTTCCTCTTCCAGCCGTTTCCCCACAATGAAAAAGGTGCCGGGGAAGTCGAATTCCTCATGCACCTTGCGGATTGCTTTGCAGGCTGTGAGGCAATCGCCTGCTTTTTCAGTGTCATAGGCGGCGATGTAGTGTGTTTTCATATGATTATTTCAATTGAATGCTTGCGATGGACTGTTCTTAGCCCGTTCCTTTGCCGCACTGCTGGTCGTCTGTTTGGCCGCGATCCGACGCATGACTTCAGCCAGGGACACCGTAGGTTCACCTTTTGCCCTGATTTGCATTGCTTCGACCAACAACCGCAAGCGCCGAAGTTCTGCCTGCTGCACATTATTGGAGAGTTTAACAGCTTCGTGCTGGAATTTCATATTGGCCTTTTTCAGCATATGCACACAGAACTGTTGCTGACCAGGCTACTTCCCATACCCCAATCGTAAGCCCTCGACAAAGTAAGGTTGGAAGAGAAGATACAGAACCAATAGCGGCAACACAGTCAGCACTGAGCCGGCCATCACCAGACCGTAGTTGATGTTGAACTCGCTCTGCACGGTAGCCAGCCCGACGACCAACGTGCGCATGGTATTGGCGCGCAACACCACCAACGGCCAGAGAAAGGCGTTCCAGGCGTTGATCACGGTAAAGATCCCTAGCGCGGCCATAGCCGGTGTCGAGAGCGGCACGATGATCGACCAGAAGGTGCGTAGCTCGCTGGCTCCATCGATCTTGGCCGACTCGATCAACTCCGATGGCAGGCTCATGATAAACTGGCGCATCATAAAGATGCCAAAGGGCGAGGCCAACGCCGGGATGATCAGCGCCCAGTAGGTGTTGAAAAGCCCTAACCGGTTGACCATCAAAAAGGCCGGGATGAGCGTCACGGCGCCGGGCACCATCAGTGTCGAGAGCAACAGGGCAAAAATAAAATTCTTGCCGTAGAACTCTTTTTTGGCAAAGATGTACCCCGACAGTGTGTTGAGGAGCAGGCTGCCGGCAGTGATCACCAGCGTGGTAAAGATGGTGTTGAAGAACCAGCGCGGAAAAAGCCCATTCTGAAAGACAAAGATGATCTGGTAGTAGTTGTCCAGCGACGGATTGTCGGGGAGCAACGTCGGTGGATAGGTCATCATGGTAAACGACCGGGTGAACGAGGTGGAGGCCATAAAGAGAAAAGGCACCACCGTCGCTACCGAAATCAGGATCATCAACAGATACCAGAGCGCCTGCCACGCCCGCGTCTGCCGCCGATCTTGTACGCCACCAAAAGTTGCCGCCATACCAACCTCCTGAAAAGCAGTTCACGGAGAACACAGAGGAGAGGCAGAGAGCACAGAGAGTCAGCAGAGATAGTCTCTGTACTCTCTGTGTCTTCTCTGCGTTCTCTGTGAACCTCTAATACTCCACATCGCTGCGGAAGAAGCGCAACTGCACCAGCGAGAGCGTCAAAATGATGAGCAGCAGCACCACGCCCATCGTGCTGGCAAAGCCGACATTGTCCGACTGGAAAGCCTGCTGGTAGACGTACCAACTGACCGTGGCCGTCTTCCAGGCCGGGCCGCCCTTGGTCAGCACATAGACGGCATCGAAAAGTTGAAAGTTGAAGATCGTCGCCATGATAAAACAGAAGCCGAGCGCCGGGCGCAAGAGCGGGATCGTGATGCTCCAGATGATGCGCAGCCCCTTTGCGCCGTCGATACGGGCAGCCTCGTACATCTCGCGCGGGATGGACTGGAGCGCGGCAAAGAGGATGATCACATAAAAGCCAAAGCCGCGCCAGATCTCCATCATCACGATGGCGGGGATCGCCCAAGTGGGGTCGCCAAGCCAGTCGATGCGCGGGATGCCAAACCAGCTCAAGATGTGGTTCATCGGCCCAAAGTCACGGTTGACGATGTAGGCCCAGATGTTGGCGGCAATCACCACCGGCGTGATTAGCGGGAAGTAGACCGTGCCGCGGAAAAAGCCCTGCATCTTCGGCAGTTGAAAGATGATGATGGCGACGATCAACGCCAACACGATGACCGTCGGTACCGTCATTATGGCGTATTGAAAGGTATTGGCCAGCGTCTGGATAAAGATCGGGTGCTGTGAGGCCCGGGTGTAATTCTCAAAGCCCACAAAGGTGTGTCTGCCCAACATGCCGCCCCGGTTGAACGAGTAGTAAATGCTCCATAGCATGGGCACAATCGAGAAACCAAAGATCACCAGCAGGCTGGGCGACAGCAGCAAATACCAAAAGGCACTCTCGCGCACTTTGCGCCAGGTACGCCGTCGCGCTGCCGAAACAGCCGGGGCTTGCTGGGCAGCCGAGGCGGTTGAGGTGACACTCATCGAGCAACTCTCCTTGCAGAGGGAACAGGGAGTAGGGAATAGGGATCTGCTTGTATACCCCACTCCCTATTCCCTACTCCCCACTCCCTGTTCCTTATTCACCATCCAAAATCGGATTCACCGTCGCTTCCACATCGGCCAGGGCTTGCTCGGCTGTCTTCAGGCCACTCATGACGGCGTGCGATTCTTGCACGAGCGAATTGGTGGCCTCGCGCCAGCGGATGCTGATCTGCGTGCCCACACCCCAACCTTCGTCCAGCCAGGAGACCATCTCGGCGACGATGGGGTCAACATCCGGCAGCGTGGGGATGCCCCGCTTCAACGGCAGCAGATCGACTCCCTTTTGCACGTACTCGACCTGGATCTCGTCCGTTGCCAGATACTCGAGCAGCGCGAAGGCGGCGTCGTTGTCCACGGATTGCGCAGCCATAAACATAAAGCCGATATTGGCCCAACTTGCGTTCTTGCCATCATCGGTGAGTTGCAGCATGGGGATCGTTTCCAACTCCAGGTCGGGGGCTTCTGTGCGCCAGACGGCCTTGATGCCCGAAGTCTCCACCCAGCTCATGCCCACATTTCCCGACAGGCGCAAATCGCGACGCTGATCATCGGTGAAACCAACGGGAATGCCCGACTGATCGGTCCACACAATGTCTTCGAGCAACGCCTTGAAAGCCGCCCGGCCCCCCTCGGTGTTTGCCGTCACCGACAGGAGGTCGTCGCTCAGCAGCTTGGTGCCGCCGGCCGCCAGCAGCGGGATCAAAATGACCCAGTTAGTGGAGGAAGCTGGGACATCGATGCCATATACGCCGGCATCGGTATCGGTGAGGGCCGCGGCCGCGGCGCGGAACTCTTCCCAATTGGTCGGGACGGCGACGTCTTTTTCGTTGAAGAGGTTCATGTTGAGCACCCAGCCCTGCGCTACACCCAGGAAGGGTGCGCCCCAGGTGCTGCCTTTGTAGGTGGCGCCCGTCCAGCCGGCTTCGGTGTAGTTCTCGCGCCACTCGCCGATCTTGTCGGTGAGGTCGGCGATCTGACCCTGGCTGACGTACTTGGGATACCACTCGTCGGGCAGATAGAAGATGTCGGGCGGGGAGCCGCCGGCAAAGGCGGCGGTGAATTGCTCATCGACACTGCCCCACGGGATGACCTGGTGATCGACCGTCACACCGGGGTTCTCGTCCATAAACTTCTGGAGCAACGTCTGCCACAGGTCGGCTTCGCGTTCGCTGTGGGGTGGTTTCCAGAAAAGCACCTGCCCCCCTGCCGCAGCCGGAGCGGCTGCCTCACCACCTGTCTGTGCAACCGGGGCAGCCGGGGCCGGACAACCAGCCAGGGCAAAGATGCTGACGGTCGCGCCAGCAGCGGTCATACCACGTAGAAACTGCCGGCGCGAAAAACGATTGGCGGGCAATTGACTGCTCATCAAATCCTCCTTTGGGTCTGGAAATGCAAAAAGATGTCGGGGGCATGTCACCCTAATCATACTTGGGGAGTTGCCGATTCGTCAACTGCGCAAAATAGCCGGGCTTGGGGGCTTGCCCTCTCGCAAGTTGCACAAGGGGTGTTCTTCAAGCGGGAACTGCTGGTGGAAAATTGAGCAGCCCTACCTTGCGAGCCGTTTCCCATAATTGCAGGTCAGAGGTGGCTAGCGTCACCGGTTCAGCCAGCGTTTCCTGCCAGATCAGCGCTGATGCCAAATGTAGACTGTCATACGCCCGCAATTCATGCTCCCAGGTCAGAGGAGCGGCCAGAGTGATGACAAGGGTTGTGACTTCGATGTGGAACAGATCGCCCCACTGATGCTGAAATTGAGCTAGTTTCCGGCTCGCACTGTTACGGCTCAACGTCTTCATCCGGACGGCACGCGTAAGCGCGGACACGACCTCGACATAGCCGACCCAGGATGTGGCTGCAAGCAGACTTTCGTGCAGCAACCGCTGCATGTCGGCAGATCCCGGCTCGCGGATATAGAGTTTGACCAATGCGCTGGTGTCCAGATACAGATTCAACGACGGTCTTCCAAGAGGATCTCGCTTACAGTCTTTGTTGCACCTGGTTCTAACTCAGCGAGTTCAGAGTCATCCAGTGGTACAAATCGCTTCCCACTCCAAGAGATCAGCCCGGCATCGATCATAGCCTGGATGCGCTCCTCTTTGGTCTTGGGCAGCGGCGTCAGGCGGCCAACCGGTTTGCCGTGTTCGGTGATGATAATGGTTTCGCCCGCCTTGACTTTTTGCAAATATGCGCTTAATTGCGCCTTCAATTCGCGTACGCCTACAGTGGTCTCCATGCTGCCTCCAACTTCAATCATACTGTTTGTGGATACATTGTATCAAGTGTGACTACAAATTACAAGGGCAACGTATGATCGTGAGCAACGAATCGCTACGCACCCCTTCCATCAGCGCATCGGCCCCATCCGGCCAGCGGATCTCCAGCCGCTCGATGGTCGCTCCTGCCGGGACACCAAAGTGCAGCTGCGCAGCGTCGCCGGTGAGATAGCCACTGGCAGCGCGCACATCGCGGCGGAAGACCCCTGCGCTCGTGTGCAGCGCTACCTGTGCGCCGATGGCGTCACGGTTCTGCACCCCCGGCCACTGAAGTTCGACCTGGACGCTCTCGCCGCCGCAGAGTTGATTTTCATAGAGCATGGCCGGCCCACGCAGATTGTTGACCACGATGTCCAGGTCGCCGTCCAGGTCCAGATCAGCCATCACCATGCTGCGCCCGCTCAAGGTCGAGTTAAGGCCCCATTGTGGCATGGGCGTAAAGCGACCACCCCCGTCGTTGCGAAAGGCCTGGTTCTCTTCTACCAGTTCGTGGTTGGGCAGGTGGCCGAACATGCGCTCCTCCATCATCCCGTTGACCACGTAGAGGTCGAGCCAGCCATCGTTGTCCAGGTCGCCAAAGCGGCCGGCCCAGCTCCAGCCGGTGGCTTCGACCCCGCGGCGGGCGGCTTCGTTGCGCCAGCCACCTTTTGGATCGCGCATCTGGAGCATATTGGCCGTACGTTGCGGATCGCCGGGTGCGTTGGTCTCTTCGAGCGTTGCCATGACCGGGAGCCAGGCGGCCAGGTTTTGCACGGAGATGTCATAGGGGTTCATATCGGTGGTGAAGAGCGCCAGAGAGCCGCTGTTCGTAATATCGCCCCAATCGACACCCATGGTGCTATTGGACATCTGCGCAAAGGGCTGCACCGCTGCCCAGACCGGTTGGCCGTCGTCAGCAGCGTGATTCAGCCAGAGCCGGTCGGGCATGTGAAAGTCGTTACCGACCCAGATGTCGGGGCGGCCATCGCCGTCAAGATCGGCCGCCAGCAATCCCAACCCCTGCGCCTCCTTGTCCAGCTTGGTGGGCAAAAAGAGACCGTCTTTGCGCTCGTAAACAACCACGCCACCGCCGCCGCCGAGGAGATAATTGTTGCCCACATCGGTCAAGATGCCGGCATCGTATGAGGCAGTCACCAGGTCGAGATCGCCGTCGAGGTCCACATCCTCCCAGGTGAGCGAGTAGGCCGGGTAGGCCACGCCCTGCAACACCTCCCAGACAAAGTTGCCATCGCCGGTATTGCGCCAATAGTTGATCACGCCGGTATTCAGCGTCAACACCAGGTCGCGCCAGCCATCGCCATCCACATCCACTGCGGTGATTGCGCGCGTCCGCCCGCTCCCGTGCTCCTCTTTGCGGAAGCGTAGTAGTCCACCGGGCGGGGTTTCATTCCAAAGGAGGGTGTTGGGGCCGGCGTGATTGCCCAGGACAAGGTCCAGACGGCCATCGTTGTCGAGATCGGCCACGGCCAGGCCAGAGCCATTTGCCTCGTACATGCGCACAACCCCGTCGGCTGTGCGGGTGGTGTGTTCTAGTTCATGGGCGACAAACCGATCGGTGCAGGGACCGTGTGGATTCAGCGCAGTTGCCGTCACGGTGACGGCAACTGTATCCCCAGCCTGCACAACCAAAAGAGGCGCCATCGATGTGGCGAGTGGCGACGATGAAGCTGGCAAGCAACAGGATAAACGAAAGAGTGGCTGGTTTTGCCTTCATCTGCCGGTAAGCCTGCACACAAATCAGAATGAAAACAACACCTCAAGTTGGCAGCGGCCAGCGGTTCAACGCGAGATCAACTCCGGCGGCAGGTGTTGGATGCGGTTCAGATAGCGCACAAATAGAAATCCATCAGGCAAAAAATCGATGCGTGTAATGGCCGTGTTGTAGTGGCTAAAATAGGCGGGATGGTCGGGCGGCAACCCCAAGAGCGCCCGCACCAGATTCTCGGCAAAGGTGCCGTGCGAGATGAGCCCAATCCGTTCGTCTGGCATCTTGGGCGCCCATTCATGCAGCGTCTCGGCCACCTGGACAGCGCGGCGCTGGCAGCCGGCGGCATCCTCATAACCATCAAACCACCAGCCCTCGTCCCTCATCTCTCTTGGCAGGACATAGCCAGGGAACTGTTTGGCTATCTCACGCCGGGTCAGGCCGGGAAAGCCGACAACT
>QEUW01000209.1 GCA_003577005.1 Chloroflexota bacterium | reverse complement strand
GATGTACCAGAGCGCGGCCCAACACCAGGTAAGGTCAAAGCTGCGGCCGGCAAAGGGCAGTTCCCCCCAGCGGTTGGGCGGGTTGTAGACCAGGTTGGCAGGCAGCCGTAGGTCTTCGTGCCAGATGCGCTCCACCCCGCGCAGCCGCTCGGCGTTGTCATCCACCAGCGTGACATCGATCCCTTTTTGGGCAAAGACCACGTCGTTGATGCCGCTCACGCCGGCCATGCCATAGAGGGGCGCTTCCAACACCGAGTGGAGATGATAGCGCTGTCGTAAGCCGTCCAAGAAATCGTTGAGCACAAATCGCTCATAGACCAATCCCAACCCTTCGTTATAATCGGTCAAATACTTGTGCCACGTATTCACAATTGTCATGACTTCCTAACCCAGTTCAAAACAGACCGCTCACGCACGAAGCAGCTGTGCGAGCGTCTGTGCTTTTGCTTTGGCCTGTTCCAGACTTAGCGTCTCTCCTCCCACCCAGGCCTGTTCGAAAGATTCGTCGCCCAGAACTGTGCGCGCATCGTCGCCCAGAACTGTGCGCGCATGGACGATGGTCTGGTCATGCCAGCACTGTTCCAGACTATAGCGTAGCAACGGTGCGCCGACGGCTTCGAGCAGCGCGTGAGCAGCGCCAAGCAAACACACAGCCTCAGCGGTTACAGAGTGGCGCAGCGCAACCTCAGCAATGCCTCGGATAAAGTAACCGGCATTGGCGCTGTCTTCCACCTCTGTGGTATGCGCCAGCCCTTCGGCAAAGTTGCGCAGCGCGCGTTGATCATCGCCAGCAGCGACGCTGGTAATGCCGAGATTATACAACACCTGGTGGATCACAATCCGATCACGAGACTGCTTGGCGAGCGCCAGCGCCGCTTCCTGGCGCTGTAGCGCCTCGGCGATAGCGCCCTGCGCCAGCAAGACCAGGCCCGGGTAACTTGTTGCAAAGGCTGCGCCCCATTCTTCCCCAATCAGGTGGAAGAGGCGTCCACTCCGCTCGAGAATCTCCGTGACCGCCTGATCGTAGCTCCCCTGGCTGAGCTGGCTCGTGCCCAGCATGAGTAGGGCAATCGCCTCGGTGCGCCTGTCTTGGTGCTCAGCGCAGAGGGCCACCGCCGCCTGGCACCGTTTCACTGCTTCGCTGTTGTCACCCGCCGCCCAGGCCATGCTGCCAAGCACCAGTTCAGCCTGGGAGCGCCGCAAGGCTGGTAACGTCTTTGAGGCGTCGCGCTCTACTATCTGCCGTATCCACTCGTGCGCCTCGCGGTGCATCCCGCTCACCCACCAGAAGCGCCACAAGGCCCAGACCAGGCGAACCGCCTCCTCATGGCCATCGCGCTCCAGCCAAAAGCGCACGGCTGCCCGCAGGTTGTTACGCTCCTGGCTGAGCCGGCGAAACCATGCCGTCTGTACTGGCCCCATCAAGTGGGGCGATGCGCTTTCCGCCAGGGCAAGAAAGTATGAAGCGTGTTTCGCCTGTAGAGTCTCCATCTCAGTGCTGGCCTGCAACTGTTCGAGACCATAGGCCCGAATGGTCTCCAACAGCTCGATCCTCGTCTCCCCATCGTCGGCGGCGCGGCGTACCAGGTTCTTATTGACCAGCGATTCCGTCTGATCGATGACTTCCTCGCTGAGGTCACCTTCCGTGCCACACACCGCGACGATAGCCTCCAGCGTTGCGCCACCGGCAAAGATAGCCAACTGGCGGAAGAGCCGCTGTTCAGCGGGCGTGAGCAGGTCGTAGCTCCAGGCGATGGCTGCACGCAGGGTCTGCTGCCGGTCGGGCAGATCGCGCGGGCCACGGGTGAGCACCTGAAGCTGGTGTTCCAGGCGTGCGAGCAACATTTGCGGGGTCAGCAGGGCCATGCGCGCCGCGGCCAGTTCGATCGCCAGCGGTAGCCCATCCAGCCGTGCGCAGATGGCGGCAACCACCGGCGCCTCCTCCTCTGTGAGCACAAAATCTGGCCGGACTGCCTGCGTGCGCTGAACAAAGAGGCGGACCGAGTCGTATTCCAGCACTGTCTCAGCGGATGGCAGACGCTCCAGTTTTGGAAAAGCCAGAGGGGGGACCAGATATTCCTGTTCGCCGCGCACCCGCAGCGCCTCGCGGCTGGTGATCAACACCTTGAGCCGTGGAGTAGCCTCCAGCAACGCAACGAGTTGAGGCGCTGCTGAAGCAACATGTTCAAAACTGTCGATCACCATAAGAAACTGTTTGTTGCGCAGCCAACGTTGCAAGCCTTGCAGCAGCGGTGTGCTGCTCTCCTGCAACCCCAGCCCCTGGGCGATCGCCGGCAGGACGAGCGCCGGCTCGCTGATAGGCGCCAGGGAGACAAACGCCACGCCATCCGCAAATGCATCGCCGCAGCTCGCCGCGACGGCAAGTGCCAGCCGGGTCTTCCCCACGCCGCCCGGTCCTGTGAGCGTCAACAGCCGGAGGTCGCTGCGCCGCAAGAGCTGCTGGACAACGGCCACTTCGGCGGTGCGCCCCACCAGTCCGGTAAGCTGGTAGGGTAGGCCCTGACCAGCATCCGTGGAAACAGATTCCACCGCCGTCTGCGCTTCTGTACGTTGTGATGCGGCCGCGACCAACGCCTCTCGTTCTGCCGCCGCGAGATCCAACGCATCGGCCAGCGCACGGACGGTATGAGGATACGGGCGCCGCCGTTCGCCTCGCTCCAGGGCACCGATGGCGTTCGCCGTCAAATTGGCCTTTTCGGCCAGGGCCTCTTGGGTCAACCCAGCGCGTTCTCGGCGCCGGCGCAACAATTCGCCAAATGCGACAGGAGATTCTTCACGCATGCTTAAAACCAGATAGATGAGACGATAACTGCCGCAAAACAGCGCTGTTGGTCAACTGTGTGGGCAGTGTGTGGCGCCCGTGTGGGCGCTGTGGGTGGATTCCGGCGGGCGCAGCCTGTATAGTAGCAGGTGTCAGCAACAGTTCAACAGGACGGTGCAAATCACAAACGTTCAATTGTTTTGAGGTTACGACTCTTCCTACCAGAGAGTTGCAATCTCACAGAGAAAAAGGAGATTTCTTGTGACCACTCAAACACTGTCTGCCCGTCTAGTCAAGTCGGGCGAAGGCCCTACCTACCGTGTTGTGACCGACCTGGTCACCTTCAAGGCGATTGCCGACCAGACCGGGGGTGCATACTCGCTCTTCGAAACGTGTACAGCGCCGGGACAGGGCACGCCGCCCCATCTGCAACACTACGAAGATGAAGCATTCCTTGTGCTCGAGGGAACCTACACCTTTCTGATCGGCGAGCAAAAGGCGGAACTGCGGCCTGGCGATCATGCCTTTGTCCCGCGCAAGACTGTCCATGCCTTTACCAACAGCGGGAGCACCCCGGCGCGCATGTTGATCCTGGTCTCGCCGGGCGGTATCCACGAAAAGTTCTTTGCCGAGGCCGGCCAGTTGATCCCCGACCGGGCCAATCCACCGTCGCCCAATGGCTCGTTCGACCCCGGGCACTTGGTGGCCGTTGCCCAGAAGTATGGCATCGAAATCTTGCCACCGTCGAGTTGACGTGTCGTCGCTTCGAGACCGACGGGATTTCTACCAGAAACCCGTTGGTCTCACTCACTGAATCCTCCACTCCGTGGATTGCACGCAAAGATATATGCCCGGCGGCTCTGATGCTCTACCTCTGGGTATGGCTCACGAATGATGGTTTCAATGTCGCCAAAACGGGCTCGTTGGAGATAACCAACCATCTCCTGCGGCTGGAAGAAGTAGCCATCCAGGGATACTTCTTCGCCCCACCACTCGTCCACATGAACCATATGTTCGCCGATGTGAAAGGCTACCAACAGCCAGCCGCCCGGTTTGAGCACGCGCCTGAGTTCGGCAAATGCGCGGAACACTTCCTCGCGGGGGATGTGGATGATCGAATAGAAGGCTGCAATCCCGCCCCAGGCGTTGTCTTCCACGTCGAGCGCCAGCATGTTCCCCTGTCGAAACTCAATGGCCGGATTTAAGCGCCGCGCCGCCTCGACCATACCCGGCGAGAGATCCACGCCCAGCACCGCGGCTCCTTGCTCGTGAAGATAGCGCGCCACATGGCCGGGTCCGCAGCCGAGGTCGCAGATGGGCCCCAAGTTGCCCACGCGCTGCACCAATTGATCGAGCAATGCCCGGTCCAGCGGCTTGTGCTGCAATTCGTCAAAAATGCGCCGGGTGTATTCTTCGGCCACGCGATCATAGCTGGCCTGAAAGGCGGTGAGGGTCGCTTGGTTCATGGGAAGGTGAGTAGCTCGTCGATACGAGAATACGCTCCTCAATTGCGCCAACCAAATCGCCATGTTGCGCACTCGTGACCCGTTTGATCTCCTTCCACTCTTCGTCCGCCATGAAGTTGGCCCAGGCGCTGCGCATTGCCGGCTCATCCGGCCAGGCCAGCAGATAGACAAATTCGGTGCGGGCGCCGGTCTGGGTCTCCCACACGGCGAGGATATCAAAGCCGCAGCTCCGCATAATCCGCGCCGCGTGATCCCGGAAACGGTCATGAAAGGCCGCTTTGTTATGCTCGAAGATTTCGTAGATACGAAGTTGGTGGATCATAGATCACCCAATGACCACATTCACCAGCTTATCCGGCACTACGATCACCTTGCGGACGCTCTTGCCGTTGAGCCACCGTTGCACATTCTCCAGCGCCAGCGCCTGCTCTTGTAAGGTAGCTTGCGATGTGCCGGGGGCGACCAGCAGCCGGTCGCGCACCTTGCCGTTGACCTGCACCACTACCTCGATTTCGTCTTCTTTCGCCTTTTCGGGGTCGCCCTGCGGCCAGGACTGCAAGTGGATGCTCTCGCTCTTTCCCAGCCGCTGCCACAACTCCTCGCTGATGTGGGGGAAGATGGGGGCCATGAGTTTGAGTTGGGTCTCCAACGCCTCGTGCCACATCCCGGTGCCGACCACGGCGGAATCCTTGGCCCTGAAGAGGGCGTTGTTCATCTCCATCAGGGCGGCGATGGCGGTGTTGAAACGGAAGTTGCGGATGTCGTCGGTCACCTTGAGGATCGTTTGGTGCAGCTTGCGCTCCAGCGCTCGCAGTTCCTCCGAGGTGGGCGTGGCCATCATCTGGTGCGAATCGGGCTCCTCGGTCACTACCACCCAGGTGCGAGCCAGGAAGCGGTAGACGCCCTCGATGGCGCTTGGGTCCCACGGACCACCCTGATCCCACGGGCCGATAAACATCAGATAGCCGCGCACCGTGTCGGCGCCATGTTTGGCCACCATCTCGTCGGGGTTGACCACGTTGCCGCGGCTTTTGGACATCTTCTCTCCGTCGGGTCCCAGCACCATGCCCTGGTTGAAGAGACGCTGCATGGGTTCGTCGAAGTCCACTACGCCGATGTCGCGCAGCGCCTTGGTAAAGAAGCGGGTGTAGAGCAGGTGCATGGTGGCGTGTTCGATGCCGCCCGTGTACTGGTCCACCGGCAGCCAGTATTCGCCTTTAGCCGGGTCCCACGGCATGTCGTCCCGATGGATCGGCTCGCCGGCCTTGTAATAGGGCGTGACATAGGCGTACTGATACCAACTGGAGCACATAAATGTGTCCATGGTGTCGGTCTCGCGCTCGGCGTCGCCGCCACACTGCGGGCATTTGACATAGCGGAAGCCCTCGTGATAGCGCAGCGGGCTTTCACCCGTAGGCTTGAACTCGGCATCGTCGGGCAGCAGTACGGGCAGATCTTCGTAGGGTACAGGTACCGTCCCGCACCGTTCGCAGTAGATGATGGGGATGGGCGCGCCCCACATGCGCTGGCGGCTGATCAGCCAGTCGCGCAGGCGGTAATTTTTGGCGCGCTGGCCCTTGCCCGTCTGCTCCAGCCAGTCGATGGTCACCTGGACGCTCTCACCCGGTCCCTTACCCGCCGGCACGTCGTTGATGGGGCCGGAGTTGACCATGATACCTTCATCGGGCCAGGCTGCGGTCATGGTAGCGGCGTCAAGCTCCTGGTCGGGCGGCTGGACGACTACCTGCACGGGCAGGCCAAATTTGCGGGCAAACTCGAAGTCGCGCTGGTCGTGACCCGGCACCGCCATGATGGCGCCCGTGCCGTAGCCCATCATCACATAATCGGCGGTCCAAATAGGGATGCGCTCGTCGTTGATCGGGTTGATGGCGTAGCCGCCGGTGAAGACGCCGGTCTTTTCCTTGTCCGCCGCGCCGCGCTGGATCTCGTCCAGGCGCGCCGCCTGGGCCTTGTATGCTTCGACCGCGTCCCAGTGCTCGGCGGTCGTCACCTTGTCCACCAACGGATGCTCTGGGGCCAGTACCATAAAGGTTGCGCCCCATAGCGTGTCGGGCCGCGTGGTGAAGATCTCCAGTGGATCGCCCTGCTCGGTATGAAACGTAACCTGTGCCCCTTCGCTGCGCCCGATCCAGTTTGTCTGCATGACCTTGACCCGTTCGGGCCAGTTGATCTCGTCCAGCTTGTCGAGCAATTCGTCGGCATAGTTGGTGATGCGGAATTTCCACTGGTTGAGCAGCTTTTTGATCACCGGGGTGCCGCAGCGTTCGCAGTGACGGTCTTCGCCCCAGACCTGTTCGCGCGCTAAGGTCGTGTTACAGTTGGGGCACCAGTCTACCGGGGCATACTCGCGATAGGCCAGCCCGGCCTCATAAAAGCGCAGGAAGAACCACTGGCTCCACTTGTAATAGTCCGGGTCGCACGAGATGGCCTCGCGGTCCCACGCCCACATGGCGCCCATGCGCCGCAACTGGGCTCTCATACGGTCGATGTTGGCGTAGGTCCACTCCTTGGGGTGGACATTGTGCCGGATGGCGGCGTTTTCGGCGGGCAGGCCAAAGGCGTCAAAGCCAATGGGGAAAAAGACATTGTAGCCGTTCATGCGACGGAAGCGCGCGGCGGCGTCGCTGGGCGTATAGGCGTACCAGTGACCGGTGTGGAGGTCGCCCGATGGGTAGGGCAACATGGTCAGTGCATACCACTTGGGCCGACTAGGGTCTTCCACTGTATCGTGCAGCCCTTGCTCTTCCCACCACGTTTGCCACTTGGGTTCGATTTCAGCCGGTGAATAACGGTCGGTCATGAGTGTACTCCTGATTAGAACACAGATTTGCAGGATGACACGGATAGGAGATGATACGGCGGTGTCCGGGCGTCCGCCCCAATAGGTTCAAGACATTGCAGCGTGCGCACGCCGCGGCAACTACTCTTTTTGGTCAGGCGCCAGTTCTATCATCCTGCCAATCCGTGTTCTAGACAATCACCTACTTCCCAAAGTTTAACCTCTGGTCAAAAAGTTTACAAGTCTTCCCGGCGCTACGATGACTCTCTGGACGGTGGCGCCGTCGAGCGCACGTTGGATCTTCTCATCTTGCCGGGCGGCTGCTTCTAAAACCGCATCCGATGCACCGGCCGGGACTGGAACCACGCTGCGCAGCTTGCCATTGACCTGGACTGCGATCTCGATAATCTCGTCGCTAGCCAATTCGGCATCGTAGGTCGGCCACGGCGCGTAGGCGATGGTTTCACGCTCACCCAACCGTTGCCACAGCTCTTCGGCGATGTGGGGCGCAAAGGGAGCCAGCAGCCGCAAGAAGATCTTGGCCATCTCGACCGGGAATATAGCGGCCTGGGTCGCCGCATTGACAAAGGTCATCAACGTACTGACCGCCGTGTTCATCTTGTCCAGCGACTCGACGGCCTCGCTCACCTGACGGATCGTCTTGTGCAGCAGTCGGTGCAGATCCGGCGCGCGCTCCGCCGGTGTTGTCGCCAGCCTTGGGTTCAACTCGCCGCTCTGCTCGTCGATCACCAGCCGCCAGACGCGCTGTAAGAAGCGGTAGACGCCGGCCAGGCCGTCCATCTGCCAGGGGCCACTGGCGCTCAACGGGCCGATAAAGAGTTCGTAGAGCCGCAGCGCATCGGCGCCATACTCGTCTACGACGGCGTCCAGCCCGAAGATGTTGTAGCGCGATTTCGACATCTTCTCCAGTTGCGTGCGCACAGGCCGGCCCGTGGTCTTGGCGAACCACTGCCCGTCCCGTTCCTCGACCTCATGCGGGTAATAGTACTTGCCGGACTCGTCCTGGTACGAATACGCCTGGATCAGCCCCTGGTTGAACAGTTTCTGAAAGGGCTCCCTGGTGGAGACCAGGCCTGCATCGTATAGCACCTTGTGCCAGAAACGGGCGTAGAGCAGGTGCAGCACGGCATGTTCCACCCCACCGATGTAGAGGTCCACGGGCATCCAATACTGTTCCAACGCCGGGCGCCAGGGCTGCTGGTCGTTGTGCGGGTCGATGAAGCGCAGATAGTACCAGCACGAGCCCGCCCACTGGGGCATGGTGTTGGTCTCGCGCACGCCGGTGCGGCCGTCGGGCAGCGTCACCAGCAGCCAGTCATCGTCGGCCCGCGCCAGGGGCGGCTGGCCGTCGACCGGCGGATTTTCCAGCACCCCCGGCAACTTCACCGGCAGTTGATCCTCCGGCACGGGCATGATCGCCCCATCGTCCAGGTGGATGATGGGGAAGGGTTCGCCCCAGTAGCGCTGGCGCGAGAAGAGCCAGTCGCGCAGCCGGTACTGGACGCCGCGTTCGCCGTGACCCGTCTCCTCCAGCCACTCGATGATTCGTCGCTCGGCTTCTGGCGTGGGCAAGCCATCTAAGAACCTGCTGTTGACGTTGATGCCCTCGCCCACAAAGGCCGCCTCCTGCACCGGAACCTCGCCCCCGCGCACGACTTCGAGGACGGGCAGCCCATGTTGGCGGGCAAAGGCGTGGTCGCGCTCATCGTGGGCGGGTACGGCCATGATGGCGCCGGTACCGTAGCCCATCAGTACGTAATCGGCGACCCAAATGGGAAGCGCCTGGCCCGTAGCCGGGTTGGCCGCATACGCGCCGGTGAAGACGCCCGTCTTCTCCTCGGTGGCTGCCGTGCGTTCCAGGTCAGAGCGGCGTTGTGCTGCGGCGATATATGCTTGCACCGCGTCCTGCTGATCGGCTGTGACGATCTGATCCACCAGCGGATGCTCCGGCGCCAGCACAACGTAGGTCGCACCAAAGAGCGTATCAGGCCGGGTCGTAAAAGTGCGGATGGGCGGTGGCCTATCGTCTATCGTCCATTGTCCATTGTCAACGATTTCAAAATCAATATATGCTCCTTCCGACTTGCCGATCCAGTTGCGTTGCTGCTCCTTGATGCTTTCAGGCCAGTCCAACTCGTCCAGATCTTCCAGCAGCCGTTCGGCATAGGCGGTAATGCGCAACATCCACTGGCGCATGAGGCGGCGCTCGACCGGTTCGTCGGTTTCGACGTACTTGCCGTCGTGGACTTCCTCGTTGGAGAGCACGGTGCCCAGGCTGGGCGACCAGTTCACGGGCACATCGGCCATATAGGCCAGCCCGCGCTCGAACAGCCGTAGAAAGATCCATTGCGTCCACTTGTAGTATTCGGGCGATGAGGTCGTCACCTCGCGCGCCCAGTCGTACGAGAGACCCACGCGCTGTAACTGGCGGCGGAAGGTGGCGATGTTGCGTTCGGTGATGACATGGGGGTGAACCCCTACCCTGTCAGCGGCCCGTTCGGCGGGCAGACCAAAGGAGTCCCAACCCATGGTGTGGAGGACATGGTAGCCCTGCATCCGCCGCACGCGGGCGATCACATCCGACGCCGTGTAGCCCTTGGGGTGGCCGACGTGCAGGCCATCGCCAGAGGGGTAGGGGAACATGTCCAGAATATAAGCCTTGGGCCGGGCCTGCAAGAGCGCCGGGTCGGCCGGGGTGCAGAAGGTCTGGTGCTCTTGCCAGTATGCCTGCCACTTGGGCTCGATCACTTTGGGATTGTACGTATGCTCTTTTGCCATGATAGTTCCTCGCGCCGAGAGAATTGATCGGTGCGTACTGCGTACTCCGTAGTCGGTGATTCTTGTGTTAGGTGGTGGCAGTTCTGGCTGCTTTGTAGATGCGCCACGCGATACGGAACACGCAATACGGATTACGCATTACGTTTTACTTCCTCTATTTTCGTCTGGGGTTCAGCCCGTCACTGGTTCGGCCACAAGGGCCAGTCGCACAGTGCGGGCTATCTAAGCGCGAGGAGACCACCCACAGAGATGCCGGTGGTCAGGTGGAAAACGGATATGGAGCAGCGATCAATACAGCATGTAGGCCTGTATGCGTCCATCATAGCCCATGAGTATACCACAATATACAGCAAGAATTGCAAGTTAGCTTACACTAGGATGCTCAACTCCCAGAACATCCCTCTCGCTCAAACGCCCAAACCTGGGCCTGGCCTTCCTGATGCAGAAGTTCAAAGTCTGGGTTATCGATCAGCCACTCCACTGGTACTGACGGTGTTGCGCCATAGCCAACTTGCCCCCGGCGGTCTCCCAGGTAAATATGGGTGGTCTCTGCCTGGCACAAGATGCGCCGTAACTGGTCAGCATCGCCTCTACTCTCGTCAAGATCGATGATCAACTGGCGCAGCGTCTGCCGATCGACTTCGGGATTGAGCAGTTCAGTTGTATACGAGATAGGCGGGATCGTGTTGGAGCGGCGGGTGTAGTAGGGCAACCACCAGCCCGCATCCGAGCCGACTACGACCGTGTCGCCATAGGCCAGAAATCCATTCACCAGAAAGCGTGCGTCCGCCTGTGTGTTCTGCTCGACCCACGCCAGCGCAGCCTCATCGGCCGGCGTGACCATCTGGAAGAATGGATCGATGATCTGCATTTGTTGGCGTGCGCCATAAATCGTTAGCAGTGTAAAGAGGAGAAGAATCGTGAGTTGCAGCGGCAATGTAGCTGGTAATAGGCGTTCACCCTCGGCGACCAGCCAGCCGAGCGCCAATGCGATTGGCAGATAGGCGCCGATGACCAGGGTAAAGTTGTTGACGAGACCCGAACCGGGCAGCCCCAGGAGATAAGGGTTGGTCACCAAAAAGGTAAACAGACACCAAAGGGCAACGGTGAGCGCTATCTTGGGGCTGCGCACAAACGCCAGCAGGAGCGCACCCACGGCGGCCAGCCAGCCAAGCCGGCTGTAAAAGAGATCAGCAGTACCCCAGGCGGTCAGGTCGCTACTCGCAAGCGCCGGGTCAAGCCCCTGCTGCGCCACGACGCCCGCCACATAAGGCAGCCGTGCGGATTGGATGACGAACACCCAGGGTACAACGATCAAACCAATGAGCACGGCGGCGCCAACGCTCAACAACGTGCGTTCAACCCAATCCCGTATGTGGCGCCGGTGCTGCCAGCGCGCCCACAATGCCCATGCCACCCCTGCGGCGCCCGCAATGGCGGCAATGCGATAGTGCGTCAAGACCAGACCAGCGCCGAGCAAGACGATCAGCAAGAGCAGACGCGGCGCCGGTCGCGGCTTTTCGGTCCACCACAGATCGAATGCCCACAGCAAGCCGGGTAAGATTGCCTGGCCGGCCAACTGGGTATAGCGACCCCAGTTGACATAGTAGGCGGGCACTTGGAACAACAGCCCCGCCGCCAGCCCCGCAACCACACCGGCCCACCGGTTCCCGCCCGCCAGCCGCACCGCCAATGGGTAGAGCGCCAGAACAGCTAACACATTAACCATCTGCGCGCCCACCAGCACAGCCTGCGCAGCCTCCATGTCGCTGATCCATGCCCAATTTGCCATCGCCGCGTGAAAGCCAAAGTGATAGGAGAAGGTCGCCAACGGTGCGTAGGGCGCCCACGACTGAAACAGGCCGCCGTGGTCGAGCATCAACTGCACGATTAGCGTGTGGTGTACCGAATCTCCCCAGGCTGGGGCCACCATGGTGCGGATGGGCAGCAGGCGAGTGAGGACGAGGACGATGATCAGCGCGGCGTATGCGTAGTCCGGTGCAGTGCGCCAGTGGAGCCACAGGCGTGCTGAGGGCCAGCGCAAGAGGCGCTCATGCTGCGACCACAGCCACAACGCTAACCCCATGCCGCCGAGCGCCCAACCAACAGACGGCCCAGGGTGTAGGCCAGCCTGATAGAACCAAAGCGTCACAAGGGGGTAGAGCGCCAGGCTCAGGCTTGTCGCCAGCCCAAGCTGTTCGCCCCAGTTCAACGGATTGTTCCGCCAACCCCAACGGAGCAAACCCCACCCGGGCAGGATGTAGAGAAACAGCGCTAGCCCACAATACCGGATAAGGTCAAGCCCACTGAAAAAAGCTGCGTCCATAGAGTGCCGGTCGTTATCCTGAGGTCAGGTGCGGTGACAAGTCTCGGCCATTGTAGCCTCAGGCCATCGATCCGCCAAATAAGGGCGCGAGTTTGATTTTATAATTTTGCAATCTGCAAACGGCGTGCTATTATGACAAGTTCGCGGCGCAAACCATTCGTTCCCGAAAGGCAGGTGACCCTTGATTGCCGGTATGGATTTTGGCACCACGCACTCTGGGATGGCGCTCTTCGATGGGCAGCAATTGCGCGCTATCCCGCTCAACCCGCTCGACCCTGGCGACCGGGTGACCCCCACCGTACTCTATATCACCAATGACCAGCAGATCACCTTTGGCCGGTCAGCCATCAACGCCTATTTCGACCAGAACCTGGGCCGGCCCAGTAAACTGGAGAAGGTGTGGGTCGGCGAGATCACGCAGACCTTTGCCGAATTGCCTACCTTTGTGCGCGATGTCTACATTTGGGTCGATGTGCTTTCACCGGGCCGGCTCTTTGTCTCCTTCAAGACTGATCTATCGGACGCCAGTTACGCCGGCACGGCCATTGGTCGCTTCTTTTACTCGCTCGAAGATATCGCCGCTGCCTATCTCTATATCGCCAAATGTCGCGCCGAACGGGCGCTAGGCCACGAACTCAACGCCATCGTCCTTGGGCGGCCAGTGCGTTTCAATGAAAACCCCGAGGCGGACGCGCTGGCTCAGGCTCGCCTGCTTGATGCTGCGCTCCAGGCCGGCTACAAACAGGTCTACTTCGAGTATGAACCCATTGCCGCCGCGCATTATTACGAAATCTCGATGACCCGCCCCCAGAATGTCCTGGTCTTTGACTTTGGCGGCGGTACCCTAGACATCACCGTCATGCGGTTGGGCGACCCGCGCCAGCGCCAGGTGCTGGCGACCGGCGGTGTCCCTATCGCCGGCGACCACTTCGACCGCAAGATCGTGCGCGCCAAGATTCCTCGCCTCTTTGGCGAAGGCAGTCTCTATCGTTCGCTCGACAAAAAGCTGCCCCTCCCGGTCTGGATCTACGACGCTTTCAACGACTGGCGTACGCTCCTCACGCTGCAACAGCCGGACCAGATGCAGACGCTGCGCACCATCACACCCACAGCCGAGAAGCGGCGCGACCTCGAGGCGCTGGCCAAACTGGTAACGAGCAATTACGCCCTCAAGCTCTTCGAGGTGGTGGAGCAGGTCAAACGCCGGCTGTCCGAACGGGACGAAGCAGTGATCCGTCTTCAGGGGGATGGCTTTATCATCCGCGAACCGATCACCCGGACCGAATTCGAGCAATTGATCCGGCCCGAACACAACATCATCGAGCGCCATCTCAACGAAACGTTGCAGTCGTCCGGTCTCCGCACCGAGCAGATCGACGTGGTGATCCGTACTGGCGGCTCGTCGCAGATTCCGCTCTTCCAGCGGATGTTGGCGCAGAAGTTTGGCGCCGAGAAGGTGCAGGCCATCGATACCTTTGGCAGTGTCACCGCCGGGCTGGGTATCATTGCCCA
>QEUW01000805.1 GCA_003577005.1 Chloroflexota bacterium | reverse complement strand
TGTAATAGAGTTTCGTCAAGGGTAAGGCATGTCGAGCAACACTGTGCTGATCAGATACCGATCACAAGGGCGAGTACGCCGCCTGGCGCAGTGGTAATTTCTTTTCTCTAGTCAACTTTGGGCCACGGAACGTACTCGGTTCCGTGGCCTTTTTGTTGGCGCTGGCAACTCAAATGAACCGGCCAGCCAACCAGGCAGATGCCCACAGTGACAAATCAAGGGGGCAAGCCAGATGATGTTGACCGTCAACAACCTTTCCAAAGCGTTTGGTGACAACCAGGTGCTCAACCAGATCTCGTTTACACTGGGGCCGGGTCAAAAAGTGGGGCTGGTGGGCGCCAATGGCGTCGGCAAATCCACGCTGCTCAAGATCATCGTCAGCGAACTCGAACCCGATGAAGGGGGATGGCACATCCAGGGTGAACAGGAGACCGATGTGGGCTATCTGCCGCAAGTCTTGGCCGGGGCGGGCGAGCAGACCATCGACCAGTTTCTCGACGGAGCGCTCGGCGGCCTGCGCCGGATCGAAGGGCGGCTGCGCACCCTGGAGCAGGCTATGGCGCAGCCGGGCGAGAATGTGGATGCGTTGCTGGCCGAATATGGCACGCTCAGTGAGGAGTTTGACCGCCGCGGCGGTTATGATCTAGAGCACCGTTCGGCCGAAATCTTTGCGGGTCTGGGGATCGACCACCTGGGGCGCGAGCGGATCGTGGCGACCCTCTCCGGCGGCGAAAAGTCGCGAGTGGGGTTGGCTGCGCTCCTGCTGCGCGGCCCTGACCTGCTCCTGCTCGACGAGCCGACCAATCATCTCGATTTTGCGGCGCTGGAGTGGCTGGAGGGCTATCTGCAGCGCTTTAAGGGCGCCCTGCTGGTCGTCTCGCATGATCGTCACTTTCTCAACCAGACGGTGACGAGCCTAATCGAGATCGATGAACACACCAAAGAGGCCAAGCTCTACAGCGGCAACTATGACTTCTACGCACGGGTAAAAAGCCAGGAACGGGCGAAATGGGTGGAGAACTATTGGGCGCAACAGGAAGAGATCTGGGAACTGCGCAAACTCATGAAGACCAAGGCCCGTCAAAACCCCTTTGCGCGCCCCCCGCGCGACAATGACAAGTTTGCCTACACCTTCAAAGCTGAAAAGATGCAGACGGCCCTCTCGCGCAACATCCGCAACGCCGAGGAGCGGCTGCGCCGTATCGAAGAAGACCCGATCCCCAAGCCGCCCGCCGAACTGACCATCAACCCAGAGTTCGACCCCGCGGCGCTGGTAAGCAAGACACCGCTGGTCGTCTCCGATGTCAGCAAAACGTACGGGGACCAGCTGGTGTTAGATGGCGTCAGTTGTACGGTGGAGCCACACAGCCGCATCGTGATCATTGGCCCCAACGGCGCCGGCAAGAGCACGCTGCTCAAGATCATGGCTGGGGTGGAGCAGCCGGATGCCGGGCAGATCTTTGTCGCCGGCAGCGTCGTCATTGGACACCTTGACCAAGAACAGGAAACGCTGATCGAAGAGGGGACGCTGTTTGACGCATACCGGCAGGGGCGGGCCGGCGACTGGGAAGAGCTCAAGGCCGAACTGTTGCAATATGGCCTCTTTACGTGGCCAGACTTGCTCAAGCCGGTCGCAGTGCTGAGCGTAGGACAGAAACGAAAGTTACAGCTTGCTCGTCTCATCGCCCAGCGGGCCAACTTGTTGCTGCTCGACGAGCCGACCAACCACATCAGCCTGGATGTGCTGGAGGAATTCGAGGCTGCCCTGCTCCACTTCCCCGGCCCGATTGTGGCAATCTCGCACGACCGGCGCTTTATCGAGCGCTTTGCCGGCGAAATCTGGGAGATGCAGGACGGCCAGTTGCGCCGTTATCTGGGCGGTTGGCCGCAATACCGCGCGGCGCAGCCGAGCGTTGTGTCTTTTACGTAACGAACATTCGAGAACAGGCCCTCAACCCGGCGAAACCAGAACAAAAAGCAGC
>QEUW01000208.1 GCA_003577005.1 Chloroflexota bacterium | reverse complement strand
GATGTCGTGCTCTTCGACCCGGTAACCATCAACGACCGGGCTACTTTTGAGGAGCCGCATCAGCTTTCTGAGGGCGTGCGCGATGTGTGGGTCAATGGGGTGCGCGTGCTGCGGGCCGGCCAACACACCGGTGCGCTGCCTGGCCGTATGGTGGCAGGGTCCGGCTAGCGCAAGATCAACGGCAGGGTGACAACATGTACCCCATCCGCCACGAAGTCTTGCGAACCGTTGTCAGCCGGTAACCGCACCGTGCGCTGGCCTGGCTCAAAGGAGTAGCCAGCCTTGTCTGGCCAGAGCGTGTATTCGCCCGGCGCCACCGGAAAGAAGAAATAGCGCCCATCGCTATCGGTGACCGCCGTTCCGATGGCGCTCAGGTGGATCGTCACACCTTCAACTGGTTGCCCATTGGGGTGGATCACTCGCCCCCCAACACCGGCATCGCTCGCAACGATTTCGGCGGTAAAGTCCTGGTTGGCGGCAGTTGGCGGCAGTTCCACCGTACGTGAAAGCGGAAAGGAGATCAGACTGTCGCCAAGCGCAGTCGTCACGGGTGCAAGGATGTAAGAGCCGGCGGGCAGATCGTCGAACTGAAAAAAGCCGGCACTGTTGGTGGTCACTGTGATACCAGTATTGATGGCAAGGACTACACCAGAGAAGGGTCCTGTTGAAAACTCATGCGAGACACGGCCGCTAATGGTGTAGCTCGTTGGGCCGTCTACTTTACCCTGAGATGAAGCAACGTTGCCGCGCAGAAAGAAAAAACAGAGGATAATTGCCAGAAGTGTAAGTACGACGGCTTTGCGGACAAACAATGGGTCGAACATAGGAGGACTCTCTCGACGAACGCTCTTGAATCGTGCCGCCTTCCTTTCTCCCTATTTTAGGATGGTATCACAACGACTTTCTTTTTAGAAACCCTGCATAGACACAATCCAAGCATACCGGGGTTTCACCGGGATTGGGATGGAGGAACGCCAAAGATCCGCTTGAAAATGCGTGAAAAATAGAGAGGATCACTGTAGCCGACTGCATACGCAGCCTCTTTCACAGAGCAGCCCTGCTCGTGGAGCAGCCGGTAGGCAGCCATCACCCGCTCACGATTGATGACGGCAGATGGGGTCATGCCCAGTTCCTTGCGGAAGAGTACGTTGATATACTCCGGCGAAACTCCAAAAGCGTGCGCCAGTTCGCGCCGCGAGAGCGGCTCGCGCAAATTTTTGCGAACAAAGCGGATCATCTCAGCCAGACGCGGGCTAAAGGCTGGCCCAGATGGCTTTTGCCACTGTCCGGCCAGGATCAGCACAATCTCACCGGCGATGGCCGCAGTTTGTTCGCTGCGATAGGGCCAGTAGCTGTTGTAGACCGTCGCCAAGCGCTGAAAACGCTCATGCAGATAGGCAAAGTCTGCCACAGACGTCACCCGTTCCGGCGACGGCGCCAGGCGATAATCGCCGGCGGCCCACGTACCTTCCGGTACCAGTTCCAGATGGATACTGGAGATCAGCCCCTCCACCGTGGCGCAAAAGGTGTGGCGCCGCCCTGGCTCGATACAGAGGACCGAACCGGCTTCGACCGTGAGCGGCTGGTTATTTTCCTCCAGGTAGAGACATTTCCCTGTGACCACCAGAATCAACTGAAGGTCGGGAATCTGCCGGTTGGGCCAACTCTGCCCTGGCGCTACCCGATGGTAGTTGGCAATCCGCACGGTAGGCTGGATATCAGCAGGGGTCACAATGCGCATCGGCGTATCCCATCGATAGATTATTCCTGTCCATGTGTTGGCTATCGCCGTCCATTGTCGAGGTAGGCGACATTGTATATCATGCCATGCGTAAGGCAAGTCTGAGGTCAGGGGAAGCAAGGTTCTTGGAGAAGCCGCGCCTCTCCTGGGCTCCATCAACCAAGGAGAAGCCCATGCTGACACAATCACAGATCGACTTTTTTCACGCTAATGGCTTTGTCAATGGCGGCCAGGTGCTGACCGACGATGAGGTGGAGACGTTGCGCGCCGAGACCATGCGCGTCATCGAGCAGCGCGAGCGCACGGACATCCCCCAGCCCGTGCTGGTACGCAACCTGGCGCGGGACGAGGGCGCGCCCGTCTGGCAGATCGTCAATATCTGGATGGCGAGCGAGCCATTTCATCGACTCATGGCGCACCCGAAGATCACCAAGGGGTTGGCTCAGTTGACCGGCGCCACCGAGCTGCGCATCTGGCACGACCAGATCCAGTATAAACCACCGGAAATCGGCGGGGTCAACATGTGGCACCAGGATGCACCCTACTGGCCCATCATCGCGCCTATGACCGAGGTGACGGCCTGGGTGGCGCTCGACGACGCCGACGAGAGCAACGGTTGTATGAGCATGGTGCCGGGTTCGCACCTGTGGGGAAACAACATCGACTTTTTGCATACGCTGAAGAGCTTCTACGACATGCCGGACCACTTCAACGGCCATGATATCCGCGTCGTGCGTTGCCCGGTCAAAAAAGGCGAGGTGCATTATCACCATGCGCTCACGTGGCACGCCTCGCACGCCAACACCAGCGGTCGCCCCCGCCGCGCCATTGCGCTCCACTACATGACGCAGGAGACACGCTATGTCGCGAGCGGCAATCACCCGATGAAGCCGTACGTCGAGATAGCCGATGGGGAACTGATGCAGGGGAAAGCGTTCCCCAAGGTCTATCCGTCGCTTGAAAACGGCGCCAGTGGAGGCCAATAGGCTGCAAGCTCTATCTTAAGCTGACAACAAAATGACCACCCAGCAACGCGGGTGGTCATTTTGTTCATGGCTGTTCGCTCGTTAGAGTGAGTGGTGCGGCGGACATCCGGCGCCAACTTGCCCACACAGCCACGCAGGCCGGTGCTTCTGATCGCTCAGCGACCGACCAGGGGCAGGTAGATTGCATTGGCAGGCTCTGCCTCTCCCTCCTCGGCCGAGGCAGAGCGAAGGTTCGCCGCTTTGAGAATCACAATGCTTGTCCCGTTGCTATCTCCTTCATCGTCGTGGTTGTCGCCAGACGCATAGACAAATGTGGCGTGAGTGGCGTTGCTCACCGTAAATGTCACGCTAGTCGCATTCTTGTTGATGTTGTTCTTAGCAATGGTGCATTGGCCACCGGCATTCGTCGTACATGACCCTGAGCCGGATGCTCCTGCACTCCAGGCGCCACTCACTGTGGCATTGGCTACCGGGTTGTGGTTGCTGTCGTGTACCGTAATTGTCACGATAGCACTCCACTTGCCGCCGTTCGACAAACTGCTGCTGCCGTCGAGATCACCTACGTGCATCGCGCTGGGTGGCGGTGGGGTGGCCAGTTCGCCGCCATCGACCACCAGGGCGAAGGGCTGTGGCCCACTGGGCACGTTGAAGCCGGTCACTTGCACTGTCCATACGCCGGCGGCTGGCGCATTGATGTAGACATTTTCCACATTATTGCGGCGATCCGCGCTGCCACCGGTCTGTGACCAACCGCCACTAAAGACGTTGCCGCGATAGGTAGCGCCGCCGGGTGCGGTCACGACGAGATCCAGATCATTGACCAGGTTGATGGATGCCGCCTCGGTGGAGGCATAGTCGCTCCAGACCAACGTGATCTTGAGGAGAGAGCCGCCCGTGACGTTGACGGTGTATCCGCTATTGGCGCCGGTGCTGATACCGGTGCTCTGGTCGACGAAGTCACTGCTACCGTCGGTGGCGTCGGACAAGTTGATGCGCCCCCAGCCTTCATGATCGTTGGGGATGGGAAAGTCGTTGTCGTCGGCGCCGTCGTTGTTTTCATCGAGCAGGTCAACGGCCGAATTGATGAGCGTCGCCTTGACCAGGGCCGCGCTGGCGGCATGCTCATGTGCCTTCTGATAAAAGTCACGCATCACAGTCGCCGCACCGGCTGCCAGCGGATTAGACATGGAGGTGCCGCCAAAATACTTGTAGTGTGGACCGGCGGGCATTCCCCAACCATCGTGTTGGAAACGGCCCGTGCGCGGGTTGGGCGAAGCATCGTACCCTTGTTGATAGGCGTCGGCATAGCCGGCCAGCACCCAGGTGCCCGGCGCCACCACATCGGGCTTGATGCGACCGTCGTCTGTGGGGCCGCGGCTGGAAAAGGCGGCCATCTGTTCCTTGTTGCCGCCCGTTTGGTCCCCAGCCAGCGGATTGGCAGGATAGTCGGCGGGCCAGCGTTGGCCGTAGGTGCCAAGCAAATTTTGCCCGTCCATGCTGCCACAGGTTTGATTTTGCTGGTATGCGGCATCCTGCGAAATGTAGAGAAGGCTGGTGTCACACTCATAGTGGCCCTGGCGGTCGTTCTCGCTGGCGCCAACGGTGAGCACATTCTTGGCCGTCGCCGGCGAGCCGATGGAGTCGTTGTCTACTACGCCGTTGCCATTTGCATCGGTGCCTTCGTTACCCGCTGAAAAGGTAATGAGCATATCGCGCCGGTTCCAGATAAAATCATCCGTATTGGCGCTGTCGAGCGTGTAGTCGCCGTTGACCGCACTTCCCCACGAGTTGGAGTGGATGCGAGCGCCTGCGTCGTAAGCCTGCTGGTAGAGCGCACGCAAGTCATTAGGGAGGCCGATCAGATAGTAATCATCAGGATAGGTGAAGGCGCAGAGGCCTTTCATGTCGGCAAAGTTTTCCACGGCTTGGAACACCAACCGGGCAGCCGGTGCTGTCCCCTTCTCCACTGTGATGTTTTGCTGGTTCAGATAGCCGCCGCCGACTACCGAGACAGCGACGTGGGTGCCGTGCCCGCTGTCGACATCGGCGGCGCCATCGTCGATCACAGAGTAACAGTTGTTGTTTGACCCCGGCCAGTTAAAGATGGCGGTGATACGGCTAGCCGGGAGGTTGAGATGGGCCTCCGCTGCCGTGCCGTTGCCCAACCCGGTGTCGGCCACGGCCGCGATCTGGGTGGAGCCATCATAGCCGTTGGCATTGGCCGTATTGGCGCCCAAGATCACGCCGGCGCCATATTCATTGTGCTTTTGGGGCATCCTAAAGTTTTCCACCCAGGCTACATCCAAGACGTGGGCAATCGCCACCAGTTGCGCCGAATCGGCGGCGACCAGCAGGATAGTGTCCTGGCGGTCCACGATTTGGGCGCCTGCCTGGGCAATCGCGGCGGTTGCCTGGCCCACGTCAGCGCCGCGCTCGACCCGCACACGATAGAGGTGGGTGCCATCGCGCACCAGGTCTGGGCTCAGCTTGTAGGCCGGATGAAAAAGCCCTACCCAGGCCACGCTACCGAGGCGTTCGATCCGCGCGGCCGCGGCCGGATTCATGCGCGCCTTGAAGGCAAAGTCGGGGATATAGGCCAGAAGTTCGGCGCCGGCCGCACTCACTTCATCTTTCCAGACCTGTTCGATGGGACCGCGGAACTGGATGATATAATAGCCGCGCTGGCCCTGAGCATAGCCGGCAATGGTCAGGCCGGGTGGAATCGCCGGAGCCTCACCGCGGCTGGGAGCGAAAGTGGCGGCCTTGAGGTGAATTGCAGCGGGATGTTCTTGTTCAAGCGGGGCCGCCCGGCCCACAGAGGGCAAAGATGATACCAGGAGCAACAGCAACATCGTGATGATTGGATAGCGCGAAATGCCGTACGACATCTTGTAATTCCTCCGTAAAAGCCATAGAATGGTTGATCGCCAAAAGTAAGGCTTTACTACAGCTTCCATGCAGCAGACACTCCAAATCCGCCATGAAAATCATACACATAGAAGGTACGCAGTTGCTCCGGTGCGATGCACTCGCAAGTGCGTTGCACCTCTGGGGAACGAATCCTACTGCGTACCTCCTAACACAAATGAACACGGATAAAGGCAGATAGCAAAATCCGTGTCATCGCTGTAGATTCTCTTATGAGGGGCACCTGGCATTCTCAGATGGAACCCGGTGTCCACCGGCGCGGCATCTGCGGCGCGCTGCCGTCCGGCGCTGTAACGTAAGCCGTCAATCCTCTATTTGCACGGTGCAGATTCAAATACGGTGTGAACAAGACGAGAGGTCAGAGAAGGGAGGAGCGTCTTGTATCTGAAATGATATAGCGCTAGTCTACCACACAAAGCGGCCGATGTAATCCTACAAAAAGCTTACATTTTTACATCAAATGTTGTGGACTCGTCCATCATCGGGCGATACGCTGAGGGGGGTGCATGAGAGTATTCCAACGCGCCTGCATCTACTTTGTGTCGATCTGTCTTCTCCTTGCCTGCACGCTGACAATCCAGCCACCCATGCCGTCCCCACGGGTGGATGATATTTTCACGCTCAACCAGCGCTTGGGCCGCGGCATCAATTTTGGTAATGCGTTGGAGGCGCCTAATTACGAAGGTGAGTGGGGTCTGCGGTTGCGTGAGGAGTATTTCCAGTTGGTGACCGAAGCCGGGTTCGACAGCGTGCGCGTTCCGATCCGCTGGTCGGCGCACGCCCGCAAGAGTGAGCCATTCACCATCGACCCGCGCTTTTTCGAACGCATCGACTGGGTGACAGCCTTTGTCGCTCGCACGGCCGAAGAGCGGGGCATCAGTTGGGCTTACTGGGAGTTTGGTTCGGGCTTTGGCGCCTTTGACCTGGCGCGGGCAGGCTGGAACGAGGCGCTGATCCAGGCGCTCATACCTGCTGAGCTGGAGTAGCGCATGGGTGAGAACCGCGGATTTTGAGAAAGACGCGGATTCTCGCTGCTCACGGACTGATCCGCGTCTTCTGAAAATCCGCCGTTCTTTGCCCCGTTCTGGAGAAGATCTGCTCAACGCCATCACAGGAGCCCCACACTCATCCAACCATCAAGCCATCAACGGAGGAACCATGTCCAACCGTCCCAACATCCTTCTGGTCTGCACCGACCACTGGCCGGCTGCCCTGCTGGGTTGCGCCGGCCACCCAGTCATCCAGACACCGACGCTCGATGAACTGGCGCGCAGCGGCGTGCGCTTCCCCAATGCCTACGCCGAATGCCCGGTCTGCATCCCGGCGCGGCGCACGCTCATGACGGGCGCGCCGCCGCGCACACACGGGGATCGCGTCTTCAACGAGACACTCCCCATGCCCGATCTGCCGACGCTGGCCCAGACGTTGCGCGATGCAGGCTACCAGGCGTATGCAGTGGGCAAGCTCCACGTCTACCCGCAGCGCGACCGAATTGGTTTTGACGATGTGATCCTCGACGAGGAAGGGCGGCAGCAATATGGCGTCGTCGATGACTACGAACTCTTTCTGGGTGACCAGGGCTACCCGGGCCGGCATTTCGACCACGGCATGAGCAACAACGAGTACAGCACCCGCCCCTGGCACCTGCCGGAAGCGCTTCACGCCACCAATTGGGCCACCCGCGAGATGGTGCGGATGATCAAGCGCCGCGACCCGACGCGCCCAGCTTTTTGGTATCTTTCCTACCGGCACCCACACCCACCACTCGTCCCGCTTCAGATTTATCTTGACTTGTACCAGGGGCTGGTCATCGACGAACCCTATCACGGCGGATGGCTGGCTGAGCGCCATACCATGCCCTATCGCCTCCAGGCCAATCTAGCTACAGGAGATCGGATCAACACAATCCAGACCGAGAGCGCCCGCCGCGCCTTTTATGCCCTCTGCACCCACATCGACCACCAGTTGCGTCTGGTCATCGGCGCGCTGCGCGAAGAAGGGCTGCTCAATCATACGATCATCTGCTTTACTTCAGACCACGGTGACATGCTTGGCAACCACGGCTTGTGGGCCAAACGGCTCTTCTACGAATATTCGGCCAACATTCCCATGATCCTGCTGGGAGTGGCAGGCGATGAACGGGTGGGCCATCACCGCGTCGATGACCGGCTGATCGGCTGGCAGGACGTGATGCCTACGCTGCTCGATCTGGCCGGTGTCGAGATTCCCGCCAGCGTCGAGGGGTTGTCGATAGTGGGGGAGCGCCGTCGCGAGTGGTTCTACGGCGAAATCGACGAAGGCCCGCTCGCCACGCGCATGATTCACGACGGCCGCTATAAACTGGTCTACTATCCGGCTGGCAACCGGCGGCAGCTCTTCGACCTGCTGCACGACCCGCACGAACTCACCGACCTGGCGCTGGCGCCGGAGCACGCCGAACCGTTAGAACGGCTGACTGGATTACTCATTCATGAGCTTTACGGTGGTGATGAGACTTGGGTGCAGGATGGCAAGTTGGTTGGCCTGCCCAATCGCACCTTCGCTCCTAGCCCCAACCGCGGCCTTGCCAGCCAGCGCAGCAGCCACTGGCCGCCGCCCCCTGCGACCAACATGCCGCAGATCGAGTGGTATCCAGAGCAGAAATGATAACGAGCGGGGCTACAAGTACGGGTGTGGTGACCAATCCCAGCATTGGATCCGCCAGTCGCGCCCCGCAACCGCCAGCGCCGCCGCATAGCCCACATCTGGCGACAGGTCGTAGAATGACCAGCGGCTCGTTTCCTCTGGGTCGTACTGGCAGTACAACAGTTGCGCCGGCTTCCCTGGGAGCAGCGAGACAGTAAATTGATCCAACGGGATAGTGAGGCCCAGACCTTTGGCTTTGATGTACGCTTCTTTTCGTGTCCAGCAACGAAAGAAACCTTCTGCCACTTCTGCAGGCGCCAGCGTGTGCAATGCGCTTTGTTCCTGGGGTGAAAAAAAACGTTGCGCAATCTGCTCGAAATCGATATTGCCTCGCATCAATTCAACATCGATCCCAACCTGAGCAGAGTGGGCAAAGGCATAGAGCGCCAGTTCGCCCGAATGAGAAAGGTTGAAGTGCAGCGGGGTCTGGCTCAATTCCGGCGCCAGCGCGGGTTTGCCCTGATCGCTGTAAACGAAGCGCACAGCCGCTGGCGCCAGACCGAGATACCCTCCCAACAGGCTCCGGAGCACGCCACGCGCCACAATATAGCGTTGGCGGTCGCGCTCAAAGCGAAAGCGCGCCGCCTGCGCTTGTTCATCGGGAGAGAGTGTTTGCTGGAGTGACGCCACATATGCCGTCTGGCGGGCCGTGCTGGCCCGCCAGACGTGGACTTCATAGCCGGGTAGGGTGCAAAGCTGTGAGCGTGGTTGCCAGGTTTGGTTTGCCATCTCTTGGGCGACTTTGCTTTGGTCGCTAGACTCAACAGGCCTTCTCAGGCGACCGCAATACTAGGAAGGCAGATTGGAGACTACAGACCACTGATTATACACCGCGCTCGGATTTTTCTAGCAAAGCGCCAACTGCTTTTGATTCCGGCTTGGTCCGGGTTAGGGCATCACAGTGGATACCCCAATGTTGCCCGGCAAGTGGTTCAACGCCAGCAACAAAGCCAGACCGGCAACCGAAAGGATGATCCGCCACCAGAGCGGGGCTAACAGACAGCACGCGCGATGCACCAGACCCGGCGCACCCTGGCTGGCCAGTTGAACTTGTTGGTTGGACCGTGGTTGTCTTGAGGCTCGAATCGTGATCTCTTCGCTTTGCCTGCTATCCATGATTGAGTGAAACCTTTCTATCTGCTTCTCGGGCGTCACCGCGCCAACGGTAAATCTGCGGCGGCTTCAGTTAAGCTGGCACACCGAGTCGGTGAGCAAAGAAGCGTGGCAGAACGGGCGCTGGCTGGGTAAATGGTAGGCTCCTAGGTTGGCTCGGTTCACTGAGCAGCTTAAAGATGGTTTGGATTAGCGGTTCGAAAGCTTCATGTAGAAAGAAGTGATCTCCGGCAAACATGGCTTGTCGAAAGAAGCCATTTGTCTGGTGACGCCACTCGGTCAACTGCGCCGCGCTGACCTGTGGGTCTCGGCGCCCGCCAAAGGCCGTAATCGGGCAGGACAAGGGCAGACCCTCGACATGGCGATACGAGCCGCATAGCGCAAAGTCGGCGCGCAGGAGGGGCAGAAAGAGCTGCATCAGCTCGTGGTTTTCCAGTAGCGCCGCCGGGGTGCCGTTGAGCTGGCGCAGTTCCTCGACAAATTGCGCATCAGACTGGGCGCAACGGCCCCGGTCGACTGGGATCGACTGGGGGGCTGGGCAGCCGGAGACAAACAGGTGCAGCGGCTCGACGCCGCGCCAGGTGCGCAACAGCCGGGCCGCTTCAAAGGCAATCAGCGCGCCCATGCTGTGCCCATAAAACGCAAAGGGCAGATCGTTGAACTGTGAAAGCGTCTGGGACACAGCCTGGATCATGGGAGTGAAGCAGCGGAAAGGCTCCTCGCCCATGCGGCTTTCGCGGCCGGGCAGTTGCAGGATGCGGACCTCCACCTCGGGCGGCATAAGCTGGGGCCAGGAGCGAAAGACCGACGCGCCCCCGCCGGCATAGGGAAAGCAAAAAAGCCGCAGACGCGCGTGCGGCGAGGGACGTGGGCATTTGAGCCAGGGATCAGGGTAGGTTACGTTGGTCATGGTGATTGTTGCGGGTGTGAAAAGGGTTTCAGGAATTGTTTCAGTAGCCATCTCGTAGGTCGCCCTACCAGGGTGACGTCGTTCCTCATACGCACGATTGTCACGCTGGTAGCGTGACCTACTGCTGACTGCCTTCCCGATACAACGCGAGCGCCAACTGTTCCACCGTGGGGTATTGGTAGAGGGTGGCAAAGGGCAACTCGCGCTGAAAGTGCCGCTCGGTCTGCGCCCGCAGACGCAGCGCCAGCAGGGAATCGCCACCCAGGTCAAAGAAGTCATCCTTGACGCCCACTCGCGGCAGACCCAAGACGTCGGCCCAGATCGCGGCCAGCGTCTGCTCGACCCGGTTGCGGGGCTGGATCACGGTGTGGGTGCGCTCTAGTGGCGCGCCTGCCGGCGCCGGCAGGCTGCGACGGTCGACCTTGCCGTTCGCCGTAAGCGACAGGCTGTCCAAGCAGACAACGTCGGCTGGAACCATGTACGCTGGGAGCTTCTGACCCAAGAAGACGCGCAACGCATCGGCCGTGGGCATCTGACCGGGGCGGGCGACCACATAGGCGACCAACTGTTTGTGACCGGGCCGGGCCTCGCGCAGGGTCACGGCTGTCTGCGCCACCGCCGGGTGTTGAGCCAGGGCTGCCTCGACTTCGCCCAGTTCGACACGAAAACCGCGTATCTTCACCTGGTCATCAAGCCGGCCCAGGAACTCAAGGTTGGGGGCGCCGTCGGGCGTGGGCAGGTAGCGCGCTAGATCACCCGTTTTGTAGAGCCGCCCCTCGCCAAAGGGGTTGGGGATGAAGCGCTCGGCGGTCAGGTCGGGCCGGTTCAGATAGCCGCGCGCCAGGCCGGCGCCGCCCACATACAACTCGCCGGGTACGGCCACAGGAACCGGCTGGAGATTGGGGTCAAGCACGTAGACCTCGGTGTTGGCGATGGGCCGACCAATGGGAACCGAGATGTCGAACTGGTCGGGGTCTGTGACTGTGTAACAGGTGGTGAACGTGGTATTCTCGGTCGGCCCGTAGCCGTTGATCAACCGGCAGCCGGGCAGCGCGCGCCGCGCTTTGCGCACATGGGCCGGTGAGAGCACATCGCCGCCGGCCAGCAGTTGCCGCACGCCAACCAGATCGTCGAGCCGCTCGTCCACCATCAGGTGGAAGAGACCCGCCGTCAGCCAGAGGGTGGTAACGCCATGCCGTCGCACGGTCGCACCGATCTCATGCAGCGCCGGCGCGCCAGGGGGCATAACCACCAGCGAGGCCCCGTTGAGCAACGCGCCCCAAATTTCAAAAGTCGAGGCGTCGAAAGTGATGGGCGCCAATTGGAGCAGCGTCTCCGCCGGGCTCAGGCTAACATAGTCGGTTCCTTTGACCAACCGTACGACGCCGCGGTGGACAACGCATACACCCTTGGGCTGGCCGGTCGAGCCGGAGGTGTACATCACGTAAGCCAGGCTGCCGGGCGTCGTCTCTACAGTTGGGTTGGTGCTGGGCTGCCGGGCGATGGTTGCCCAATCGGCATCCAGCCGGATGACCTCCGCCGCGGCGGCCGACACTTGGGGCGCCAGATGCGCCTGGGTCAGCAGCAGCTTGGCCTCGGCATCCCCCAGCATAAAGGCCAGCCGCTCGTGCGGGTAGGTGGGGTCGAGGGGCAGATAGGCGCCGCCGGCCTTGAGGATCCCCAGCAGCCCGACGATCATCTCCGCCGACCGCTCAACACACAGCCCGACCAGCGTCTCCGCGCCCAGCGCGCCCCCGACACCGTGCGCCATGAGATGGTGCGCCAGTTGGTTGGCCCGCGCATTCAGTTCTCGATAGGTCAGACGCTCCTCGCCAAAGACCACGGCCACCGCATCGGGCGTATGCGCGGCCTGTTCTTCAAAGAGGTGGTGGATCGTCTGCCCGTGGGGATAGGCGGTGTGCGTGCGGTTCCAATCGACCAACATCCGCTGGCGTTCGGCGGCGGGCAGCAGCGAGTGCGACTCATACCGGCCCGCAGGATTGGCGACCATGGCCGCCAGCGTTTGCAAGTAGTAAGCCCCGATGGCTCGCACCTGCGCCTCGCAGAGTTGGCTGCTGTCGTAGTCAAGCCCCAGCAGCGTCAACTGCAAGGAGAGCGGGTCTTGCATAAAGCCTGTGACCAGCGTGAAATTTGTCTGCTGCGCAAAGGTCTCGCCCAGCACCGCAAAGCCGGGCAATTCCTGCAAACGTTCAAAGACGTGAAAGTGGACGGTGAAAAAGAGCGTTTCGAGCAATGGCTGGCCGCCCAGCGCCCGTTGCACTTCGGCGAGTGGGTAGCGCTGGTAGGGCAGCACCTCCTGCTCGGCGCGGAAGGTCGCACGGATCAGCTCCAGCCAGGTTCCCCCGTGTAGCTGCAAACGGAAGGGCAGCGTGTTGAGGAACAGCCCCTTGACACGCTCGCTGTCGATGGCCTCCGGTCTGCCTTGCGCCGCCAGCCCGGTGAGCACGTCGGGTTCGTTGTAGAGCGTGCGCAGGACGCGCAGATGGGCGGCGAGCAGGACGCTCTTGAGGGGGACGCCGGCTTCTTGCGCCAGTTTGTGGAGGCGGTCGGAGAGATCGGCGGGCACGGGGATGGGCAGGCTCTGGCCGCGGCGCGGCTGGGGCGAACGATGGGCCGCCGGCCAGCGGGGCAACCGCGAACGCCGGCAATGCGCTCTCGCGTTCCAACGCCACGTAGTCGCGGAACTTGAGCGCCGGCGGCGGGTCCAACGGCGGCGCTGCCTGGCCCAACAGCACGAAATAGCGCTGGTAGAGCTCCGTAAGCAGCGACGCCAAGCTCCAGCCGTCCAAAATTGCATGGTGGAAGGCAACCGAGAGATTGAATGTGTCGTCGCTGCGGCGCTGGACGCAAAAGCGCACAAAGGGTGGGCAATCCAACCGGAACGGGCGCCGGGATTCGGCATCGACCCAGGCCGCGACGGCTGCCTCTTGGGCGGCAGGCGGCAGATGGCGCAAGTCCTCGGCGGGCACAGGGATCACCACGCTGCGGTGGACCAGTTGCAGCGGTTGGCTGAAGCCACTGAGCGCAAAGCTTGTGCGCAACACCTCGTGGTCAGCGGCAAGCTGCTGGATCGCCGTGCGCAACGCATCCAGATCAAACGGAGCGCGCAGGTGATAGCTGAAGACATCGTGATAGACGGTGCTGCCGGGCGTCTGCTCGCTGTGGAAGACCATGCCGGCTTGCAGCGCCGTCATGGGATAGGCGTCTTCCACATCAGCCGGCAGCTTTTGGCGGTCTGCGACGCCGATCAGGTCGAAGGCTTCGATGCGCGGGGGTGGCGCAACCGCGGCCTGTTGGCCGGCCACACGCGCCAGTTCGAAGATGGTCTGGTGTTGGAAGAGTTGTTGCAGCGTCAGGTTGAGACCCCCTTCCCGTGCTTTGGCAATCACCTGGGTGGCCAGCAGCGAGTCGCCCCCCGATTCGAAGAAATTATCGTGGACGCCCACCCG
>QEUW01000804.1 GCA_003577005.1 Chloroflexota bacterium | reverse complement strand
TTTCGGCAGCTCCACCAGCAGCGGCCCAATTCCACGAGCAAAGCTTGCTGTTCCATTGGACCAGACGACCGAGAGAGAGTAGCAGCCCTACCGCTTCTTCAGAAGAAGCGGCTTCTCGCATCGATGCTTCGGCGAAAAGACCAGCTATCAACAACTGGCGAGGATTGAACAGATGATACCAATAGGTCCAGCCCCGAGTACGAATTAGCTCATCTGTCTTATCGCCAGGCTTAATGCGCTGATTGGGAATGTATCCCGCCCTCATCCATTCTGGGAGTTTGTCTTGGAGTCGCCTAACAGCATCTTGCTCTCTCACCATGTCAGTTGATGTGGGTGCCGCATAATGACGCTCACCAGTGGTTGGGTTCACCCATCGAATACAATAGAGGCGTTCCTGGAGCACATCATCGGGCCTGCTCGCAATGTCCAATCGGTCCCAAAGGCGGAGGCCTTGGGAGCCACGAACGAGGTCAAGCGAGCTCGTCTGGCGTTCAGACGAAGCCAACCATGTGCCATCGGTTCTGACCGGGCTGCTTATTCCACCTTTCCAAGTCCCATTCTCTCTAGCCGATGCAAGCTGTTCGTCGGACGCATTTTCGTGCACAACGAATTCAAATGAGCGAGTCTCTACGTTGGGGATCAATTCGACCATGGCCCGTAGACGGTTGCCGACCATCCAAGTTGGTGCAAGCGGCACTCGCCAACCGCTCACCGGGTCAACCACCTCGTTACAGTACAAGTAGGCGTCAGCGATCCAGCCATCTTCATTGCGCTCGATACCCCACTCATCAATCTGCTGCTTGACGGCCTCGTACACCCGGCGCTGGGCAGCCTGCACGCGCTCCACCACCTCTGGCCCGCCGCCAACAATGTTAAGCGCCGCCCAGGTGAGCAGTGCCGCCACCGGGCTGAGGTCGGAGGCGTAGGCGTCGCAGCCGATTCGGGCCGCTTCGAAGGGAATGGAGCCGCCGCCACAGAAGGCATCACCCACGCGCGGTGTGTGGCCGAAACGGCGCTCGCCCAGTTCCCGCACCAGTTCTGGCAGCGCTGCGGCGCTGGTGCCGAGGTGACGGTTGATCCGCCGCCACGCCTCCAGTGAGGGGCCGTCGATCTCCTCCGGCCGCTGGCAATAGGTCAGCTTCTCGTCGTAGCCCATCCGCCGAAAGGCCAGTTCCTGCGCCCGCCGCCGCTCCTCCGCCGGCAGCTTCTTCCATTTCGGCTTGCCTTCCACCATGTCAAACCACTCCGCCCGCTCTCGCGCGGTTGCGTGGGCGTGGACCGCGGCGGGCGGGATGGCCTTCGTGCGCCGGCGCAGCAGCCCCTCGTTGTCCATTGTCAGCAGCGCCAGAATGGTGTCGCGGTCGGCCTTCGGGTCGTCGGTGGCCGGCAGCAGCAGACCGAGGATCGCCGCCCGTACCAGCACCAGCGGCTTGCGCCCCCACCACTTGCCCAGGCCGGTCAGTGTCTGCCCCGCGCCCGCCTTGCGCTCCTTGTAGCTCTCCTTCGAGAGCCTGGACACCGGAAACTGGGCCTCGATGAAGGCACGAGCGTTGGGCCAGTCAATCGCGGCGGCGGCGCCCACGGCTGGGGCGGGTTCAGTCACGCGGTCGGGGATGGTGGTCATGGGCGGGCGCTCCGGGCATGGGGTTGATGTCTATGCTAGCGGACGGCGGGGGGAGACCTCACCCCCGCTCCCTTCGGTCGCCGCCCCCTCTCCGACACGTAGAGGGGGCTCACACGGTGACTCGTGCGCCGCGTACCGGTCGGAGGAGGTTGTA
>QEUW01000207.1 GCA_003577005.1 Chloroflexota bacterium | reverse complement strand
GGGATCAGCGTCAGCTCTTCCAATGGCTCTTGCGACGCAACGGGACTGGGGGGCACGATTCCGGCGGAATCATCAATTAGCGTCCATTCGGGCAGCCGCCGGCCCTGGACCTTCACCACCAGCGGCGTCTGCGCCGGGTCGAAAGGTGTCTCACTCATGGGCTGGTTGGCTATGGTGAGCGAATTCATCGGCGCTTTGCGGTCGAGGAGCAGACCGTAGTTCCAGTGCGACTGTGGATGTACCGCCCAATCAGCGTGGGGCAACTCGCCGGCCACCTGTTCGAACTGTTCGTCAATCTGTAGCGCCAGCAGCACCGGCCCGCGCGACAGGGCGACCGCGTTGCGGTTGCGTGTTACACAGCGCACCGGCATGGGGAGGGTCAAGGTCAACTGGTCGCCCGGCTGCCACTGCCGGGTAAGTTGATGCCACCCGGCGGCGCGGAAGGGTCCCGGTGGCTCGTCGTTGATCTGCACTTCCATTCCCGTCTCGGCCCAGCCTGGCACCCGCAGCCACAGTGGGAACTCGACTGGCTGGGCGGCGTGCAGACGCAACCGGATCGTCCCGTCAAAGGGATAATCGGTCTCAACGTCCAACGTCACTGGCACGTTTTCCGCCCCAACCTGCGCCTGCACGGTGCAAGGGCCATAGGCGACTGCGGCAAGCCCGTGGTCGGGCGTCGCCATCCACAAGTGGCTGACCAGCTTGGGCCAGCCCTGGTGAAAATTGGCCGTACAACAGCCAAAGTGTGGCTCCAGGCCAAAGAGGTTTGATGTTTCGCTGTTGTTGGTCCAGTCGCGGCGGGCTACCGTGCAGAGCACCTGATTGACTTGCTGGTCGTACTGGTGCGCCCACATATCGGGCGTAAAGGTGGCGGGCAGCGCATTGTAGGCGATCTGTTCGAGCCGGTCGCCAAAGGCAGGGTCGCCAAAGACGGTGGCCAACTGTTCGAGCGAAAACATCGCTTCGACCACGGCGCACAGTTCTGTCCCCTGCGTAGGCGACAGGCCGGCCAGGTGTTCGTCGCCAGTAAAGATGCCGGTCGCCTGGCCGTGATAGGCGTCCAGGTGATGAAATGCCGTGTAGGCTGCCCGGCGATGGTGCGTGTCGCGTGTCAGCAAATAGTGGATAGACGGGTTCTTGAGCGCCATAGCCACGTTGACCACGTGGTGCTCATGGCGAAACTTGAAGGGATTAGCGATCTTCTCGCGCCACGGGAAGCGGATGAAATAGTCGCTCCAGTCAAAACCGGCGGCCAGTTGGCGCTGCGCCAGGTCGAGCAGCTGCGCTTCGCCGGTGCGGTTGTAGAGCCAGTAGATCGAGAGGACATTGTCGGCGTAGCGCACCCCGCGCCACTCGCTGTGCGGCAGATCGACGGGCTGGCTCAACTGGTAGCGAAAATAGCCCTCCATCAGGTCGAGCACCCGCTCGTCGCCGGTCGCCTCATGGTACTGCGCCAGTGCCTTGAGCGCCACCATGCGTGGCCAGGGGTCGCGGTTGGTGACTGGGCCAAAGAAGCCAACCGGTTGCCGGCTGGCGAGCATGGCGTGCATCCAGCGTTCGGCTTTGGCGACCAACCGCTCGTCTTGCAACAGATAGGCGAGCGGAACTAATCCATCGCAAAAATAGGGGCCGCGCTCCCAATCCTCGCCAGTGCCGCCGAGCCAGGCGCTGTTAGGCCCCACATCGGGCCAGAACTCGTCGAGATGTCCGCTCATGCCTGTGGCCTGGATGTGCAACTGGCGCAACAGCCAGCCGGCCGGTCGTATCGCGCCCAGCGGCAAGGGGATCAGGGAGGATGCTGCCAATGGCAGACGATTGGGGAAAAATGCTACATTCATCGGCGACCTGATTTCTTGTGGTTTAACTTTTTATGGCAAAAATCATAGCCCGTGGAGTTCGCGCCCTGAGGCGGGTGCCCATTAGGCGCGCCACGTGCCAACTTCGCAGCCTCACCCCTTCAGCCCCGTCAGCGCGATGCCGCGGATCACAAATCGTTGCGCCAGCAAAAAGAAGAGCAGCGTCGGGAAGATCGAGATCATGACGCCGGCAAGCACGTGGGCGCGGTTGCCCGTCCCCATATAGCCCTGGAGGTTGACGATGGCGATCGGGAAGGTGTAGTTCTCCCAACTGCGCAGAAAGAGCAACGGCCCGATAAAGTTGTTCCACGACCCCAGAAACGTGAGCACACCCAGCGCCGAAAGTCCCGGCCCCACCAGCGGCAAGAGCACCTGCCAATAGATGCGCAAAAAGCTGGCCCCGTCGATCTTGGCCGCATCGACCAGTTCGCCGGGGAGGCTCATAAACTGCTGGCGCAGCAGAAAGACGCCAAAGGCGCTCGTCGTCGCCGGTAAAATGAGCGCCCAGTGCGAATCCATCAAGCCAAGCTGGCGGATTAGGATAAAGGTGGGGATCAGCGTCACCGTAGCCGGCACCATCATCGACGAAAGAAAGCCGAAAAAGAGCAGATCCCGGCCCGGAAAACGCAACCGCGCAAAGGCAAAGGCAGCCATGGAGCAGGTGAGCAGTTGCGCCGCCGTTACCAGCAGGGCGATCTTCAGGCTGTTCCAGAAAAAGCGCAAAAACTGGATGCGGGGTGACTGGATCACCGCCAGGTAATTCTCCCAGTGAAAGGCAGTGGGCCAGAAATCGGGCGGCAGCTTGAACGAGTCCGCCGGGTTGCGCAGCGAGGTGGCAAAGATCCAACTGATGGGGGCAAACTCGATGATCGCCATGACGATCAGAAATGCCCAGATCAACAGTTCGCCAAGATACCACCAGGGCGAGCGCCGGTGGCGGGCGCGCCGGGGCGAAGCGGTTGGGGTCGTTACAGGGATTGCCGTCATAGGAGCTTCAGAATTGTGAAATGTGAACTGAGAATTGTGAATGAGCCGCGCCAACCTATCTGCTATTCATAATGCACCCAACGCCGCGACATGCGGAACTGGATCAACGTCAGGGCGATCAGGATGAGAAAGAGGGTCAGCGAGACGGTGGCGGCGTAGCCCATTTCAAAGCGTTTGAAGCCCAGTTCGTAGATGTAGAGCACGATGAGCCGTGTGGCGTCGGCGGGGCCGCCCTCGGTCAGCACCCAGACGTTGTCAAAGACCTGCGCCGCGCCGATGACCGAGATGACGACGGCAAAAAAGGCTGTGGGCGTGATGAGCGGCAGGGTGATATGGCGCATCAACTGCCAGTCGTTGGCGCCATCGATCTTGGCGGCCTCATAAAGTGTTTCGGGGATAGCCTGCAAGCCCGCCAGGTAGAGCACCATGAGGAAGCCACAGGCGCGCCAGACATCAAACATGATCACCGACACCATGGCCCATCTGGAGTTGCTCAGCCACTGCACCGGCCCCAACCCAATCTGCTGCAACAGAAAGTTGACCACACCGCGGTCCTGCGTGAGCAAAAAGTTCCAGACCAGCGCCAGCGAAGCCGTGGTGGTCAACACCGGAAAGAAGAGCGCAGTCCGCAACAGATAGCGAATCGCCCCATGCATGGCCCGGTTGACGCCCATCGCCAACATCAAGCCCAATACATTGTTGAAGAAGGTGGCAAAGACGACAAAACGCAGCGTATTCCAGTAAATGGTCCCCAGCCGCTTATCGCCAAAGATTTGTTGGACGTTGGCGGCGCCTTGCCATTCCGGTGCGGTCAGCACATCGTACTTCATAAAGACCAGCACCAGCGAGGCGAGAATGGGCACGAGGAGAAAGATAATTAGCGAAAGCAACGCGGGTGTGATAAAGGCATACCCGGCGATCTGCTCCTGCACACGCGTCCTGGAAAAGCGACGCACAGCGACAGCAGGTTGCGCAGCAGCAGGCCGGATAGGGGTAGTTGTCTGCACAGCGATCTCCTGGGATTAGGGATTAAGGATTCGGGAGTAGCCGATGGCCTACTCCCGAATCCTTAATCCCTTCTTCCTACTGCAACTTCGCCATCTCAGCCGACAGTTCGTCGTGAGCAGCGCCGAGCGCGGCTTCGACGCTCACCTCACCGCTCCAGATGGTGTCGAGGTGCTTGTTGATGAGCGGCTCGACGATGTTGAAATTGGTCGGCGACGGCACCGTCTTGGCAAAGTCGAGCGATTCGTAGAAGATCTTGGTATTGGGCGGCCCATTCTCGGCAAAGATCTCCATCTCCGCCACCGAGCGCAGGGCTGGAATGTTGCCGCCAAAACGCACCATGTCGATGGCGGACTCGGTGCTCGACAGGAACTTGACCACCTCCCATGCCGCATCCGAATCGCTGGTCGAAGAGGAGATGCCCCAGCCGTCGGTGCCGGCGACAGTCTTGGCCGGGCCGGCCTGGTGGGGCTGGTATTGCAGGTCGTAGGTGGTAAAGTTCTCGTTGAGCGAGCCGGCGATACACCAGCGCCCGCAGGTGCGCATTGCCAGGTGGCCGCCGTGGAACTGCGCCCATTCATCCCAGCCTTGCGGGTTGGGCGAGACGCGATGCTCCAAAATGAGGTCAGCCATAAATTGCAGGGTTTCGGCCACCTTGGGGTCCATCAGGTTCGAGTCATTCCAATCTTCGGTCAGAAACGACGTGTCGTTGTTAAAGAGCCAGGCGTGCATGCCAAACATGCCCCCGCCCCAGAACGAATAGGCATAGAGGTCATCCGCCCCACCTGTTACGTCGGCGATCTGCAATGCGGTTTCCAGGAAGTCGCCCCACGTCCAATCTGGTCCGGGCGGAGTGACGCCCTTCTCCTCGAAGATAGCGGTGTTGTAATACATCACCATATTGTTCCACGAGAAGGGATATTCCATCTGCTTGCCGTCCACCTGGAGCATCTCGCGCAACGTCTTGTGGACATCGTTCATGATCACCTCTTGCTCGGCAGGGTCGGCGGCGATCAGGTCATCCAGCGGCACGAGGATGTTGCGTTCGGTAAGCAGCCGCAGCCCTTCAATGGCGATCATGATCACATCGAGCTGTTCGCCACCGGCAATCTGTGTGACAATGTTGTCCGAATAGCCGGACCAGCCACCGGGCATCGAGGTCTGGGTGATGCGCAGGTCGATATTGGGGAGTTGCTCGGCCACTCGCTCGTTGGCCGGCGCCCACTGTTCCAGGTTCATCTGTGTAGTAGCGATGATGGTGACCTTTTCGCCGGCAGGCGCGGACCCGGCTTCGTCTCCCTGGCTGCCGGTGGCAGGCGCCTGCGCGGCCGGCGCACAGGCGGCCAAAAACGCACCGGCGGCGCTTATGGCCGAGAGGCGCAGCAGGGCGCGCCGGCTGAACTTGACGGTCTGCGTCGGAATTGACATGAAGATTCCTCCTCTTGGTGTGGTTCGGTTGATGATCGGCCAGGACCCGCACAGGAATGCGGTTGTCGAATCGAATTCAGGGAGCAGCGGAAATGAATTATACGTTTGCACCTGCACACTGTCAACCCAGGTATGGAGGGTGGGCCATGTCCCAAATTGGGGGCGACCAGAGCACCTGCATTCCGGGAAAGGGCCAGAGCCTCTCTGGCCCTTTCCCGGAATGCCTGATGGAATGCTTGTTCAGCCGGCGTTTGACGACCATCAGTAGGCCCGGTATAATGCAGCCCATCAGCCATTCTCAGGTAAATAGCAGGCCAATCAGCACTGGAGGAGTGTGTGTCAGCAGAGATCCTCGCCGTCAAGGACCTGCGTGTCTACTACCACACGGATAGCGGCCCGGTGAAAGCCGTGGACGGCGTCAGCTTTTCGCTGCGCGAGGGGGAGCGTTTTGGCCTGGTGGGTGAGTCAGGCAGCGGCAAATCGACGGCGGCATTTGGCATTTTGCGGCTGGTCAAACCACCCGCGTGCATCGAAAGTGGAAGCGTGAATCTGGCGGGCGTGGATCTGCTCCAGTTGCCGGTCAAGGAGATGGACCGGCGGCGCTTCTCCCAGATATCGCTGGTCCCACAGGGGGCGATGAATTCGCTCAACCCCGTCTTGCGCATCCGCGAGCAACTTTGCGATGTCATGCAGGAACATGACAAGAGCATCGCCCGGTCGGCGCTGGAGCAGCGCGCCTATGACCTGCTGGAGATGGTCGGGCTGCGCCGCGCGGTGATCGACCGCCATCCCCATGAACTCAGCGGTGGGATGAAGCAGCGCGTCTGTATCGCCATGGCCATTGCGCTGCGGCCCCAGGTGATCATTGCCGACGAGCCGACCAGCGCGCTCGATGTGGTGACCCAGCGGCAAGTCATGGAGACGCTGGCGCGGGTGCAACGCGACTTAGGCTCGGCGGTGATCCTCGTCGGCCACGACATGGGGTTGATGGCCCAGTTTGTCGACACCATCGGCGTGATGTATGCCGGTCGCCTGGTAGAGATCGGCCCGGTGCGCGAGCTCTTTCGTGAACCGCTCCATCCCTACACGCAGATGCTCATTTCCAGCCTGCCGTCGGTGGAGACCAAAGGGGTCTTCAAGGGAATTCCGGGGATCGCACCCTCCTTGCGCCGTCCTCCACCGGGCTGTCACTTTCACCCACGCTGCCCCAGCGCGCTGGCGCACTGCTCCGTTGATGCGCCGCTCCTGACCGAAGTTCGCCCACAGCGGTGGGTGGCGTGCCATTTGTACTGACGATAGACGATGGACGGTAGACGATAGTCCACCATCGACTACTATCCATCGTCTATCGTCCATCGTCTATCACCTGAATATCACTCGATTGAAATAGTAAATGGCTCCACTGCTCGAAACACGCAACGTAACCAAGGCGTTTGGTGGTGGGTTGTTTAGCCCGGCCAGCAAGGTTGCCCTGGAGCGTATTTCCTTGACCATTGACGATGAGCGCCCGTCGGTGACAGTCATCGCCGGCGAGAGCGGCAGCGGCAAGACGACCCTGGCCCGTTTGTTGCTGGGCATCATCGAACCCACGTCGGGCCAGATTCTCTATCGCGGCAAAGACCTGACGAAGATGTCGCGCGCTGAACGCAAGACCTTCCGCCGCGAGGTGCAGGCGATCTTTCAAGACCCGTTCGAGGTCTACAATCCCTTCCACAAGGTGGATCGGGTGTTGACCATGCCCGTGCGCAAGTTTGGTCTGGCCGATTCGGAGCGCGCCGGGCGCAAGCTGATCGAGGAAGCACTGGAGAATGTGGGGCTGCGACCGGAGGAGACGCTCGGTCGTTTTCCGCACCAGTTGAGCGGTGGACAGCGCCAACGGATCATTGTGGCGCGAGCGCTCTTGCTCAAACCGCGCGTGATCATTGCCGACGAGCCGGTCTCGATGGTGGATGCTTCGTTGCGCGCTACGATCTTAGAGAGCCTGCTCAAGTTGAGCAAGGAGTTAGGGATCGCCCTGGTCTATATTACGCACGACCTGACCACTGCTTACCAGGTGGGCGACCGTATCCTGGTGCTCTACCAGGGTGCGGTGACCGAGCTGGGCGATGTGGAGCGGGTGATCCGCCAACCGCAACACCCCTACACCCGGTTGCTGGTCGAGTCAATCCCGCTGGCCGACCCGGAGCGGCGCTGGGGTGAAGATGGGCTGCCGGTTGCCGCCGATGATCTGACTGAAGCGGGCGAGCGAGGCTGCAAATTTGCCAGCCGCTGTCCCTCTCGCCTACCCGTCTGTACCGAGCGGGCTGTGCCGATCTATCGCGTCCACGAGCGCCAGGGCGTCGCCTGTTTTCTACACCAGGAGCGCCCGGTGATGGCGGAGGCCGAGATCCGCACGCTGGGCGGGACGATGGCTGACGTTGTCTAGGAGAACGACCCATGCGTTGGAGCTATATTGCATCGCGACTTGGTACGCTGGTACTGGTGGTGGTGGTGGCGGTCACGGTCAATTTTCTGGTGCCGCGCCTGGCCCCTGGCGACCCGGTGACACAGCGGCTGGAGGCCATGGCCAGCCAGGGCACAGCCATTGGCGGCGACTTTACCGAGTTGGTGGAGGCATACAAACAGAAGTTTGGCTATGACAAGCCGATCTGGCAGCAGTATCTCAGCTACTGGGGCGATCTCTTCCGCGGCGACCTGGGCTATTCCATCGCCAAATACCCGGCGCGCACGTGGGACCTGGTGCGCCGCGCTATCCCCTGGACGCTGGGCATGTTGGGCGCCGCCACGGTGCTCGCCTTTGCGGTGGGGACGCTGGCAGGTGCGCTGCTGGCCTGGCCAGCCACACCGGCGGCGGCGGCGCGGGCCATCATCCCGCTCTTTATCGTCTTTTCCTCGATCCCCTACTATTTGATGGGGCTGCTCTTGCTCTTTCTCTTTGCCTTGACATGGGAGATCTTCCCGACCGGTGGGGGGCACAGCATCTTTGTCGAGCCGGCTTTCAATCTAACGTCCATCATGGATATTTTGCGCCATGCGACGCTACCGGCGCTCTCGATCGTGCTGGCCAGTGTAGCCTTCTGGGCGCTCGGCATGCGCGGGATGATGGTAACGACCCTGGGGGAAGACTACATGACGCTGGCCGAGGCAAAGGGATTGAGCAAGTGGCGCATCTTCTTTCGGTACGGGATGCGCAACGCCTTTTTGCCCCAGGCGACTCACCTGGCGATGGCGCTAGGGCATGTGATCTCCGGCGCGGTGCTGGTCGAGGTGATCTTCCGCTACCCTGGTGTCGGTTTTACGCTCTACGAGTCGATCATCGGGAAAGACTATTTTGTGACGCAGGGTATCCTGCTTTTGCTGATCTTGTCGATTGCTATCACGCTGGTGATCATGGATTTTGTCTATCCTTTGCTTGACCCGCGTGTTTCGTATGGGAGACCGAGATGAGCGTACAGACGGCAATGGCTGCGCCCGTGACCGATTCGCCTAGGCGCAGACGGTTGCGGATCAATCTGCCGTTGACGTTGGGGGTGGCGATCCTGTTGCTGGTGACACTGCTCGGGGTGATCGGGCCATTTTTTGTCGATACAACGCTGGCCAATGTAGGGTCGGTGGAGCCCAATCAGCGACCTTCGCGCGAGCATCTGCTTGGCACCGAAGTACAGGGCCGCGATGTCTTTGCCACGCTCATCCTGGGTATCCCGCAGACGTTGAAGATTGGGCTGATTGCGGGGTTGGTTGGGCTCAGCGTCGGTGTGGTGTTGGGTTTGCTGGCCGGGTACATGGGGGGCGTCGTAGATGCGGTGATCCGCGTAGCCACCGATGTCTTTTTGACTATCCCGGCGCTGGCAATCTTGATCGTCGTGGCGTCGTCGCTGCGCGTCTTGAGCATCGAGGCGATGGCGCTCATCGTTGCTTCGCTGGCGTGGATGGCGCCGACGCGGGCGATCCGCGCCCAGGTGCTGACGCTGCGCGAGCGGCAGTATATCCAGATGGCAAAGCTGTCTGGGCAAAACGATATCGAGATCATCTTTGGCGATATTCTGCCCAATTTGATCCCCTACATTGCGGCGACGCTTGTCTTGTCGGTCTCTTCGGCTATTCTGGCCGCCATCGGTCTGGAGGTGCTGGGCTTGGGGCCGTCACATCTGCCGTCGTTGGGCATGTTGATCTTCTGGTCACAGTTCTACGATGCGGTTTTCCGCGGGCTATGGTGGTGGTATCTGCCGCCGATTGTGGTGCTGGTATTGATCTTCGTGGGGCTCTTTCTGCTCTCCATGGGGCTGGACCAGATCTCGAACCCACGTTTGCGACGGAGTTAGAATGGTGCGTTGCACCCGAAGGGTGCGATGCACCTTGTTTTCATATTACAGACTCATCACGTTCAAGGAGGAATGGCATGAACTGGATCAAGTGGTACAAAAGAGTGGCAACCGGTGTAGTCTGTGCATTGGTGCTGACAATGGTGCTGGCCTGCACCCCGGCTGCACCCGCCGCGCCGGATGGGGCGGCGGGTGGGGGCGAGGCAGCATCCGGCGCCAGCCTGTCGGCAGCCGAGTCGGCGGCGCGCGCTATCCCGCGCGATCGGACGTTGATCCTGGTGCGGGGTCAAACCACGATTGCGGACTTCGAGCAGATGAACCCCTACGCGTTGGGTGGTCTGGGCCGTGTGCGCGATACACTCAACAAGACGATCTACGAGTTTCTCTTCTACTACAACCATAACGACGGCGAGATCATGCCCTGGTTGGCCACGGGGTACGAATACAACGACGACTTTACCGAGATCACAGTGAGCTTGCGTGAGGGCGTGGAGTGGAGTGACGGTACACCGTTTACGGCCACCGACATCGAGTACACGCTTGAGACTGTGCGCGACAACCCCACCCTGGTCTTCTCATCGCAGATGCAAGAGTGGCTGAAGGATGTGGAGGTGGTCGATGAGTTGACGGTCAGGATTCTCCTCAACAAGCCCAACCCGCGCTGGGTCTTCCAGTTCCTGGCCGAGAACTCGGAGATCAACCTGGCGATCCTCCCCAAGCACATCTGGGAGGACAAGGACCCGGAAACCTTCAACAATTACGACCTGGCGCAGAACTGGCCGGTGGGCACTGGGCCTTTCCGCCTGGTGCGGGCTACCGAGCAGCAACACGTCTTCGACCGCCGCGACGATTGGTGGGCGGCCAAGACTGGCTTTGCCGAACTGCCGCAGGTCGAGCGGCTGATCCGCATCGCCGGTGGCGACGCCGCCGGCATCGCCCGCCTCTTTGCCCAGAGTGAGGTGGATTTTGGCGGCGCGCTCCAAAAGGGCGACTTCGAGGCGGCGCGCGAACGCAACCCCGACCTGGTCTCGTGGAACAAGGAAGGTCCCACCTGGGGTACGGCTGACGCCTGCACCTATATCCTGGGGCTCAACAACGCCATTCCACCCTTTGACAACCGCGATGTCCGTTGGGCAATCAACCATGCGCTGGACCGCCAGAAGCTCGTGACGCTGGCCTATGAGAACAGCACCGAACCGATGGTGCTGCCACTCTCCAGCTTTGGGGGCGTGCTGCGCTACCAAGACCAGGTGCAGGATATCATCGACAAATATCAGCCGGATAACCCGGACCTCAACAAGGTCAACGAATTGATGACCGGTGCAGGGTACACCAAAGACAGCGAAGGGTATTGGATCGACGCCGATGGCCAGCGCATCGTCCTCACCATCACCACACGCGGCGGCACGCGACCGCTTGGACCGACGGTCGCCCAGCAACTGGTCGAGGCTGGCTTTGACGCCATCGCCCGCCACGACGAAACCGGCCAGACGGTGACAGGTATCCAAAACGGTTCGGAGCTGATCTGGATCGACCCCCATTGCGGCGCATCGCAGGAACCGTACCCAACCTTTAGCCACTTTACGAGCCGCTTCTCGGCCCCCATTGGCGAACCGACCAAATACCGCTGGGCCAACACCCGGTACGAAAACCCGGAGTACGACGCCATCCTCGAACAAATGGAGGCCATGCAGCCGTCGCCTGACGACCCGCAGTATATCGAGCTCTTCCGCCAGGCGGTCGATATCTGGCTGCGCGACATGCCGGAAGTGGTCATTGCCGAAGAGCGCCATGTCTGGACCTACAACGCCCGTTGCTGGACAGGCTGGCCAAGCGCCGATGACCCGTACATCGCGCCGTATGACCTGTGGGGAGCATTCCTCCTGGCGATCCTCAAGCTCGAACCGACCGGCGCCTGTTAGAGCCTACCACTGCAGACAGCGACCGGTTGGGCCTGTTTTGTCCAACATTTAGGGCGCTTCTATTCGCCACCGTGACGGCGGATAGAAGCGCCTTTTTGTTGTAAGGGCGCCAGCAAGGCAGGCTTGCCAGTCTGCTATAAGTCATAAAGACTAGGCGCCTACGAAATTTGTCGGATGGCTGTCGGCGAAAGATCGTGTAATCGCCTCATTGTCAAACCCCTGCCTTACGGCTATAGTAACAATCAACCAGTCGAATTAAGGTTTATTTAAGAAACTGTTTGAAAAGTCTATGTATTCCTTCCTCGTCGACGCGCTGTCGATGTCACTGTGCGGTTTGTATATCCTATCTGCTCCGTTCTTCTCCAGACGACAATCATCGTCCTTCATCGCGCCCCGTAGCCGGATAGACCGCATGAAACATAGTGAGCTTGTTCACATTCCCCTTGAAGCTTTCGTAACGGCGATTGAGCTATTTCCAAAACAGTAAAAGACCCTCTATGAATTTGTGCTCCGGAGAGACCCGACAGTAAAAGTCCACGGATGATCTTTTGCAGCGGGCAATCTTCTGCGCACTATTAGTTTTGTCGTACTACTCAGTAAGGATGAGGCTGTTGCCCCCTTGCTTGCCGGGCTGATGGAGGGGTTTTAAATCACATTCTAGCCACTAATCAGGAAGGAGTTCAGCCAGTGGTCGAGATAATGCAGGTCCCAAAATCGTCTCCAACAAGAGAAGCTATATACCGCGTTCGCTACGACGTCTATATTGTGGAGAAACGGTACGCCCAAAAGTATGTCGATCACGTCCGCAAGACCATCTGCGAGCCGCTTGATGAAAATGGATTTGTTTACGGCGCCTTTGCGGACAACCAAGTCGTCGGCACCGTTCGGACAAATTATGCGAGTCAATCCCATCTCGAAGAACACTTTGAGCTCTATGGGGTCAATCCGCGGCGCTTCCCGAACGCGGCGCTTACGACAAAACTGATCGTGACCCCGGCCTATCGCGGCGCCACTCTGGCGTTCCGCCTGTGCGCAGCCACGTACGTACAGGCATTGAGGGATGGCATCTGCTATGGTTTCGCCGATTGCGATCAATCGATGGCGCCGCTCTATGAACGATTGGGCTTCAGAACCTACCGAAGCGTGCGTTACAGATTTCCGGAGCAAGGTGAAGGGGTTGTCATGGTCATTGATCTTCGTGATCAAGCCTACCTTCGTAAGGTGCGTTCGCCGCTCTTAAAACATTGTACAAAGGTGCTCGAAATGTCTGAACCTGGAAAACGGGCCCCAGTGTCGTCTGAGCATTTCTAAGAAACTGCCTGAAAAGGTTCGGTGCGTTGCACTCGAAGAGTGCGATGCACTTCAGGGTTGCCCGTCGCCACAGGTGTAACGCACCTTTCTGGCAGCCACTTTTCATACAGTTTCTAAATAAGCTTCAACCGATGCAACAACGGTAGCGCCACAGGGAATCGTGGAGTGCGACGCACTGGCCGGAAGCTGAGTGGTCATACAGGGGTGACGCTGGCCAGTGCGTCGCACTCTGTCACCCCTCCACGCTATTCTGTGGCGTTACCGCAACAACCGCCGGGGCTGGGTTCCTGTGTCCACCAAGCGAGGAGCGATTTTGTAGCTATGAGTAGAACGAACCATCACGCGCAACCGACTGCGGATCTGACCCGCGCCGGCCAACTCAT
>QEUW01000803.1 GCA_003577005.1 Chloroflexota bacterium | reverse complement strand
GGTGATCCCGGCGTCGAGCGAAGTGCTGGCCGATGCCATTCGTCTGGGCTACATCCAAGCACTGGTCGAAGCGGGCGCTGTGATCGGCGTGCCGGGCTGTGGGCCCTGCATGGGCAACCATATGGGAGTCCCTGCACCGCGTGAGGTGACCATTTCCAGTGCCAACCGCAATTTCAAAGGGCGTATGGGCACCGCCGATGCGGAGGTTTACCTCGCCAGCCCGGCGGTGGTGGCGGCGAGCGCGGTAATGGGCGTGATTGCCGACCCGCGTGAGGTCGTTTGAGTAGCAAGGAGTCACCCAATGGCTGAAGTAAACGAGTGGCAGCTCTATTTCGACAACCATGCTCCGGTTTATATGGAGCAGTGGTACACGCAAAACTGGCGGGCGGACGTTGATTTCTTTGAAGAGGTCCTCCAGTTGCCATCGGGTAGCCGGATCCTCGATGTCGGCTGTGGCACGGGTCGCCACTCGGTCGAACTGGTGCGGCGTGGCTATCAGGTTACCGGCATTGACTTTTCGGCGGGGATGCTAGCCGAAGCCAAAAAGGCGGCTGTGACGGCAGGGGTGACCGTCGAGTGGATTCAATGTGATGCGCTCGACTTTGTCACCGACCGGCCCTTTGATGCTGCCATCTGTATGTTGGAGGCAGCATTTGCCCTGTTGACGCCAAGACAGGACCCCATCGACCATGATATGACGATTCTGCGCCGGGTCAACGCCGCGCTAAAGCCAGGTGCCCGCTTTCTGCTTCACGCCCCCAGCGCGTTCAAGCAGATCAGGGAACTTACGCAAGACGAGATCGACAGTGGCCGCTTTGACCCACGGACGATGGTGAGCCATTGTACCTGCACCTGGGAAACGCCAACTGGCGAGGAGCGTACGGTCGTAGCCAGAGCCAGAAGCTACCTGCCAACCGAACTGACGATGTATTTGCACCACGCTGGTTTTGTGGTCGAAGAAATGTGGGGCGGGGACCGGCCGGAACGACATCCGATTCAGCTCGACGCCTATATGATCATGGTGTTGGCACGGAAGACCGCTGCTGTTGAGTAAACGAGGGGCGTTATGCAGATTCAAGGCCGCACCTGGAAATATGGCGATAACATCAATACCGATGTGATCTTTCCGGGCAAATATACGTATACCGTCACCGAACGCCCTACGTTTGCCGCCAATGTGCGCCCGGGGGATATCATCGTGGCCGGGCGCAACTGGGGCTGTGGGTCGAGCCGGGAGCAGGCGGCGACTTGCCTGGTCTACAATGGTGTGGCGGCGGTGGTTGCCGCAAGCTTTAGCCGCATCTTCTACCGCAACGCGCTCAACAATGGCCTGCTCGCGATTGGCTGTCCCGCCGCAGTGGCGGCCATTGAGCCGGGGGAAACGATCACCATCGACCTGGTGGAAAACCGAATCTGCTGCGCCACCGGCGAATTCTCGTTTCCGCCCCTGAGCGCCAGCGTGCTCGGTATCGTCCAGGCCGGAGGCTTGGTGGCCTATGTAAAACGTAAACTGGCGGCCGCGCCATGAATCCGCTGCTCCGGCTGGCGTACGAACTGTACCGGCTCAAGTGGCGTATCTTGCGTCCGATCACGCTTGGGGTGCGTATCATGCTGATCGACAACGGGCGGATTGTGCTGGTGCGCCACACCTATCAAGAAGGCTGGCAGTTCCCCGGCGGGGGGATGAAGTGGGGGGAAACCGTGGCCGACGCAGCCCGCCGCGAGGCGGTCGAAGAGACAGGCGCCCGGCTCGCGCAAGAGCCGGCGCTCTTTGGTCTCTATACCAATGTGGCCGAGGGCAAGAGCGACCACATCGCGCTCTTCCTGAGCGAGGATTTTGTGCTGGAGCAGGCGACCGACCGCTGGGAGATCCGGGCCTGTGAATCCTTTGACCTGCACAACTTGCCCGATGGTCTCAGCGGAGGGTATCGCCGCAGGATTAGCGAGTATTTTGAGGGAAATGTACCCTACTTGAAGCGGTGGTGAGCGATGCAATATGATTTTTGGTGGCGCGGCGCCCTCTTTGGTTTTGCGATTGCCGCGCCGGTTGGGCCGATTGGCCTGCTCTGTATCCAGCGCACCCTCAGCGGTGGCCAACTGCGGGGCCTGGTCTCGGGTCTAGGCGCCGCCACCGCGGATGCGCTCTACGGTTATGTGGCCGCTTTTGGGCTGACAGTGATTGCGGCATTTCTGGTCGACCAGCGTATCTGGCTGGGGATGGTGGGTGGAGCGTTTCTCTGTTATCTTGGGGTTCGCACCTTTCTCACCCGGCCCGCAACCCAGGCTGCAAAGGGAGGGACATCCAGCTTAGTGGGCGCGTACGCGTCCACGCTGTTCCTGACCTTGACCAACCCGATGACCATCTTTTCGTTTATCGCCATCTTTGCCGGCATGGGGCTGGCGGGCCGGCAGGGCGACATTGGAGCGGCGGCGGCGCTCGTGCTGGGTGTCTTCTGTGGATCGGCGGCCTGGTGGCTGTTGTTGAGCGGCGGCGTTGCGCTCTTCCGCAGCCGATTTACGCCGGGGGCGCTGCGTTGGGTCAACCAGGTGGCCGGCGTGGTGATTCTGGGGTTTGGTGTGTGGATGTTGACCGAGCTATTGCGTATTTGATGCTATACCGCGTTTGCTTCGAAAATCGAAGAATAACCCTGCGAGGATGGGCAACCTATCTTCGCATGTTCAAACAGAGCAGAGTATAACAGCAAAAGGAGGGAAACGATGGCAGTTCCAACCGCAACCGGGGTGGCAGAGTGCCCTGAATGCTTCGCCGAAGTCGAATTGAACAATGTCATGCAAAACGAGATCACCCAGTGCGCCGAGTGTGGCGCTGAACTGGAGGTGATCAGTCTCGACCCGCTCGAGTTGGCCCTGGCCCCGGAGGAAGAGGAAGATTGGGGAGAGTAATGCGTGATGCGTAGTGCGTAATCCGTGCGCTGTATCACG
>QEUW01000206.1 GCA_003577005.1 Chloroflexota bacterium | reverse complement strand
GGAGCGTTTCAACTATTCTCTTTTGTCTTCCCCGACAACTTTGCCCTATCCCCTCACGCACCCTACCTCTGCGCAGAGCGCTTCGTTCAACTATTGATTAAACAATTGATTAGAACGCCGCTGCAATTCGCCCCTACCCTACTCCTGTTTCAGGGAATTTAGCTGGCCGCCAACAAGACGAGAAAATCTTGGCGGCGGTTCTTTGCTCTCTCGTGGAGGCAATTACCGGTGCAGTCTAAGATACACTGAATATAGCATGGTGGAGGAGTGACTGTCAAGGGTGAAAGATGGGGGCTTTTTACAGTGCTTTGAGGACTATGTGTTATCGCTGTGGGTGGTGTGGCTGGAGCATCGCCGTAGTGGGCGGGCATCGAGCAACGGTCGGGGTGGTGGATTGAGTATGACATGAGCAGGGCGTATTGCGATCTGGCTCGTTCTCGGCCACAATGCGCAGAATGTTGAGAATTGTGAACTGAGAATTGTGAATTGCTAATGAGCTTCGCCACATAGTAGGCTGTTTCGTTTGTCTTAGCCTCAGCTGTTCGCAAGCCTTTCATTAGCAATTCCTTCTTCGTAATTCATAATTGACAATTAGGGGAGGGAGTATGCCGATTCTGTTTAACCTGTTGGCATGATTTGTGATTTCGTTTGCGCCTGGGACGACGCTAGAAGAGGCAGTGGCGCAAACGCCACCGCATTTGCGAGGGTATCCGTATTACTGGACGGTGGCGATCGAAGGGAACCGGGGGATCAGTAGCGCCGTTTTTGCTGATGAGAGTACTGATTGGCACGATCGTGTTGCTCTGTATAGCATCGGTTATATATCGTCGTCTGAATCGGTAAAGGCCAGCCGTAAGATGCCGGGCTGGTGGGGCCGGATTGGGCAGTGAGACGGGTGTGCTTATTTGTCTCGTGGCTGCGCTGGCGGGGCGCTGGTGGGCATCGGTGGTGCTAACGCCTCAAAATGCAAATGGGGCCATTCCCGTGGCTTTGGGAGCAAGGCGGCTAGAGCGTAACCTGATGGCTTGCGGAGCAGTGGTGATCTGGTTGGGGAAATAGGGACGCGGCGAGTATGTATTGGTTTCCGCAAACAACGTACAAGTTTGCGATGGTGTAGCTGCTGCCACCAGGGTTGTAGAGTGGGCGCCAGCATCATCCATCAAGTACGACAAGATGAACTAACATCACCTACAGGGGAGATTGCGCCGGGATGGCGCTGTGCGCCCACTACGTGATCGGTCAGGTAGATAGGGCACCCCGCGCCGTTCCCGGTGGCGTTGGCCAGCCGGGTGATTGAACTGTATTCGTATGTTGGGGATGTGGCGCTCGATCCGTTCTGCGGGTCGGGGACGACGTGTGTGGCGGGGCAGCGATTGGGGCGGCGATGGGTTGGGTATGATGTGAGCGAGGAGTACTGCGAGTTGGCGTGGGCAAGAGTGGCGGAGGGGTAGGCAAGATTTTTGCTGGGAAGGAGCCACCGAGCGAGATGTAATTGCAAAGAACCATCCATACCTATAATGACGTCGTTAGTTTTGGGGGCTTTTCCATACTATTTCTACATAATCGTGGTCACGCTGTATACCTACCTCACCGAAATCAGTTTTTCTGAATAGTTGAGGACGACCTAGTGTTAACAGGCGGAAATACGCAGGGACCCCTTTAACCAACCTATGCAGAATACCAGCCAACATAGGTTGGTCGTTATTACTAATTGTTTGAAAATTACTAACCACAATCAGGGAAAATTCTTTCTGCTCCAAATCCATAAGCTTATTGATCTGCTCTTGTATGCTTTCATGATGACGAGCCAAGAATCTATTAAGCTCTTCGGTTGTTTTTTGTGCCGCTAGACTCTGCTTCAGTAAGGCAAACTCCTGGTAATTCTTTTGGGTCTTGTATGAATTCATTAGGTTGAATAAGTTCACTCTAGACTTGATTGCCAAAAGATCAAAAGTTCTGATTGTTAAAAAATCTAATACGCCTTTAACAAGACAACTGGCTGCCATATCATTTAGCGAGTTCCATTCTTGACAAGAAATTATGGTACCCGAAATTTCACCTTGCAGTAGCGCTGTCTGCAGCATTCGAATATGGGTGGTCATATCTTCTGGATTATCAAATATGACCACACTGTTTTGTTTCGATACTTGAAGAGAATTTGCTTTATTATTTTTCATAGACCTTTCCAGAGTTTTGCCACTGTCTGCAAATTGACGACATATGGTGAAGCCCAGTCATAAACCGAAATATACTTCCTGTCTGACAGAAATAGGTTGTTAATGTCACTCAAAATGATTTCTCTGTCAGCGTCAGCTCAAAATATGTAAAGGCAATTCAGAACATTCGAGCTGTGGATAATCTTTAGTAGAGTTAAAAATTCTATTCGTCAGTCGCTCATTTTTCCAGTAATCGTAAGGATCGCCCAGTTCATCATAGACGCCCACAGACAATACATAGATAAGTCTATCACCTACAGGTGGAGGGTAGCTAGTTGTCAGCAAATGAATCAATCGAAGATCCACAAGCTGACTGATTAAGCCACCAAGTTTTGGATATGCGTGTATCTCGTATTTGCTAAGGCAAAAGGCAATATCATGGTGACGCTGACACAGGTCAACGATCACTGTCAAAAGTTGGTGCAAAAGCTCATAGTTGCTGTAACTTTCTACAGCTTCCTGTCTGGCCCTTTTAAGATAGTTGACACAGACGCGACGTATTTCATGGTAGCCAAGTGGGGACAGTTGCGGTTTATAATAAATCAGTAGTTCCTTCAACAGATTGATGAAACTACGCGGGTTACCTCCCGATGCTTCCGTTAGAATATTCATCGCATCGACTCTATCCTCGAAAAGAACATTGCCCCTAAAATCCTCTATGCCCTGGCTGCAAATATTATCGAATAGGTCGGACAAGAATCTTTGGGCCCCATCAAAGTCCTCAAGAAGAAAATCAAGATGAATTGGCGAATAATCATCTGCTCTCTGCAACCCAATTTCTGAGAATTCATTGCGAGCAAAGAGGCGGGAGCGGCTTGGGACAGTACCCATTTTTAGGTAACATGAAAGTCCACGAAATAGTTTCTTGAGATAATCAGCAACTTCAGGTTGGCTTTCTGGCGGAAGTTGATAGAAATCATCTATGAGCAGGTAAATAGCTCGATAATCCATCATGCCAAGCCATTGTACAACCAATTCACGGTATCTATGAATATCTGATTCAAGGGCAGCCGAGATGGTCTGAACCGAACTTGATGGTTGTGAGTATAGCTTATCTAATGTACCCATTGTCCTTTCTAAATCTTTGACAAGTTTGCCTTCCCTGAAGAGCGTAATTGCACCGACAGTAGCCAATATTGCTCGATTGTATTTCTCTGCGACAATTACATCTCGCAATTGATTAAATATGGCGATCAAAATCACGAGGAGAACATAGGGATATGAAACGTTTGCAATGCCTAGATCTACAAGAATAGGCATGATTTTGTGATCCTTGCACGTGTTTTCCAATTCTCTTAGAAAGGCCGACTTGCCAGACCCTCGTCCGCCAAAGATGACGTGATGGCCTTTCGTGGTGAGAAGATCCATATACCCCCTTGGATCAATAAATTTGTATCTGCGTTCTTTACTTCTGTCTTCCCGGGTAATCTCTTCAAGAAATTTTATGAATGCACTGATGTCCTCGTGCCTTGTTTGGACTGGCTCCTTACCCGTAATGCCCCAGACTAATTGCCTTAGGTTCTGATCATATTTGGTTTCATCGCGAAAATCTACCCAGTGTCTGCCTTGCAAGAAACGCGGCAGCTTGGCTTCCCCCAAAATCACGGGGATTATCGGCACAGCTTGCAGAGCGCTAAAATATTCCTCCATCACCCATTGGGAGGATACGCCTTCGCGACTAACAATGAGAGCCACGGTTCGGGAAGTCGCCAAGGCTTGTTCTAAAGCTGCAGCAAAACGCGTACCTGGGCGGATTTCGTCCTCGTCCAACCAGGCTTTAACCCCATATTCATACAGATCCTTTTTGAGTTTTCTGACCCAGGGCTTATCAGTACTGCTGTGGCTCAGAAATACATCATAGTCATAATAGTCTTGAGGCATGTTGTCCTTCCTTTTCAAGGAGTGATGCTTCTGTGATAAAAGGTTATATTGGTAATATGGGCCAGACCATGCTATTCGGCCCACTACCCTATAATTACCACCACGTCACCATACGAAGTGATAAAACCGAATGCTAACGTGACAGAATAATCTTGGCGAACAAGCTTTCTCTGTTCACACCCCTGCCCTTACGATAGTGAGAGTATAGTGCGATGAGGATAGCTTGTCAAGCGTTAAAAAATTGCTCTGGCCTTCCATCGCCAGCCCTGTCAGCTGGCGAGCCGGCCAACGTTCCCGGCTCACCATCTGGCAAGGTCACCTCGGTTGATGGCGTTGACCACATTATCTCAGCTTGTTCCATGTCGCTGGCAGCCCGGTTAGGCGGCAACGAGCAGGTCCAAGCGTTCTTCGATGGCGAAGCCAGCGCAAAGCACCATCCATTCGCGCACGAGGCCGCTGACGGTTTTGCCGGTGCTCAGGGCTTCGGCGCGGAGCAGGTGTTTGATGTTGGCTGGCAGGTGGGCAGTGACGGATGCCTCGGCCTCGGCGGCTACCTTGTAGACGTGGCCGACGATAATGAACTTCAGCTTCATCCGGTCGCACCTCGGGTAATCGTAGTCGCAGACGCATCGTTCCCCCTTTCTCACTCCCCCTGTCTATTCTACAACCTTTTCACCATTTCTGGAACAGTCACCTCAGAGATGCCCTTAGAATTGTCAGGATTTTGATGATTGACAATGCCTTCAGAATGGAGTATCATTGCTGGGCTGCTATGAAAGAGAATTGAATTAGAATATTGTTGCACTCCACTCTTCCTCTCTCTTCATTCTCTCTCTGTCATTGTAACTATCCTGGCTTATCCTTGATTATTCAGTGCCGAATGAAGACGCGCCCGCATCGCTGATCGCCAAGCTCCCCAGCGCAAACCCGGGTCCGAATGCCTCGCTGTTGTGCAGGCGATGATGATGATCCTCTTGTCGCCACGCTGCAACAATGGTCTGTGCTTCGTGCCCATCCGCAAACAGCGCACGGTTCAAATATTCGGCCAGAAAGAGACGATCTTTGAAACAGAGGTTCATTTCCATCAGGGGATCGCTAGAGCGCACCTCTGAGTGATTTCTGCAAAGATAGTGTTCGTTGTTACGCAGTGCGCCTTACATTCACGCCATTCACGCCATAAATAAGGACCATAAATAAGGAGAATTTCTGATGGGTAGAACCCGCCGTAAAGCTAAATTTATCAATATAGTTTTGATCATCGCCATGATGGCCGGCTTTCAGTTGGCGCCTGCTGCACCAATGGCCGCCGTGTCGGACCCGGCGGCCGGCAACATCGACGACGTCCCTTCGACCACGCCCGCTAACCTCGGCGACCTCGACCTCACCGAGTTGCAGTATGGCGACCCAACCGAGGCGCTCGGCCTGATCCAGCCGCCGAAGGCCTCCGTCGACGGCGGCGCCAGCCTCGCGCATCCGCTCCTGGTTCCCCCGGGCCGCGCCGGCGTACAGCCCGACCTCGCGCTGACCTATGACTCCAACGGGGGCAGCGGATGGGTCGGCACTGGCTGGGACTTGTCCGTCGGCGCCATCACCGTTGACACCGAGTTCGGCGCACCGCGTTACCTCGCGGACAAGGAGTCCGAGACCTATCTGCTCAACGGCGACCGGCTCTTCCCCAACGCCATCCGCACCGTTCTCGCAGACCGCAGTCCCGGCCCGCGCGCCGACTGGGTCCGCCAGATCGAGGACGACCACGACCTCATCATCCGCCACGGCAACACGCCCAGCACCTACTGCTGGGAAATTGCCGACACCGAGGGCAATCACCAGTGGTACGGCGGCGTCCCCGACGACAACGGCAACTGCGTCCGGGACGAGTCGGCTATCCTCACCGCGCCGCCGACCGGCGCGCCCGGTGGCGTGGCTGGTGACTACCACTGGGCTCTCACCTATGTGGAGGACATCAGCGGCAACACGATGCGCTTCTCCTACGACAAGCTCACCGGCGTTGCCATCGGTCAAGCGTCCTCGGCCGCCATCGGCGTGTCGCTCTACCTGCGCGAGATCCGCTACACCGGCTTCCGCCACACCGACGCCGCACCCGACCAGCCCGCCTACGTCGTGCGGTTCCTGCGCGATGGCGACGTGACCGGCGAGACTGCGCGCCGCGACGTAAATGTCAACGCCAGCACGGGCCAGCCTGTGGTCACCCGCGACCTGTTGCGCGGCGTCGCGGTCTATTACCTCGGTCCCGACTTCTATGGCTCCGGGGCGTCGGCGCAGCTGGTCAAAGGCTGGACGCTGGAGTACGAGAACGGCCCGTTCGACAAGTCGCTGCTGACTCGCGTCGGCCAATACGGCAAGGGTGGCCCCGGCGCCGAGCACGCCTGGCACGAGTTCACCTGGTTCGACGACGTCACCGACCCTGTCACCGGCAACTACGCCGGCTTCGGCGCCCCCGAGCAGTGGGGTAACCGGACCAACACCGACCGTGTCAATATTGCGGCCGAGTCGGCGCTGGGTACGTCCTGGCGGGCGGGCGCTGACGGCGGCTCCTACATCGGGTTCAACCCCATCATCCCATCCAAGATTGGTTCGTTCGGCGGGTCGTTTAACATCGCCGGCGGCCAGTCGAATGAGGTCAGCATCCTGGTCGACCTCAACGGTGACAGCCTGGCCGACAAGGTCTGGGTCAACAGCAGCGGCACCGTTATGTACCGTCCGAACCTGAGCCGGCCGGGCGCCGTGAAGATGGGCGATTCGTGGTTCGGCGCGGCGCAGACCATCACCGGCATCGACAGCCTCGGACGGTCCAGCGACCTGCGCATCGACGTTCACTTCGAGGCCTATCCCGTGGTGGCCATTCAGGTCGGCGGCGGCTTCGGCTTCTCCTTCGGCGACCGCTACTTCGAGGATGTCAACGGCGACGGCCGCGTCGACTTCATCAAACCGGGCTCTGGGGGCGCCCACACGGTCTTCTACAATGCGCTCGACAGCAACGGCGTCCCGCGCTTCATCGACAGCTCGCTGGCCGACCAACTCGTCGACGTGCTCGAGGTAAACCTCGACGCCTTCGACTCCACGCTCGCCAATGCTGCGGTGGAGGGGGTTGCTGACTTTCTCGTCAACACCAGCCCCCGCATCGACACTGTCCGGCGCTGGCTCGCCCCCTTCACCGGAACCATCCGCGTCCAGGGCGCTGCCGCCCTGACGGCCGGCGCCAACTATCATGGCGACGGCGCCCAGGTAACGATCGAACATAACGGCAGCCAGCGGTGGACGGCGATCCTCAATGCGGCCACGCCCAGCAGCCCCCACGACATCGAGCTCGCCGTCACCGCCGGCGACCCGGTTTGGTTCCGCCTGCACGTCATCGACAACGCTGCCGGCGACGAAGTCTCCTGGGACCCAACGGTCACCTACCTCACCGGCCCCGGTGGCAGCACACTCGGCGCAGCAGTCGACGCCAACGGCCGCAGCCAGGTCGTCTACGACGCTTCCGCTGACTTCACGCTCTTCGGCCGTACCGGCGCCCGAACGGCGCTGTCCGAGCCCGGCGACATCACGGTGAACGTCACGGTCCAGACGCTCACCGGCCTATCCGACGACCTCAAAGTCGTCGTATTACACGGCCACGGCCACAACGCGCCCGTCGCGAACCCGGTGCTCACCGTCCCCCAACGCACCACCGGGGCGGCCAGCGGGTCGGTCAACCTGACCATCGCCGCGCCCACCACCAACCCGGGCGCCGACGGGCAACTCAACACAGAGGACGACTTCGAAGAGACCGACTACCTCGACGTGCAGGTCCTCAGCGACTCGCCCGTCGACCCCACCGCCTACTCAATCGAAATCACGACCACGGCGCCCGATCCCGGTCAACCGGACCTCAGCGGCGTCCCCGCCGAGGCCGGCCTCCAGATCCCGCTCGAGATCCCCCTCGTGCCCAACGTGCGAGTCTTCTCCCGCACGGACCACACTGCGCCGTACGCGCCCGTAACATCGCCTGACGTGGACCGGATGCAAGCCGCGACCATCGAAGTCGCGCTCGACGGCCCTGCGCTCGATAACGGCAACCCTGCCATCTCCAGCCCTGCGGTCCTGACCGTCAAGACGCTGGCCGGCGGCGTGGTCGCCCGCCAGGAATTCCTCGTTCAGCACGTCATGGTGGGGCTCGTGACCCGTTTGCAGGGAGCGACGACGCTGTCGAGCTTCACGCCGGAGCGCAACACCGCGTACTATGTCGAGGTCAGCGTCGCCAACCCCGTCGTCGGCGCCGCTGTGGACCTCGTGACATCAACGGTCACATGGCGGTGGACCGAGACCGAACAGGACAACGACGGCAACGACGTCGACGTCACCAAGACCCAAGTGATGAACAACGCCGGGCAGCTCCACTGGCCCGACATCGACGGCATATTCCCCTCCGGGAACCGGGGCTGGGCCTACGCCGGCTACAACGCCGACCACGCGGACGCCAATGAGGGCGGGCCGCTGGTCGAGAGCCAGTTCCAGTTCGAGGCCGAGTCCAACGGCTATGACGAGGACACGCCCGTGCCGTCGGCCAGCGATGCACCCTCGGCGGCTGACGTCAAAGGCGGCGTGGAGACCAGCTTCGCCCCGTCGTTCCCCTACATCCCGTGGGCCGGCCCTGGCAGCGACTTCGCCGACCGCTGGCGGGCCGCTGAGAAGGAGACCTTGAACGGCAAGGCCACGACCTTGCAGGCCGACCGCCTTGGCGCCGACACTCCCATCCAGGGACTGACCACCACCGGCCGGCCGGCGCCGCAGATGCTGTCGGTCGACGGCGACTTCAACTTTATGCTGGGGCTCGTGGCGTCGTTCACCGCTGCGGCTGGTGGCGGACGCGCGCTCAAGGATTACACGGACTACAACGGCGACGGCTACCCGGATATCCGCAACGGCGCCGGCATCGAGTTCACCGGCCCCCGCGGCGCCAAGGCGGCCACGACCAGCACCGGCGACAACACCTTCGACACGGCGCTCGCCCTCGGCGGGGGGATCAACGGTTCCGCCGTCGCGATCTCCTCGAGCGGTGGTTCCAGCCAGAATAACGATGGCGGCGGCGACGGTTCGAACGTAGAGCCGACCACCACCAAGTCGTCACGCGGCATGAATCTCGGACTGGGCTTCTCCATCAACAGTCAATGGACGAATCCCATCGCCAACGGCGAGGCCTACTCCGCGGTTTCCGGCGGCGGCGCCGACGCACCCGACATCCAGGGTGACCTTGACGCCGACCGCGGCGCCATCGACACCGCAGCCGGCGCCAGCGGCGCCATCATCGACCGGGCCCTGATCGACGTCAACGGTGATGGCCTGCCCGACCGGGTCGACACCTACACCTCCGGCGAGCTGTGGGTGAATTTGAACCTGGGCTACCGCTTCGCCGGCGACGCCATCCAGTGGTCGACGGGACGCACCTCGGCCAACAAGGACCTCGGCGGGTCGATTTCGGTCGGCTTCCAGCTCAACGCCTACGAGTTCGCTGGTGGCGTCGCCTATAGCGAGGGCGTCGGTTACTCGCTCTTCGACTGGATGGACATCGACGGCGACGGCGTCCCTGACCGGATGAACAACGTCGACGACGGCCAGCCCCGCACCGTGTTCGGCTCCGGCGACGGTATGCTCCGCCCCGAAATCGTCTACGGCACCTACCCCAACGGCGACGTCACCCTTGATGCCGCCCGCTTTGGCAACAACGGGATCGACCTCCCCGCGGGCCAGATGGAGGTGTCTCGCTCGACCGGACTCTCCGGTGGCGTCGACTTCACCTTCTACATTGGGCCCATCTGTCTGGTCGCCTGCTACATTGTGATTAACCCGGGCTTCCACGGTGGCTACGACCGCATGACCTCTCAGGTGCAGATGGTCGACATCAACGGTGACGGCTATCTCGACGCGGTGCGCAGCACCGACTCCGAGCATATCGAGGTCCGGCTCAACCGGCGTGGGCGCACCAACATGCTGCGGTCGGTGACCAACCCGCTTGGCGGCCAGTTCCGCCTCGAGTACGAGCGCACCGGCAACACGATCGTGAACCCCGAGTCGGTGTGGGTCATGTCCGCCGTCGAGGTCGACGATGGCCGCGCCGGCGACGGACCGTCGGTGCAGCGCTCGGTGTTTACCTACAGCGGCAACATCTACGATCCACTGCTGCGGGAGCTGATGGGCTTCAACTTCATCCGTGAGGATCAGGTCGACGAGAACGGGGCCATTCTGCGCTCCTACGAACGCGACTACCTCAACGCCAACCCCTTCGAGACCGGCACGCTGATCGAAGAGCGCACGCTCGACGCCAATGGCCACGTCGTGCAGGCGTCCAGCTTCGAGTGGACGTTCGTGAACGCCGATCCCCTGGCTCGGGCGAATGGCGCCTATGGATCGGCCGTCGCCGCGTTGCCGGCGGTGGGGAAGACGGCCCGGGTGCTGCTATTCGACACCGCGCTCTCACCGCGCCTGGTCACCGACCGCCTCACCCAGTGGGATGGCAATGGCCGCGACGACCCGACTGCCCAGTCCCAGACCGTCGCGACCCACTACACTTACAACGTCATCGGCGGCGTCCTCACCGTCCACGACGAGAACGAGGACGAGATCGACGCCGACGACACCTTCACGGTCATCACCTACTCCGACTGCGCCGCCCGGGGCGGCAACCGTATCCTCGGCGCGGACGAGAGTTGGGTCTCCGTGCCCCAGACCGTGACCGTCTACGGGAACGACGGCCCATCGGGCGAACGCCTGCGCCACCGCAACGGCGGGCCCGACCTCTGCGTGAACGCGGCCCCGGTGCGCATCGCCGAGTTGGTCGCCGAGGAGAACGGCAACGGATGCGGCCCGCTGTTTGCGATCACCGAGCTCTCCTTCGACACGCACGGCTCCTTCAACAGCGTCGCTCGACCCTCGAACGCGGCGCCGCTGGCGTGCAGCGACTACCCGCCGGAGACAATTGATGCGGACGACCTGATCTACGAGGGCTGCGCCTCGTTGAGCGCTGCAGACGACGCGGTGCGCTACTGCGTGGACTATGTCTACGATGCGCACCGGTTTACGGCGATCAGCCAGGTCACCGACAACCACGGGGTGACGGCAAGCGCGACCTACGACCCGTTCACCGGCCGCTTGGCGTCGCGGACCGACGCGAGCGGCAACCTGACCACCTACACCTACGACGCCCAGGGTCGCCTGGCGTCGATCGTTACCCCCCGCGAGCAGGGCACAGGTGTGGCGACGATGACCTACGCCTACGGCGGACTGGACGCCACGTTCAATCCGGCCGGCGCGCACACCTGGGCCACGGCGCACCACTACGACCAGTTCAATGCCGGCAACACGATCAACACCGTGAGCTTCGTCGACGGCATGGGCCGCGTCGTCCAGCGCAAGCGAGACGCCAAGGTGGATGGCGTCGACGGAGAGGCCCGCATCGTCGAGGGGGCCATCGAGTACGATGCCCTCGGCCGCGAGGTCAAGGAGTGGTACCCGGTCGTCGAGACCGACGCCGACTTTGCGATCACCACGTACAATACCTGGACCTCCGAGACCGGCGAGGCCACAACGCACGTTCCTGTCACGCAGCCGATTGTACGGACGTTCGACGTGCTCGACCGGCTCCGGTCTCAAGTACTCCCCGACAACTCCACGGAGACCGTCGCGTATGACTTCGAGGTCCTGCCCGACCCCAACGGCGTCTACAGCGCGGCGATCACCATGAGCCGCGTCCGCACGACCGACCCACTTGGCAAGGTGACGACCCGCTTCCTCGACGTTGGCGGCGCCGTGTTCCTCCGCATCGAGAGCCCGATCGCTGCCAACGACCCCGACGGGGGGAAGAGCCCGCTGAGCGCGCTGCCCAGTGGCGCTGTCTTCGGGCTGCCACGCATCAAGAGCTCGCCCGGAACGCCGGGTGACATCACCACCACCTACGAGTACGACCGCCTCGGTCGCCTCACCGCGGTCATCGACACCTACGGCGCCCGCACCGAGCACACATACAACACGCAGAATGCGGTCACCTCGACTGACACGCCCGACGCCGGGCTGGTGCAGCGCACGTTCGCCCCGTCCGGGCAACTGCTCACCGTGCAGCGCGCCGTCGGGACGGTCGCCCGCTACGCCTATGACCGCGACCGCGTGGTCGGCGTCGACTACTCCGACGACACGCCCGACGTCGTCTACGAGTATGGCAACGCCGGGGCGCCCGAGAACGCAGCCGGTCGCGTCACCCGCGTCGTCGACGGGTCGATGGATCGCACCTACGGCTACGATGTCGACGGCAATGTCGCGCGGGAGACGGCGACCCGGGACGCGGACCCGTTCGGTAAGGGGGTCAACCCGAATCCACCGACGTGGACGACGGCGTGGCAGTACGACAGCCTCGGCCGGCTGGCGGTGCTGACCTACCCCGACGGTGAGGACCTGTACCATGCGTACGACCTGGGCGGACGTCCGTCGCGGCTCGTGTCCCAGGCGCCACAGCACGACCTCTACGACCAGTACGGCAACCCGGTGCCACGACCGGACGTCCAGATCGTCTATGTCGACGAGGTTCGCTACGACCAGTTCGGCGAGGCTACCTACCTGCGCACCGGGACCGGCGTGGAGACCCGCTATGCGCGGGAGCCGGCACGGCGCTTCCTCGCCAGCATCGACACCAACGCGACCGCGGTCCAGCAGTATGACGGCTCGATCGCTACGGCCCACCCGCTGCAGCGACTCAAGTACACCTACGACGCGGTCGGCAACATCCGCGACACCGTGAATCTGCTGTATGCGAACGGCACCGAGACGGTCATCACCCAGGTCGGGCCGCCCCCGGTGAACAACGTGCCCGGGCCCTCCCAGCACGCCTTCACCTACGACGGCCACTATCGTCTGACCGGCGGCATCGGCGCCTATATCGACCGGCAGGAAAACCGCGCCTTCACCTACGAGACCGACTACGCCGCCAACGGCAACCTGCTGCAGAAGCGCCAGGTCACCACGACGACTCGCACGACTGGTAAAGGCGGGGGCGGCAAGGGCGGCAACAACGTCGGCGCTGCGGCCGTCGCTAGCGCGACGGATGAGCGTGGTGAAGAGCCGAATCGTCTCTATTTGCCGCTGGTGGGCAG
>QEUW01000802.1 GCA_003577005.1 Chloroflexota bacterium | reverse complement strand
CCGCGCATCCGACGTATCCCTATCTGCTGCGGGATCTGGCGGTGGCGCGACCGAACCACGTGTGGTGTGCGGACATCACGTACGTCCCGATGGCGCAGGGGTTCATGTATCTGGTGGCGGTCATGGATTGGTTCAGCCGCTATGTGGTGGCCTGGCAACTTTCCAACACGCTGGATGGGTACTTCTGTCTGGAGGCGCTGCGGCAGGCCTTGGGGCAAGGGACGCCCGGGATCTTCAACAGTGACCAGGGCGGGCAGTTCACGGCCCACGAGTTTACCCGATGTCTGGAGTCGGCGGAGGTGCGCATCAGCATGACAGGGCGAGGTCGCCTGATGGACAACATCTTTGTCGAGCGGTTGTGGCGCAGCGTCAAGTACGAAGACATCTACTTGAAGGAGTATGTCACCGTGCCGGAGCTGGAGCGGGGGTTGGCTGGTTACTTCGGGTTCTACAATCACGAGCGCCCGCACCAGAGTCTGGCCTATCGGACACCGGCGGAGGTTTACTTCGCCGAGCGTGTTGTTGTTTGACCCACCTTAGTTTTGCTGTTCCGTGGTCTAGACAATGGGGGTAAGTATCGCCCCTTGACACCGCCAGCCTGCTCCCCTATGCTGAAGGTCAAGGAGGTGATCCATCTGTACAAGACCGAGTTGATCCGCCAGGTGGCGCGCGAGACGCGGCTACCCCAGCGGGTTGTTTCTGATGTTGTTGGGGCAACCCAGCGGCTGATTGCCGAAACCCTGCGCGCAGGGCAGTCTGTGACGATACCCGGCTTTGGCACGTTCTACACCCGCAAGCGGCCAGCGAGCCGCATCAAGGACATCCGCAGCGGCAAGATGATCAACATCCCAGAGCGCACCGTCGCCGCTTTTCGCGTGGGCGCGATTCTCAAGCGCGCCGTGGCAGAGCCACGCAAGCGAGGGAGAAGAAGGCTGCTGGGGCTTTGACGCACAGTGAGAGAGTGACTCATTGCACGGTATGATATACTTAGGCAAGGAGGTGTTTATGTCGGCACAGCAGTTACGCCAAGTACCCAGCTTATCCGTCCGCGGTGACCAACCGCTGATTGGCATCATTGTCGAGGAAGACGGCCAGGCGGTCGTCCGCTATTTTGCCGAGGAGGAAGGCGCGGATGCCGCCAGGCCTCTGGATGCAACCCAGGCGGCGCTCAACGTCATCGGTGCTTGGAGCGATTTGGATTGGGAGGAGATGAGGGAGGCGCTGGATCGCATTCGCCACGAGACGCCCCCGACGCCACCTATTGAGCTATGAGGCGGTATCTACTGGACACCGCACCGCTGGCTGCCCTGCTGAATGCTCGCCCGTCCGCGGTGAGCCTCATCACACCGTGGCTCACCCGCCACGAAGCAGCCACCAGTATCCTGGTTTACGGCGAAGTCATCGAGTACATCAAAGGGCGGTCGCACTTCCCTCGCCACCGGCAAGCCTTGCAGACGATGCTGGGTGAGGTGTATCCCTACTTCTTGACGTACCAGATCCTTGAGCGGTATGCCGACATTCGCCGGCAGCTGCGTCCCCCGCATGGCCCAGGGCTGATTGGCGATATGGATACGCTGATTGCGGCGACTGCTTTGGAACGCCACCTGACGATCGTCACGATGGATAGCGACTTCCAGCGCGTGCCTGGACTCAAGATGATGCTGTATACGCCTTGAACCGCGCCATCTCCTGAGCGACAACCTCCTCTTTCCTCCCATGGTCCGACTCGTTGCGCCTCAGCCACGGCGAGATCACGTTCAACGCTTTAGTGCTAAGGCTCTAAAGTGTCAAA
>QEUW01000205.1 GCA_003577005.1 Chloroflexota bacterium | reverse complement strand
GGTTCAGGTCTTGGCGTTCAACCGGGACGGCACGTTGCTGGCTGTCGGTGCTGGGGACGCAACGCTCTATTTGTGGGATGCGCGGACACTCACGGTTGACCCGACGCGTCCGTTGCCCCTCGTGTACAAATTGCAGGGGCACGTTGATGTTATCCAGGGGCTTGCCTTTAGCAGCGACGGTCTCTTGCTCGCCAGCGCGAGCAAGGATAGAACCGTCAAAGTGTGGGATACGCACACCGGTGAGTGCTGCCACAGTCTCCAGGCCCCTGGTCCCTACGCTGGCATGAATATCACGGGCGTGACCGGTATCACCGAGGCACAGAAAGCGACCCTCCGCGCCCTCGGGGCACTTGATACATGGGGGGATACTTGAGGGGTGACCGATTCTCCAATCATTGGGGCACCCCTGCACTCGTCCACTGCATGGGTTGGCCCTCCCCCGTTGTGTACGCTTAGAACTTATCCGTAAATTCGGTTGTGGGTCAGATTCCATCGCCGACCGGATAGTTCGATACAGAGAATTTACGGATAGACACTTAATAGACATGAGCCACGGTTCAAGGAGACCCTCATGGCAACACCAGACGTTCCGCAAGGATTTGAGCAGCTTCTTGCCTTTCCTCTCGTCGAGGCGTTGTTTGGCCGGCGGTCGCGTCGGTTTGCCTTGGGGGCAGCGATTCCCACGGGTCCTCTGGCGTTTACCTCCCGGCATGCCCCACAGCCCCTCACGGAGGTGGAGAAGATGCTGGTGTTGACCGCGACGGCTGGCAACACGGGCTGGCATCATCTGATCAAGCACCGTGAGGGCTCCGCCGGTCTGCCCGGCTATGCCTCGTCAGCCGGCGGGCGCACCTTCCCGGCCGCGGCTGGCTTGCATAGTAGCGACCTCTTCTTTACAGATGATGAAGGGGTCTATTTCTTTGCGACTCGCGATGCGCCGGGGCTGGTCGAACGGGACGGGGATGGGGCGCTGGCATTGGAACAGCTGTTGGAAGACCACCGGGCGCGCATTCGCAAAGTGGCGGACGGCCGCCTCCACCTGCCGCCGGACCCTTTCATTGCCAAACACAATCGCTGGTGTGCGAATGTGCCCGGCAGCTTGTTCATCATTCCTGTGGCCGATGTCACCTTAGAATTGCTCGGCATCCTCTGTTATCTCGTGGAGAATGGGGCTTGCATCTATGATGACGTCAACCGCCAGCCGATCCCAGGTCTTGAGCGCTTTCGCCATCTCATCGATGTGGAAAACCCAGGTCCCTTAAGTGAGTTGGAACGGAATGTGCTGACCTATTGCACGGTGGAAGTTTCCTCTGCCTGCTATGCCGGGATGCTGATACTCCAGGGCATGGGGTTGGGAGGGTGGATGTATACCGGAATGGATGGGTTGGCCATCCTGGGAGCCAGTGGCGACCCAACTGTCCCTGGTCTGGGCTTTCGCTACGACACCGACGAGCGTTGGGTTATGCCGAATCCGACTGGGCTCCCTGGCGTGTTTGAAAGTTATTGTCCACCCCATTACCCAGACATGCGCGCCGCGGTGGCAGCCTTTCTGCAGCGCAAATTTGGCGAAGGCGGCCCCTACCATGCCAGTACGCCCGGACCGTGGAAGGAGAGCGCCACGGTCCGGGGCAGTGCGCAGCTATATAGTGAAGAATTCAGCGCCTGTGTCACGCTCATGGCCCAATACATCTATGATCGATTTGGTAAGTTTCCGGGCACCGTGCCGAGTATCTTTGCCGGTCTCTATCTGCAGGCTCATCACCTGGACCTGGAATTTTACGACGGTCATTTCACCTCAAGCGCCTATCTGTGGACGCATGCCCAGCATGCACAAGATTGGCATCCCGAGTAGCGTCATGATTTGGGTGCTATCCGTTTTCGCCAGTTGTTGCGTACACTCCCGACAATGCGCCTGTCTTGGCTGTCAACCAAACGAGCATCCCCGCACCGGTGCGCCGATATCTGGAAATTATCAAACCTTACGCGTCCGCGCCACAGCAGCAACTGCTCAACCACGGCTGGATCATTGGGGGCGAATTTCCGCCGCCACTGTGGCGGGGGTGGGGGGCGTTGGCCGGGCTGTTGCTAGGGCTGCTCTTTGCCTGGCTGCTGCTGTGCAACACTCTGATCATCCCTAATGCGGAGGGGCTTTTCTCCCTGGGTCCCTTTACCTTCTACACCTTGTAGGCGATGGTAGGGACGGCGCTGGGCATCCTGTTTGGCGGCGTCGGCGCCATTCTCGCCGTCGATCCGACATCCAATACAATAGAGCGTCCGCACACCCAGGCACCGTGACGAAACGAATCGACCAACTAGACCGTCACCAACGTCATAAAGATCATCCTCACCCCTGATGGCTATGCCAATGGCGGCTGTGATCCACAGGCGGCGGCAGCAGTTAAGCATGGGTATTGTCGCGTTGGCGCAAAAACGGTTTGACTTTCAACACCGCGTTGGCTACAATCAAACCTGAGTATTTGTTCAGATACTCAGATTAGTGTAGGCAATGGCAAAAGAACATCGGCTGGACCACGTGGCAACTGGCCTACCCGCTGACCTGTTGGCCGCCGTGGTGGAGACCTTCAAAGCTCTGAGCGACCCGACGCGCGCCCAACTGATCTACTGTTTGACCCTGCGCGAGTACAGCGTCAATGAATTGAGCAAATTTGTCGCTGTCTCGCCGTCGGCGGTGTCGCATCACCTGGCGCGGCTGCGTGCCATTCGTCTCGTGCGCACCCGGCGTGAAGGCTCGCAGATCTTTTACTCCATCGACGACAGCCACGTTGCCGCCCTCTTCCGCGAGGCGCTTTACCATCTCGACCACGTTCGCCGCAACCTGCCTGACCATCCCAGCTATCTCACCGAGCCGGCCCAGGAGATACACGCATGAGCCAGCGCACAGAAGCACATCCACACCCGCACGACCATGGTCACGGCCATGATCACCCTGATGCGGAGGGACACAAGCATGACCACAGACATGACCCTCATACCCATCACCGGCGCGGCGGGGGCATATGGGGCTGGATCGCCAGCGTCTTCCACCTACACGGCCACAACCACGACCACGGCGATCTGGCGACTGACCAGGCGTTCAACAGCAATGCCGAAGGCATCCGCACCATCTGGCTAGCCCTGGCCGCCTTGGGCGTCACCTCGCTCCTCCAGATCGTCATCGTCTGGTTGAGCGGCAGTGTGGCGCTGCTCGCCGACACCGTCCACAACCTGGGCGATGCGCTCAACTCCGTCCCCCTGCTGATTGCCTTTTATCTGGCGCGGCGGGCGGCAACGCGGCGCTACACCTATGGCTTTGGCCGGGCCGAGGATGTGGCCGGTATTTTTATTGTGCTGTCCATTGCCTTTAGCGCCGGCTATATCTTCTGGGAGTCGATCCAGCGTTTTCTGAACCCACAACCGTTGGAGATGCTAGGTTGGATCGCGGCCGCCGCTATCATCGGCTTTCTGGGCAACGAGGCGGTGGCGCTCCTACAGATTCGCGTCGGCCGGCGCATCGGCTCAGCGGCCATGGTGGCCGATGGTCTTCACGCTCGCACCGATGGGCTGACCTCGCTGGCCGTGTTGCTGGCCGCCGCCGGTTCCTGGCTCGGCTATCCGCTGGTCGACCCCATTATCGGCTTTCTGATTGGCATTGCCATCCTCTTTATCACCAAAGATGCCACGGTCACCATGTGGTACCGGTTGATGGACGCCATCGAACCTGACCTGTTGGCTGAGGCCGAACATCTGGTCAGCCACCAGGCGGATATCAAGGAGCTACGCCGGCTGCGCATGAGGTGGATCGGCCATCGTCTGCACGCTGAGCTTCATATTGCCGTCGATCCACATCTGACCACGGCGCAAAGCCATGCCGTGGCCGAAGAATTGCGTCACGCTCTCTTTCATGGCATCGCCCGGCTCAGCGAGGTGATCGTGCATGTGGAACCGTGGGCTGAGTCACCCGATGCGTATCATCATCTCACCCTACACCACGAGCCAGCCCCCCGTCCGCTCTGAATTGCAGGTCAACCACCGCAAGAGGCTATCGATCAGGGGAAACCAAAGGAGAAGAGAGGCATGACTCGTGTGCTGATGCTGGCCAGTTTTGGTCTGGAGATCGTCGAATGTGGCGGTGCGTTGGCAAGGCATGTACAGGCTGGCGATGCAGTTCATGCGGCAGTGCTGCTCAGCCGGCCCGAAAGCCGCCCGCAGGTCGTCGAGGCCGCGGGTATTCTCGGCATCGAGGGCGTTGAATTTCTAGACTTTCCCTACGGCGGCTGGACCGTGGACATCCCCGCCAAGGAGCGCATTGTCGAACTGGTGCGACGGGTAAAACCGGAGATTGCCATCACCCAGGACCCGCATCACGCCCAGCACGACCTGGACCCCGACCGCCGGCTGATCGCCCTGCTCTACACTGAAGCCTTTGCCCTCGCCGGGCGCGACTGGCGCATCGACGAGTGCGGCGGCCATGCGCCGCACCTGGTGCGCACCATCTATTACATGACGCCGGAGCACCCCAATTGCATCATTGAAATTGCCGGCACGTTTGAACTGAAGCAGAAGGCGCTGGCGGTGCTGGGCACACAAATGGCCTTCAGCGCCGAGATGATCGAACGGCGCACCGCACCGGAATTGTTGCAACTGGTATTGCCCGAGTACGAAGCGCTGCGCGAGGATAAGCGCGCCCTGGGTCTGGCGCTGCATCGTCAGTTCGACCTGGCGCTGGCCCTGGTCAACGGTCTCGCCGGCCATTCCGGCGCAGTGCTGGGCGAAGCCTACCGGCGCGAAGGACCGTTTGTCCTGGATAGACTATTGGTTTAGAGGGTAAGCGCGATGTCTGGTGTGGCTCTGATTCACCTGACTGGTAGCCCTAGCTGCACTGACACGTCAGGTTGGTGGCGATGTTCAGGTGCAACACATCTCGCAAAGTGTGTTGCACCCGTGTAAATTTGCCAAACGTCAACAAATCTAGACAAATCAAGATCCTGATTTATGCAACCGCAAATTCGGTAATTGCACGACGTTCGGGCCGGTAAAAAGCAAGAACAATGTCTTCTTTGGGGATGCCTACTTCCAATAATTCATGGGCAATCCCCTCCTCGGTGCCATCTCGCTCGATCCATACTTTTCCGTTCTTGATATGCAAATGAAGGATGACCGAATGAACGCGCCCCGTGCGATTCCACCCATAATCAACCAAGAAATAATGATCACGATGTTCATCAAACACGGGAACACTTTCAACCTGTCCCAAACTGGGCGCATATTCTGCGTTGCGCAGAATAATCTGCTTCACTAAGTTCCGATATTGTTCTAATTTATCCATGCGACGATCTCCTCTGTCGATGGTTCGAACACCATCAATCGAATTTGATGGTCGGCCAGAATCTCTTGCACAGCCACTTGCTGAAAGAAATCCCAATAGATGTCTTGCGCGATGGCGAGAAATAGTTCCCGCTCTGGTTCAAGCCGATTGAGAATGCTACGATAGAGCCCATATTGACCGATTGCTTTTTCAAGTTCACTGATTGGCGATGCTGTGCCGAAAACCTTAATTTCAATAGCAATCCTACGCCCTGCTTTTTCGGCAGCGAGTGCTTTCTCCGCAGCCAAATCAGCCAGCACGCGCAATTCTTTATACTCCAGCGTGAATGGATCAGCCGTGATCGACTATCCATCTTTCACAAGTGCGTGCCTGACCGGCTCACGGTATAGATCATAGCGTGGCATCAAATCAGCTTTCTTACTGGACACAGCCTGGATCGCAATATGATCCTATTCTAGCACAAAATGCACTGACGATTGAACACTGATTGTTGACCATTCGCCTTTTTTCAGTGGCTCTGACGCAAGCGCGGGTTGAGCGTCTGCTCCAGGGCGAAGCCAACGAGGGCAAAACCCAGCGAGGCGGCGATGATCAACAGACCCGGCGGCAGCACCCACCAGAGCCAGGCCGGCGTCAGAAAGGCGCCGCGCACCTGCGCCCAGTAGAGCACCGTTCCCCAGCTCTTTTGTAGCGGGTCGCCCAGCCCCAAAAAGCTCAGTGATGCCTCGAGCAGAATGGCGCTGCTCGTCGCCTCGACAAATTGCCCCACCGCCAGCAGCAGCACCTGTGGCGCCAGATGACGGAGCAGAATGTGGCCGTCGGTGGCGCCCGTGGCGTGCGCCGCCAGCACATAATCCTGCCGGGCCAGCGACAAAACCTGCGCTCGGATCACACGCGCCGTGCCGGCCCAGATCAGCAGCCCGATGATCAGCACCGTGTTGAGCAGGCTGCGCCCCAGGTAGGCGGCCAGCAAAATCAGCAAGGGCAAAAAAGGCAACACCAGCACAATATCCACCATGCGCATCAGCACGTTGCCCAGGCGCGGGTAATAGCCGGCCAACAGCCCTACCGTTGTGCCGATCATAATGGCAATCAGCGCCGCCACCACGCCTACAGTAAGCGAAATGCGGGCGCCGAAAATCAGTTCGCTCAGAATATCCTGCCCAATGTCGTTGGTGCCCAGGCGGTGTTCGGCGCTGGGTGGCGCAAAGGGGCGCCCCACCCGTTCGGTCGGGTCGTAGGGGCTGAGCAGCGGGGCAAAGATAGCGAGCACGGTCAACCCCAGGATCAGCGCCAGCCCCACCGCTGCCGCCACGTGGGTCGAGGTGAAGGGACGCCGCCGCGGACGCAGGGCTTTGGCCGGCGCCGTGACGGGCGAAATATCAAGTGGTTGAACGTTCTGCATGGTCGTCGTTAGCCCCGTTGGCGGGTGCGTGGGTCCAGCAGCGGATAGAGTAAGTCGGCCAGCAGGTTAGCGAGGAGCACAGCCACCGTGAACAGCAAAAAGGCGGCTTGCATCACCGGATAGTCGCGCCCGCTGACCGCCTCGAAGATCAGGCGCCCCAAGCCCGGGTAAGAAAAGACTGTCTCGATCACCACCGTGCCACCAAAGGCAAACCCGAGGCGTAAGGCCAACACCGTGGCCACCGGGCAGAGTGCATTGCGCAGCACATGGCGGAAGAGCACCACCGGTTCGCGCAGCCCTTTGGCGCGCGCCGTGCGGATGAACTCTTCCCCCAGCACGCCAAGCATTGAGTAGCGCATCACGAGGTAAATGTTAGGTGTGGTGACCACCGCCAGGGTGAGCGCCGGCAAGATGGCATGTTCGGCAATGTCACGCACCTTTTCCCAGCCGGTATAGCCCGAGGCCGGTGTCACCGCGCCAAATGAGGGCAGCCACCCCCACTGCACAGAGACGACCGAGATCAACAACATACCCAGCCAGAACGAAGGCAACGAATTGACGGCAATCATCGACCAGAGCAGGCTGACATCGGTCCAGCCGGCGCGCCGCCAGGCCGACAGCGCGCCCAACACCACCCCCGCCACGCTGGCGAGAGCCAACGCACTCCCCGTCAACAACAGCGTCCAGGGCAACGCATTGCCCAACATTTCGGTGATCGGCCGTTTCTGCCGGTAGGAATAGCCCAGGTCGCCGCGCAGCAGATCGCCCCAGTAGTCCAGATATTGCGTCAGCAACGGGCGGTCGAGACCGACTCGCTCCAATACCTGTGCGCGCTCCTCCGGCCTGAGCAACCCCACATCCACGCCGGCCAGCAGCACCAGCGGGTTGCCTGGCATCAGCCGTGGCAACAAAAAGTTAAGCGTCGCCGCCACAAAGAGCACAATGAGATATTGCAACAGGCGGCCACCGCGGGTATCAGTGAGCATGGGAAGATAATCCCTGTTCGTGGAAGGGTCACAGGGTGAGCAATTGTCAATGCTCAACGGTTAATGGTCAATGGTTGATAAAAGCCTGTTCGTAGACGCTATGCAGTGGACGAACACGACCACACGGTCAGCGACAAAGCCCTTGATTAACCCTTGAGCATTGAGCATTCACTATTAACCATTGACCACCCCTTCACCTTGTCATCCTATCATTCTCTCTCACGGTCGCGCCGCTTCGGGCAGGAAGGAAAGTTTGTGAAAGACGCCCTGGCCGGTCATAAAGGCCCAGCCGTCATAGACGCTGGCGTTGTAGGCATACGCGCCATCGGGATAGAGCAACAGGATAAAAGGCAGGTCAGCAGCGATGATCGTCTGCAACTCGCGGATCAATTCGGCGCTGCGCTCTGGGTTCATCTCGGTCGTGATGGCGGCGGCGATCTCGTCGGCCTGAGTGCTCTGGTATCCGCTCAAATTCGACGTGCCGATGGCCGGGTCCGAATGCACGAGCGAGGCGATGCGGGTCGCATCGGCCTGGATCGGCGCTGACCAGCCCCACATGGCCATGTCATAGTTGCGGCCATTGGCCACATCAAAGCCCGGCCACACCGCCTCTTCCCATGTGGCCTGTTCAACGGCGGCCACACTGGCCTCGATGCCGATCTCCTTCAACATCTGGCTGACCAGTTCGGCGATGCGCAGCCGGAGCGAATCCGAGCCGTTGACCAGGAACTCAAACGAGAGCGGTGCGCCCTCCAGTTCGCGGATGCCGTCGCCGTCGCTGTCGGTGATGCCGGCTTCTTCGAGCAACTGTGCCGCGCGTTCGGGGTCAGTTTCGGTGACGACGGCGTCGTTATATACCGGCGACTGCGGGTGAATCCACCCGGCGCTGCCTACCGTGCCGGCACCCAGGTAGACCGTGTCGATGATGTCCTGCCGGTCGATGGCCAGCGCCATAGCCTGGCGCACCTCCAACCGGTTGAAGGGGGGTTTGGTCATGTCATAGGTGAGCATCTGGGTCGTAAAAAGCGGCCCCTGCGCCACCTTCATCCCCGGCAGGGCTGAGAGCAGGTCGATCTGTTCTGGCGCAACCGGGCGCACGATCATGTCCACTTCCCCGCCGCGCAGCGCCGCAAGTGCGCCGGCGTCGTCGGCAAACTTGATTGCCACCAATTCGGCCACCGCGGGTGCGCCGGCAAAATAATCTGGATTAGCTGTAAAGCGGTAAAACTGCTCCGGCTGATATTCCGCCAGTTGGTAGGGGCCAGTGCCAATGTTAGTCACCCCTTCAAAGGTATGTTCAGCGGGGTTCGCCACCCCTTCCCAGATGTGCTTGGGCAGGATCGGCACATCGGCCAACGTGCCCAACTCCAGCGAAGGGGCCGGTGCGCTCAGCGTGACCACCACCCGCCCCTCATCATCCACCGCAGTGGAAGCCACGGGGCGCAGGTCACGCGTAAAGCGCCCCTGCTGATTGGCCTTGAAGTAGTCAAAGGTGAACTTGATATCCTCAGCCGTCAACGGCTGGCCGTCGTGCCACGTCACATCGTCCCTCAACGTCAGCGTGACTGTCAGACCGTCCTCGCTCAGCGCGGCGTCTGTGGCAAGCCAGGGTTTAGGGACGCCGTTCAGATCCAACTGGTAGAGGGTGTCGTACTGGAGGGTGAGCAAGTTCCAACCTGGATAGCCGGTGACGTAGGTGTAGGGAGTGAGCGTAGACTCATCCCCGATAATGGCAACGCGCAGACGTTGGACCTGACCATTGCCTGCGCTGTCTGCTGCTGATCCTGCCGGCGCAGCTGCTGGGGACGCCGTCGGTGCACAAGCCACAAGAAAGCTGGCCGCCAACAAGAACAGTACAATCCGAAAGAATAGGCGATGATTCCGCAACTTGAGCATATCCCCTCCTGTGTAAAATAATCTTGATCATGGGCAGCTTCATTCTGACATAAGCCGGTTGCCCCGTCAAATGGATGGTTTGGCAAGGGTGCATCCAAGATTTTCGGGCAAAGTACGCAAGCATTCCGGGAAAGGGCTGCAATCGCATTGAAGGACCAAAGTCTCTCTGGCTCTTTCTCGGAATGCGCGTTTTCGCTACGCCTGCCCCGTAAAACCCGGTCCCTGGAGTGGCGCACACCGTTGAACAAGGGAGGTATCCACGCCACACCACATGATGGATTCAAGCTTCGCCGCTCACACCAGGTGCGTTGCACGTGAAACGTGCGATGCACCTCTGGGTCAACCGCTATTTTCAAATGGACTCTTAGGTCGGCCATCGAAATCATCACACGCACTGTCCTGTCTTCAGCATCGCGCCAGGATGTGATGCAAATACGAAGGATTTGTAGGCAAGATGTGTCCGATTGGCGGAAGGCACGCACCCACAATCTCCTCGCAATTTGTTCACACTTTCTTCACATACACCTGGAATACTGAGGGTGAACCCTCTCTGACTCAGGGTGCTCTAGCAAAGATAGACCGCACAGCTTTTATTTGACAAGTGGAGTGACTATGTCCATCAATCGACCACAAACGACCAGGCTGACTCGCCGCGCCTTTTTATGCACCGCTGGCGTCGGCACTACATTGATGTTGAGCGGCGGCGCCCTGTTGCTGCAAGGCTGTGCGCAACTGGCACAGGTGGGGCAGCCATCAGCGGCTTCAGCGTCTGACCCTGTTCAACCAGCAACTGTTATCCCCGCTGTGGAGATTGCCTTGACCGTCCGTAAAGGAACAACCCAGATCCTGCCGGGTGCGCCTACGGAGACGTGGAGCTACCACGGCGAGGTGCTTCAGGGCGACGCCACTGCGGTGCAGAACATCCCCGACTCCTACCTGGGCCCAATCCTGCGGGTGCGCCGGGGCCAGCGGGTGCGGATCCACATGCACAACGAGCTCGACGAGGAGACCATCATCCACTGGCATGGCCTGGTCATCCCGCCGGAGATGGATGGGCATCCCCGGGATGCAGTCGGGCCAGGCGCAAGCTACGTCTATGAATTCGAGGTCAAGAACCGGGCCAGCACCTACTGGTTTCATCCCCATCCGCATGGGCGGACGGGCTTCCAGGTTAACATGGGGTTGGCCGGGCTCTTCCTGGTGGGTGATGACGAGGAGGACGCTGCCGGCCTGCCCACCGGTGAATACGACGTGCCGCTGGTGCTCCAAGACCGCACCTTCGACGCCGACAACCAGTTCGTCTACCTGAACGACAATGAACACGCCATGCACGGCATGGGCGGCACGGATGCCATGCCCGCCGACATGGAGCAGACGATGGGCTTCCTGGGCGACACGATCCTGGTCAACGGGCGGCCGGACTTCGTGCTGCCGGTGACCACGCACGCCTATCGCCTGCGCCTGCTCAACGGCTCCAACTCGCGCATCTACAAGCTGGCCTGGAGCAACGGTGCGCCCATGACCGTCATCGCCACCGACGGCGGGCTGCTTGAAGAACCGAACTCCTATCCCTATGTCACTCTCGCGCCCGGCGAGCGGGTCGAGCTGTGGGCTGACTTCAGCCAGGAGGGCGTAGGGAGCGAGGTCAAGCTGCAAAACCTGGCCTACAGCGGCGTCGAGGCCGGCATGTTTATGGGCGGCATGAGGATGGAGATGATGCACACCGTTGCGCTGCCTAATGGCGAGCCCTTTGACGTGCTGACCGTGCGGGTTGAGCAAGCTGCGCCCAAAGGATCCCCGGAGACGCTCACGCTGCCGGGGGCCCCTTCGGCGCAGCTCGCCACGTTGGAACGCCTGAAGGCCGCTGACGCCGTCAACGCAGCGCAGCCCCGCTCCTTTGCCCTCGGCATGGCCGGCGGCACCTGGCTGATCAACGGCAAACCCTTTGTCATGGAGGAAGTGGCTGACGACGAACGGGTCGCCCTGGGCAGCACCGAAGTCTGGGAATTTATCAACGAGTTGAACGCTGCCAGCATGGTTCTCGGCTCGCAGGGACACCTGGGCCACGCCCAGAGTGGACACGGCGGTGGGATGGCGATGCAGGGCGAGATGGTCGACTTCATGGCCCACCCCATCCACCTGCACGGCGTACAGTTCCAGGTGTTGGCGCGCACCATCGACCCGGCCTACGAACAGGCCTGGCAGACCGTCAGGGAGGGCTTTGTGGACGGCGGCTGGAAGGACACCGTGCTCGTCATGCCGGGTGAGCGGGTCAGGTTGCTGGTGCGCTTTGCCGACTATCTGGGCCAGTATCTTGTCCACTGCCACAATCTGGAACATGAAGACCTGGGCATGATGCGCAACTTCCTGATCGAGGAGCAGGCGTAGCAACTCACTGTGAGCAGTGAAGGTCGGTTAAAGAGCCGGCAGCGCAACAGATTGTTCAATGGCGAACCGTTCGTGGTTTAGATTGATCAGCGCCTTCATTCTGGTGATCGCGGTCGGCGTGCTAGTCACCGTCGTCCTCGCCCACCAGGGCACCGCTGTGGCTGTCGAGTCAGCAGGCATCATCCTGGTGCAGAGCAACCCGCCCGACGTGGTGAAGATCTTCGAGTTGAGCCGCGCCACGCACACCAAGATGATCAGTAGGAAATCTGAGATGCAAGTGACCCTTCAGAAGTCAAACCTCTTCACCCATCTCTATCAATGGTTTGTCAACTTTATGCTTTCGCCGCTGGTCGTGACAGCCATCTTCATCGGCAACAGCATCGGTGTCGTGGCGGGGATGATCTACTGGTACGCCGGCCAATTGCGGGTCAGCCCGTGGTGGCTCTGGCCCTTCATCCCTGACTCGCCGCTGAACACCTTCTGGGTGTTGCCCGCGCTGGCGCTGGTCCTGTGGCGCAAGCCGGGCTGGCCCCTGCTCAACGCCTACGCCGCCTTTGGGGTGATCAAGTATGGCCTCTGGACGGTCGTCTTTTGGGCGCTCTACTGGCTCAATGGCGGTCCACCCCATCTCGAGAGCATCAGTATGAGCGTTACGCATCTGATCATGGCCCTGCAAGGGCTCCTGCTGTTGGGTTTCACACGCCTGACGCCGGGCGTAGCGCTGAGCCTCGGGGCCTGGTTTCTCTTCAATGATTGGCTCGACTTCGGCCCCGTGCGTCTGCGCCCCGGGCTGCCGCCGGGCGTCTCCGTAACGACGATGATGTGGGTGACGGTGGCGTTGACTGTGCTGACCACCCTTGCCTACCTGTGGATTGCGCGCCGCGGTGGTCGCCTCGGCGGGCTGAGTACCGGTGATGAGGTACTGGACCGCTGATCGCAGAAACAATCGAGCCCACATATTTCGCTCATCATTGCTTCACAATTTCCTCGCAATTTGGCGTTATGCTGGAAGTGGGTGCAAGTATGCACTCGATCAACGGAAAAACCTGTTTTGCAGACGAGGAGGTCTGAGAAGATGTGGAAGCAACGCAGTTTACCCTTCGTTGTTGTCGCGGCCGTTTCCCTATTGTTCGTGTTGCTCGCTTTGACCTTTGGGCAGTCAGGTCGGGCTGTAGCGGCGACCGGTGCGCTGAGCGAACAGCGGCAAGCTGGATGCAGCAGATGCACAACATGATGGGCGCAATGCCGCTGGACCAGACCGGCAGGGGCGCCATGATGCAGATGATGGGCCAGCACATGCAGATGGTGGGCATGATGATGCAGATGATGGGCCAGATGCAGACGATGATGGATGTTGCACCGTGCGCCGCAGCCACACCTGCCCTGACCGGGAGCCCTGCTGTCGCGCCGCAGGCGGCGGTGCTGCAAGGCAGCGTTTGGGTGGCCGATGAATACGGCAACAGCATCACGGTGATTGATGCTGCGACCAACCAGGTGGCCGCCACACTGACCGGTATTGAAGGCCCGCACAATCTTCAGGTAGCGCCCGATGGCAAGAGCGTCTGGGCGGTCAGCGGGCACGAGGCGCTGGCGGCCAAGATCGACGCCGCCACCTATGCCGTGCAGGGTGTCGTAGCAACCGGCCAGGAGCCTGCCCACATCATCCTCACCCCAGACGGGAAAACCGCTTATGTGACCAATGCGGAAGATAGTACGGTCACAGCCATTGATACAGCGACCATGCAAACCACCGCGACCATTCCGGTTGGGGAGTACCCGCACGGGCTGCGCCCCAGCCCGGATGGGAGGTGGGTGTATGTGGCGAATGCGAAAGATACCACCCTCAGTGTGATTGACGTGGCTACCAACACCCGAGTCGCCGATATTGAGGTGGGACGCGCTCCGGTCCAGGTGGGGTTCTCGCCCGATGGCGAGTTTGTTTACTTCTCGCTCAATGGTGAAAATGCAGTGGGGAAAGTGGAAGTGGCGACCCGAACACTGGTAGACAAGGTGGAGGTGGGCGCCGGTCCCATCCAGATCTTTGTGACGCCGGACAACCAGTATGTGCTGGTTGCCAACCAGGGCACACAAGCAAAACCGAGCACGACCGTCTCCATCATTGACACAGCTAGCTTTAGCGTCGTGGCGACGGTGGAAACAGGACAGGGCGCCCACGGCATTACCATCGAACCCTCGGGCCGGTATGCCTACGTTACCAACCTCTACGGCAATGATGTCGCCGTCTTGGATATTGCCGCGCAGGAGGTCATCGCCACCGCACCCACTGGCGCCGGGCCGAATGGGATCAGCTTCTCGCCTTTGGCGCCCACTTGGGTGTCGACCGCGGTTGACTTGGAACTTGCAGACGGGTACGGGCATCACGAGTGAAGATTGAGCGTGTGAACCAAAAGGTGCGCCTTCAGGCAGAGTCGACCTGGGCGGATCAACTGGTCGGTTGGTTCTTCCGTCATTGGTTGGCGCTGCTGTTGGCGCCCATGCTGACCTTTGTCACCCTCCCCTTTTTGGCGCCGGTAGCCATGGCCGCCGGCTGGACGACGCTGGGCAGCTTCATCTACTGGCTCTACACGCCCTTTTGTCACCAGTTGCCTCAGCGTAGTTGGTTTCTCTTTGGCGAAAAGCTGACCTACACGTTGGCGGAAATCAATCAGGTCTTCCCCTCTACCGACGCCTGGACGTTGCGGCGTTTCTACGGTACGCTAGAGATGGGCTGGAAAGTAGCGTGGAGCGACCGCATGATCAGCTTCTACACCCTGACCCCGCTCTTTGGTCTGTTTTATGCTCTCCTGCGCCAGGCTGGCTGGCGCGTGCGACCGCTGTCGTGGCGGGTGCTGGTGCTGGCGCTTGTGCCGATGATGCTCGACGGCTTCACGCATCTGCTCAACGATCTCTTCATCGGCGATTTTACGAGCGGCTTCCGCGACACCAACGCCTGGCTCGCTGTGTTGACGGCCAGTGCATTTCCCGGTTTTTACGCCGGCGACCACCTTGGCACCTTCAACTGGTGGCTGCGCCTGCTGACCGGCGGGTTGGCCGCCTGGGGCATAGCCTTCACGCTTCTTCCCTTTTTAGACGGGCTGATGGAAGAAGAAGCAAAACGCTCTTGTGCTGAAGATGTTCGCCATCAAGAAGCAGTATAGCCGTTAGAGTGGAGAATCTAAAAGCTATGATAAATCTTCGAGGATGGAGCATGACGTACGTCGCTGTCGTAATGTTGCTGGCTGGCTGTGGAGGCATGGCGCCAACGCCAGTACCCCTGTCCCAGACGGTGACGCCTACCGCAGAGACGCTCACCGAATCCACGGCCGTGGCTGCCCAGCCAGGTGCGCTGCTGGCAACTCCGCCCAACACTGCTGGCTATGTCGATGTGACGGTCGAACAACTGGCCGGGCTACTCGAACAGAAGAACTTCACCCTGGTCAACGTGCATATCCCCTACGAAGGCGAGCTGCCGCAGACCGACCTCTTTATCCCCTTTGACAAGATCCAGGATAATCTGGAGCAACTGCCGGCCAAAGATGCGCCAATTGTCCTCTACTGCCGTAGCGGGCGTATGAGCACCGAGGCAGCAGATGTCCTGGTCGGCCTGGGGTACACCAACGTCTACGAGTTGGATGGGGGGTTCAACGCCTGGGCAGCGGCTGGATACGAACTGCTGCAAAACCAGTAACCGGTTCGGTCTGAGGTTGGCTGTAGGGTAAAAGGAGCGCCTATGTCTCGTCTGTTCTGTGTGCTACTGCTGTCTGCGTTGGTCATCATCGTCTTGTCCGTCTTCATTCCAACTGCGGCCTTTGCCAGCGATCACCCTGCTCTTTTCGACCAGCAACACACGAGCGCCAACGCACCGCCATTGCCGTTCGTCAGGCCGCAAGTGACCCCTCTGCTGCTTTACAATCCTCATGCGGATATCGAACTCGCCACCGCAACAGAAAAATGGATCAATGTTCACTTGGGCGAGCAGCGCGTCACTGCGTACGAGGGCTCGAGGCCTGTGCGTTCCTTCATCGTCTCCACTGGCCTGCCGCGCACGCCGACGGTGACGGGCCAATTTCGTATTCGCATGAAAGTACGCTCGCAGACCATGTCCGGTCCTGGCTATTATCTGCCCAACGAATTTATGCGCCGTGTTGGCTTTAACCCTGTGGAAACCTGTGCCAACTATATGACCGTTATGGGCACACTGACGTTGCTGCGGGCCCGCAGACCGGGTTGGCCGGACACCGTTGGATAAAAGACGAACCGCTATGCAAATCGTGCCCCAATTACAGCAACGTATTGCCAAGAACTGGCGGCTGTGGGTGATTCTCTTGATCCTGACTGCCCTCGGTGGCGACTTCCTCTTTTTTCGCTCAGGCCTGTCCGACCGTGGCCAGCAGGTGGTGATCAATGGCACTGCCGCGCCACCCGTGCCCACGCTTGATGCGGCCCGAGTGGCCGAAGGTGAGGTGCTCTATGCTCAATATTGTGCCAGTTGTCACGGGGCGAATCTTGAGGGCCAGCCAGAGTGGAAAATCCCGCTGGCCGATGGCTCTTACCCTGCCCCACCGCATGACGGCACCGGCCACACCTGGCACCATCCCGATGCACTGCTCATTTCGATCACGTTGAACGGCGGCAACCTTAGCGCCAATTCCAAAATGCCGGCATTTAAGGACTAGCTGAGCCGAGAACAAGTAGTGGCTGTGCTCGAGTTTATCAAGCAAGCATGGGGGCGAGAAGAACGTGAATACCAGTGGTGGATGACAGCAGTCGGTGACAACCGAGAGTGACTTCAGGAGACCAAAAGGCATGCAGGGACAGGTCACTGTGGTGGTGCTACACCCAACGCGATCAAAGTCGTTTGCATCTACTGCCTACCACTGTTCGCCACAGCTTTACCGTCAGCAGGACGGCTAGCACAGCAGGCGATGGGGTAGGGTTAGGGGACAAAGAGAAAACGCTCCAGCAAACGTTGGAGAACCCAAGGCACCAGTGGCAACGCCGCAGCCGTGGCGACTCTACGCACTGTATCGATCTGCCACGGCCAGGTAGAAATCTTGGCCACCACCTCTTGCTTCGTGCGTAAGCTGTCAATAGCCGCCTTGAAGGCGTCCATCATCTTCAAATCGCCAGCATCCAACCCTCGATCCAACTCAACAAAGATTGCGGCTAATCGATATCGACCGTCAGCACGGGGCGAAAGGCGGCCAGCGCACTCGCTGCGCTCCGATCCAGATAGTGCATCAGCGCCAATCCATACACACCTGTGCCGGTGAGCAGCAGATGGAAAGCATTGAAAGTGCCGCTGGGATAGGTCCGATCCCACCATTTCACCGCACTGTACGACACAAAGAGGATCAACCATATCCCCAAATAGCTAAACCAGGTGGGGAACGGCAGGTGGTCTAGCCAGGCAGTGAAGTGGTCGACCCAACTGGGTGAATACGGCCTGGTCGGGAGTGGCGCTTGGTTCATCTTTCCGTCAGTCGTCTTCATGCTGATCTCCTGCCACCACTGTTCAAAGTGAAAGAGCAAGCCTGCTGCTATCATCATGGGAGCACATTGTCGCAACGTACCTGCTGCCGGCTAGAATTGCCTGGCAAGTGTCCTCCCCATCATGCGAAACTTGCTGCGCTGGATGAAGTCGTCGCCCTAGGACACCAGCTCCTGTTCGCGAAGATACGCCGCTAACCTGCTGCGCCCGCGAGCCAACCGGGACTTGACCGTCCCCATGGCGACACCCATCATGGCCGCTGTTTCAGCATAGGAATAGCCGTGGACGTCACAAAGGACAATCGCTGTCCGTTGCTCAGATGGTAACGCACGCAGCCCTACTTCGATCCGCTGGCGCAGTTCCATTCGTTCCACATAAGCATCCGGACGTTCGGCAGGGTCCGTCAGACTGGTGAAGTACTCTGGTGGAACCGGCAGGTCATGTAGACTGACTACGACATGGCGGCGCTGGCGAGACAACAGGTCGTAGCAGGTATTCACAACGATGCGCAGGAGCCAGTGCTTGAAGCTGCCACCACGAAAAGTAGCCAGCGCCCGGTAGGCTTTGAAGAAGCTCTCTTGCACGGCATCGGTGACCGCATCTTTACTTCGTAAGATACGGTCTGGCTGGCTGCCGCCGGGCTATCGGTCAACGTCGTCGTCTGCATGGAGGGCCAGACCGGCTGCGGCCTTTCAGTTTCCATCACAGATGCCATTTGGGTTTCCTCCATCACGGGTTGAATTGCAATTGGTTCTACTCTCAGGGCAGTTTCCCGACCCTGTCCCACATGTCCATATCCCAATGCGCGTCGCATCGCTACCGGTACGGTGCGGATTACGCTGTCTGTACTCGAAGCAGAGATGCTGCGCCGGCTTCTGACACCATCGCCCTGGCCTGAAAACAGGAAGCTACAGCGCCGGCTGGTTGGTAGCAGGTGGATTGTCTTGGACTTTTCCAGTTATACCCTCGGTCAAGGCAACCAGATAGGCAAACAACTGGTCAAGATTGGCAAAGCCTAGCCGTTCCCCCGTACGTGAGTCCTCAAGCGAAGCCTGCCATGCAGTCACTCCTGCCGCCTCAGTCTCAGTTAGCCACAGCCGTAGTAGATAGGCTCGGTAAGCTGTCATGTTCACATCATCCAGAATTCGCACTACCGTCCACCCGGCGCGTTGCCACGGGAACAGCAGCTTCTGATTGGGAGTTCTTATTTTCACGCTCGACCGAACTGCAATCTGCCGATCTGTATTCTGTCGAGGTTGACATCGTTCGCCAGTATGCGCTCGACCATCTGCGCAAGGATGAGCAGGAGTACACAGCGATCCAACAGCGGCATAGCCTGTACTATACAACCCTGCTGGAACGTCGCGGTGTGGCCTTCAAAGGGGCAGAGCGCCCGGCGGTGGTGGCCGAGCTGACGACCGAACTGGCCAACATTCGTTTGGGGTGGCACTGGGCGGCGACCCACCAGCAGGCCAGGCAACTCAGCCAGGCAGCCGACACGCTCTTCTGGCTTTACGAGTCGCGCAGTAACTGCCGCGAAGGGATTCCCCTCTTTGGATTGGCGGTCCAAAACCTGCAAACCAGTGAGAAGCTACCACCCGCGCCGGCCGGCAGCGCTGTGTGGGAACAACGGCTCGCCCTGGCGCAGGCTCTGAGTTATCAAGGGTTCTTCCGTTTCCGGCAAGGCCAGCACCCGCAAGCACGCGATTTGCTGCAGCATAGCCTCATGCTGCTCCGCACTCTGGCAGAAACCGACCCGGCTTCAACACGCGCCGCACTCTCCACGACCATCATCTTTCTCGGCGCGCTGACGGCAGTGATGGGCGATTATACCGCCAGCCGCCGCCTGCTCCACGAGGGTTTGGAGATGAAGCGTGAACTCGGTGACCACTGGGGCGCTGCTTTCTGCCTGCGGCAACTCGGTCTTACCGCTTACTATGTGGGTGACTATACGGAAGCGCATCGCTGGCTGAGCGAGAGCCTGGCCCTCAGCCGGGAGATGGGGAACACCTGGCCCGTGGCCGCCTCGCTCAACCTCTTGAGTATGGCTACCTATGCACAAGGTGCTTATCACGAAGCCCAACAACTCCTGGAGGAGGGGTTGGCGCTGAGCAAGAGTCTGGAAGATCGCTACAACATCGCCTTTGCCCTCAATGGCTTGGGACTTGTCAATCTGGCGCTGGAACGGAGTGCCGACGCTCAACGCTACTTTGAAGAAGGGGCTGCCCTCTGGCGCGAGATCGGCGACCACGGGAGCCTGGCTCAAACGCTGAATCACTTGGGGGAGACCCTCCTGGTGCAGGGCGACCAGCTCGGCGCCCGCCGTTGCTTTTTGCAAGCGCTGACCCTGAGCGAGGAAGCAGAGGTGACACCCCTTGCGCACGATGCCCTGCTTGGGCTTGCCGCCTTGCGTGTACAGGAAGGAGAGATTGCGTCAGCATTGGAGCTGTTCCTGTTCATTCTTCACCACCCAGCCAGCACCCAGGCCGCAAAAAATCGTGCTGAAAAACTGCGGACTACAATCGAATCGCAACTGACGAGCGAGCAAATTGAGACGATTCATGCGCAGATGCAGCACAAGACACTTGCGGCTCTGGCTCAGGAAATGCTGAGTCAGCCCTAAATCCATCTGCTTGTTGGCTGATAACAAGCTGGACGCCAATCAAAAATAGGCTGGCGCCGCTGCCACCAGCCTATCTGACCAATAGCTCCCTTCCGTTCGTGGAGAAGGAAGCGTTCATTCATTCTGGACGCTAAAACCCAGCAGATTGGAGGGGTTGCTGGCACTGTCACGGTTAATCGATTGATGCGGGCTGCCTGTGCAATCAAGCCCGCCCAACAACATGCTGCATCGGATCGGCTCAACTATGGGTCATGTCGTGGGATTCCTGTGACCGTTGCCCGCTAGAAGGTCGTGGGGGCGCAAGCCTGTCGAGCTAAACTCGCAACATGACCAGGTTATAAACCCGCCACTTGGCTGACCCAGAGAAATGGGTTGTGCGGTAGTCTTTCCAATAGATGGTCTTTTGGATGCCAAGAGGAGACCTCGTTACAGCGCGCAATCCTCAACTGGCGTTACAAAAGAATCATGCGCAAGAATCATGCGCAAGAATCATGCGCAGTGTACCGAGCGCAGATATTGGTGCGTGGTGGCATCGGCCACTCCGATACCGACTGTCCCGTCTGTAGCGTCTGGTTGATTCCGGCTTACAGGCGTCACCAATGCAGCGTAGCTATCGCCGGCGTATGGCGCTGAGGAGGAAGCTGACGATAAAAATGACCACAAATTCGGCAAATAATCGTGTCCCCGAAAGCTATGAAGAGATCGAACACACGGCCGACTGGGCGCTTCGTATCCGCGGTCAGGACCTGCGTGAGTTGCTGGTCAATGCCGCGCGCGGCATGAGCCAATTACTGGTCGTGGATTTGGATACGCTGCCGCGCAATGTCGAAGAGCACATAGTGATCGAAGCCTACGATGCCGAAAGCCTGCTGGTCAACTGGCTCAGCGAACTGGCCTACCACGCTGAGATACACGGCACCGTCTTCGCTGAGTTTGATGTATACGACATCACGCCAACCCGCTTGGAGGCGACGGTGCGCGGGGGGCGGGCGCCGCAGTTGCAAAAGCACATCAAAGCCGTGACCTACCATAATCTGGCTGTCATCCAAACGGAGGAGGGGATAGAAGCGACCGTCGTCTTTGACGTGTGAAGGAGGCAAAGATGGTCCAAAGCCAAGACTTGAAACGTATTGACAAGTACGTGTACGAGATCCCGCCAACCTTTCGCCCTGATATGCGGGTGCCGGCGCGCTTTTATGCCGACCCGGTGCTGCTGGAAGCGGTGTTGGGGGATAAGAGTCTCGACCAGTTGGTCAATACCGCCACCTTGCCCGGCGTGGTCAACTATGCGCTGGCCATGCCCGATATTCATGAGGGCTATGGTTTTCCCATCGGCGGCGTCGTGGCCACCCGCTGGCCAGACGGCATCATCTCCCCCGGTGGCGTCGGCTATGACATCAACTGTGGTGTGCGCCTGCTGGCCACCCAGCTGCACCTATCCGAGGTCAGCCCCTATCTGGATGACCTGGCTACAGCGCTCGACCGCAACTGCCCTAGCGGTGTGGGCAAAGGTGGTAGTATCCACTTGCGGCCAGGCGAACTGGACCAGATCATGGAGATCGGGGCCCGCTGGGCGCTGAAACGGGGCTACGCCACCGAGGCCGACCTGGTACATACCGAAGAGAGCGGCTGTATCGAAGGGGCGGACCCGGCAAAGGTCAGCGCCCGCGCCCGCGAGCGCGGGCAGGACCAGGTCGGCACCTTGGGAGCCGGTAATCACTTCATCGAAGTCGATGTCGTGGACGAAATCTGGGACGAAGAGAGCGCTCAACAAATCGGCCTCTTTCCGGGCCAGGTCGTGGCGCAGATCCACTGCGGGTCGCGCGGTTTTGGCCACCAGATCTGCACCGACTACGTCCGCCGGTTCCAGCCCATTGTCCACCAATACGGCATCGAACTGCCCGACCGTGAACTGGTCTGTGCGCCGCTCAGCAGTCCCGAAGGTCAGGATTACCTGGCGGCCATGAAGGCGGCGGCCAATTACGCCTTTGCCAACCGCCAGGTGCTCACCTATCACATCCGCCGCAGCTTCGAAGAGGTGTTGGCAGGCCGAGTGCCGAATCACCAGATCTTCCAGATCTACGACATTGCCCACAACATGGCCAAGATCGAAGAGCACGAGGTTGGCGGTCGCCCGATGAAGGTCTGCGTCCACCGCAAGGGGGCGACGCGCGCCTTTGGCCCTGGCTCGCCGGTCCTGCCGGATGACTATCGCGAGATCGGCCAGCCGGTGCTGGTGCCCGGCTCGATGGGCACCGCCAGTTGGGTGCTCTTGGGGACAGCCGGTTCCATGGCGCAGACCTTTGGTTCCACCTGTCACGGGGCCGGTCGCGCCATGAGCCGCACAAGGGCGAAAAAGACTGTACACGGATCGGAACTCCGCCGGGAACTGGAGGCGGAGGGGATTCACATTCGCGCCGGCAGTATGTCTGGTCTGGCCGAGGAGGCGCCCATCGCCTATAAGGATGTGGATCATGTGATCGAAGTCGTGCATGGCGCCGGCATTGCTAAAAAATTGGCCCGGCTGCGGCCCGTAGCGGTGATCAAGGGATGAGGCGGAATGCCATCCAACTGTAGATGCTGAGCACGAATGGGATGCCGGTATCTGTAAGCATAGGGGAGGAAATCCTGATGCAAGGTTTACGCGATGCTTTTGTGCGTCCACTGCGCGGACGTGCCCCGCGCCCGTTGTATGACCGGGCCGATGCTGGACGGCAGTTGGCGGCGAAACTGAGGCCTTATGCTGGACGCCAGGATCTGCTGGTATTAGGTTTGCCGCGCGGCGGCGTGCCGGTAGCCTATGAGATTGCCAAGGCGCTACATGCGCCGCTTGACATCTTTGTGGTGCGCAAACTAGGTGTACCCGGCCATGAGGAGTTGGCGTTGGGCGCCATCGCCTCCGGTGGCATACGTGTGCTAAACGAAGAGATCGTGCATGCGTTGGCCCTGTCCGATGATGAAATCGAAGCTGTGGTGGCACGCGAGCAGAAGGAGATCGAACGCCGGGAACGCACCTACCGGGGCGACCGTCCCCCATTCAACGTGCAGGGCAAAACGGTGATTCTGGTTGATGATGGGGTGGCCACTGGCGCTACCTTGCGGGCGGCGATCACGGCGCTGCGCACCCAACAGCCAGCCAAGCTCATCGCCGCGGTAGGGGTGGCGCCGGTGGAGACCTGTGACGTCCTGGAGACCGAAGTGGATGAACTGGTCTGCCTGCTCAAGCCCGATCCATTTTGGGCCGTGGGCCTCTGGTTTGCCGATTTTAGCCCCACCACCGATGAAGAAGTGCAGCGCTTGCTGGCGCAGGCGGATGAGCTATTGCGCACCGAGAAAGGAGAACAGACCATGACGACGACACCTCCGATGGCCGAACGGCCTATCGAACAGCGCTCGGTCCAGATAACAGCCGGCGATGTCACGCTGGCAGGTGACCTGAGCATCCCGCAGGGGGCAGAGGGGCTTGTCCTCTTTGCGCATGGGAGTGGCAGCAGCCGTTTTAGCCCGCGCAACCGCTTTGTGGCCCAGGTGCTGCAAGCGGGCGGGCTGGCAACCCTGCTCTTCGACCTGCTCACGGCAGGCGAGGAAGAGATCGACTTGCACACCCGCCATCTGCGCTTTGACATCCCGTTGCTGGCCGGCCGGCTCGTGGCGACGACCGATTGGGTGGTGCAGCAGCCCACGCTAGCGCAATTGAAGATCGGCTACTTTGGCGCCAGCACCGGCGCCGCGGCCGCGCTCATCGCCGCCACCCAACGGCCAGAGGTCGTCGGGGCGGTGGTCTC
>QEUW01000204.1 GCA_003577005.1 Chloroflexota bacterium | reverse complement strand
TCTACGTTCTACGTTCAAAAGGGTTTCGAGTCGCCCGACATAATCGGCGAGGACGGCAAAGGCTTGCTCGACCGGCTCTGGGGTCGTGAGATCGACACCCGCCCGGCGCAAGGCGTCGAGCGGATAAGCTGAGCCACCGGCGCTCAGGAATTCGAAGTAACGGGTCACTGCGTCGGGTTCACCCGCCAGCACCTGTGCGGCCAGCGCATGGGCGCCGGCAATGCCGGTGGCGTACTGGTAGACATAGAAATTGGCATAGAGATGGGTCGAGAACTCGGCCCAGGTGATGCCGGTGCGCTCGCGATCCAGCGCGATCTCGTCACCGTAGCCCTCGGCAAAGAGGTCAGCCATGAGTTGGATGAGCGTGCCGGCGCTCAAGGGTTGGCTCCGCTCCACCCGTTCATGGATTTCCAACTCGAAGCGCGCCAGCGTCGGCATGATGAAGAAATAGCGGTGGAAGTTGGACATTGCCTCTTCGATGAGCGTGATCTGAAAATCACGATCGGTCTGGGTACGCAGCAGATAGTCGCGCACCAGCGCCTGGTTGAAGTTGGAGGCCACTTCGGCGGCAAAGAGCGAATAACGGGCATAGATGAAAGGCTGTATCTTCCACGAGAAATAGGAGTGCATCGAGTGGCCCAGCTCGTGCGCCAGGGTGCTCATGCTAAAGAGGTCGTTGTTGTAGTTGAGCATGATAAAGGGGTGAGTGCCCGGCCCACCATAGGAAAAAGCGCCAGCGCGCTTGCCCCGGTTGGGGTAGATATCGATCCAGCGCTCGTGCAGCGCGCCGCGGCGCAAGACGCTCACATATTCATCACCCAGCGGGCGCATCCCTTCCTCCACCCAGGTGACAGCCTGGTCATACGGCACATGAATCCTGGCGTCTGTCAAGGGCGCCTTGATGTCATACTCATACATGGGGTTGAGCCCCAGCGCCTGGCGCTTGAGTCGCCAGTAGCGCTGCCACGTAGGCAAATGTTTGCGGAAAGTCTCGATCAGGTTGTGAAAGACGGCGGGTGGGATGTTGTTGGGCGCCATTGCCGCCTCGAGCGCCGAATCATAACGGCGCGCCCGGGCACGAAAGACATTCTGCTTGACACCGGCAATAAGACAGTTTGCCATCGTGTTCTTGTAGGCGAGGTGGGCGTCAGCGTAGTTTGTCCAGGCCGTGCGGCGCACGGTGCGGTCGGCATTGGTGACCAGCGCACCGATATTGCCCTGGCCGACCTCCACCGCGTCGCCGCCGCTGGTTTCAGCCGGGGCGAAAGCCAGGTCTGCATTGGTGAGAACGCCGTGGGTGTTGCTCGCGGTCTGGAAAGGGTCACCCAGTTGGCCAAGCAACTCTTCCACCTCCGCCGAGCGTACATGCGCTTTGTTGTGCTCAAGACGCTCGACATAATGGCGGTAGATCGCCAGCGATAGTTCACTCTCGATCCAGGTATAGAGTTGGTCAAAGCCAATCTCCATGAGCTCCGGCTCGGCAAAAGCGACGGCGGCCTGCACCTGGCTAGCGAGCGTGTCGGCGCGGCCACGCCGGGCGACGGCTTCCTGGTTGGAAGTGTCACCCGCGTAATCGAGAAAGGCGTACATGGCGATCCGCTGCACCTCGCGTACCAGTGCCTGCCACGTCTCTAGCCATTCGGCCAGCATAGCCGGGCTTTCACCCAGCCGGCCGGCAAAACGTTCGACGCCGGGCAGTTGCGCCGTTACTGCGGCATAGGCTGCCTCCCAGTCCGCCGGTGAGGCGTAGATGCTGGTGAGATCCCAGGTCTGTTCGACCGGAATCTCGGCGCGTGTGGGGATCTGGACTTGACTCATGAGGGACTCCTTCTGTGCTTGCTGGTATAGTGGCTCGTGATCATGGCACGGCGGTCACCGCATCGTAGCATGACGCTAACCGGTAAGCAAACTGCGCGGCCGGCGCCTGATCCAAAAGTAGTAGGTCACGTCTCCGGCGTGCCTCACCTGACTCTGTGTCAGTCGCTCAAAGCAGGGTCGCGTTCACACAACTGGCCGAACATCGCATCATCTGTGTGGACGAGGGATGCTCGGCTGGGGTAATCGGAGGGCCAGTGATATAATCCCGTTCAGTTGCGAATCTTATCCACTCTCACTGGCCGTGTGATTGTAGATTTCATGCAGAAACACTACTCCTTGCTCAATGACCCGCTGTTCTATGGGATGCTTGCCTTCTTCGCCCTTCTGACTACGGGGTCGGCGGCGGCGTTGGGCCAGCCGCGCTTTTTGCCCATCAGCCAAACGGCGGCGCTCTTTGCTTTTCTGACTGTAGCCATGCGCCGCCAGACGGTGCGGGCTGCGCTCCTGGTGCTGGCTATCTGGTTGGTGACGCAAGTAGCGGCGCTTATTCTGGTCACCCGGGTGGCGCCGGGCCAGGTCGAACAGGCCATCGGTGACGGCTTTACCTATCGCACCTCGTTCATCGCGTGGTTTTATGGCGCTGGCGCACTGCCGGCCAGCCTGGGGGTGCAGCCCGGCAGCCGTATCCTCGAACTGATTGGGGTATCGTTGGGTAGCCTCCTGACCGGCGGATTGGTGGGTGTCTGGTCGCTCGTTCGCGCCGCCAACCTTGCCGCATACGGTGCCGGCGTCCTCTGGCAGGATAGCGGGCACACAATCAGTCTGGTCGCCGGCCTACCTATCTGGACGCTGCTACGCCTGGCAGGGTACGCTGGACTTGTCGTGCTGCTGGCTGCGCCGCTCTTTAGCGGCAACTGGTCACCGCGCTACTATCTCACCCATCACCGCCGCTTGCTGGTGGTGTCCACTGCCCTATTGCTGCTGGGTCTGCTGCTGGAGTTTACCCTGCCGGGCGCTTGGCGAGCACTCTTCACCTGACAGCGGGGCTCATCCAGGATTGGAGGCAAAGCAGCGGCAGGACAAGCATTCCGGGAAAGGGCCGGACACGCATCGTCTGCCCCATCTCGCGTTCGCCCTTTCCCGGAATGCGGATGGCAGCAGGGCTCATCTCCCTATCACTCATTATGTTGATATGTTGATCAAACGCGTCGTCATCCAAGGTTTCAAGACCTTTGCCAGACGCACCGAGTTTCTTTTTGACCCGGGCGTCACCGCTATCGTCGGACCCAACGGCAGCGGCAAGAGCAATGTCGTCGATGCTGTGCGCTGGTGTCTGGGCGAACAGAGTTTTAGCCTATTGCGCTCGAAAAAGACGAGCGATGTCATCTTTTCGGGCAGCGACAAACGGGCTCGTCTGGGAATGGCCGAGGTCAGCCTGACGCTCGACAACAGCAAAGGCGAGATCCCCATCGATTTTGTTGAGGTGGAGGTAACCCGCCGCGCCTACCGCGACGGCGACAACGAATATCTGATCAACGGGCAGCGGGTGCGGTTGCAAGATGTGACCGAATTGCTGGCGCAGACCGGCCTCGGCAAACGCACCTATGCGGTCATCGGCCAGGGGCTGATCGACCAGGTGCTCAGCTATTCACCCGAGGAGCGACGCACCCTCTTTGAAGAGGCCGCCGGCATCACCGGCTATCAGATGAAGCGGGCGGCCTCGCTGCGCCGGTTGGAGGCGACCGAGCAAAACCTCACCCGCGCCCAAGACATCCTGGCTGAGCTCAGCCCACGGCTGAAATATCTGCGCCGCCAGGCCGAACGGGCGCGCGAGTTCCAGGAGATCGCCGCCGAACTGCGTACCCTCTTGCGCGACTGGTATGGCTATCGCTGGCACACAACCCTCCGCACGTTGGAACAGCACCATGCCCTCGAAGAGGAATTGCGTAGCCAGGTCACCAACCGCCAAAACACGCTGGCCGGGCTGAGCCGGCGCATCGAGGCGTTGCGCACCGAGCAGGCGCAGCTGCGGAGCCAGTTGGGCGATCTACACAAAGAGAGCAGCACGCTCCACCAACAGGCCGAAGCGACCGACCGCGAACTGGCCGTCAACGGCGAACGCCTGCGCCAACTCCAGGCGCGCGCCGAAGAGACGCAGCGCGAACTCGCCGCCCTCCGGTTGGAGCTGGAGACGCTCCACCAACAGGGCGCTGCGCTGCAAAACGCAGTGGCTGCCGCACAGAGCGATTACGACAGCCGCAGCGCAGCCGTGGCGACCATGCAACAGGCTGTCACCGCCCGCCAGCAGGAACAGACGCAGTTGGAGCAAACCGTGGAAGCGACCCGCCGCACCCTCACCGATGTGCAACGGCGTCGCATCGAATGCGCCAGCCGTCTCAGCCAATTGATAGAGCGACGCGCCACCCTAGAACGTGAGCAGCGAGAGCAGAGCCAGGCGAACGCAGCAGCAGCAACAGCAACAGCAGTGCTAGCCAACCAGCTTGCGGCCGCCGAAGCTGCACTGGCGCTCGACGAGCAGGAGGCGCATGAATTTCAGACGCGGATCGCCGCGCTCGAACAAGAGGCGGCTGAACTCCGTACCCAGTTACGCGCTGCCGAAGCTGCGCGCCAACAGGCAGACCGCACGCTGGATCGGCTGCAAACCCGGTTCGACCTGCTCCAACGCCTGCGCACGGAAGGGGCCGGCTATGCCAGCGGCGTACGGGCGGTGTTACAGGCCGCGCGCCAGCCAGCCACAGGCCAACCGCTCAGCGGCGTGTTGGGAACGGTCGCTGCGCTGGTCCGTGTGCCGGCGCAGTTGGATAAGGCGATTGAGACGGCGCTAGGCGGAGCTTTTCAAGACGTCGTCATGGAAAGCTGGGAAGAGACGCGCCAGGCCATTGACTTTCTCAAGCGCGGCGGTCACGGGCGCGCCACCTTTCTGCCGTTGGACCGGCTCCACAGCGGGCCGGCCATTCCGGCGCCGCACCTGGCCGGCATCTTGGGCAATGCCGCCCAACTGGTGGAATATGATGCTCGCGCCGAGGCCGCTATCCACCAGCTGCTCGGTCGTGTCTGGGTCGCCGAAGATCTCCCCTCCGCTCGCACTGCGCTGGACAGATATAGGGGCAACGCCCGGCCCACGGTGGTGACACTCAGCGGCGAGATCATCCGCCCCGGCGGAGCGGTGACCGGCGGCAGCGACCGCAATCGCCGCGATGATTCGGTGCTGGCGCGTGAACGAGAGTTGCGCGACCTGCCGGTTGAGATTGAGCGTGCGCACACCGCGGCCCAACGAGCGGGCACCCGCTGCAGCGAACTGGCAAGGCAGGTTGAAGCCACCCTGATACAGAGCGAGGCAGAGAAACAGGGGCTGGCCGACCTGGCGCGTCGCGAGCGCACGCACCGCCAACAACTGGAAGAGTTGCGCCGCCAGGCTGATCGAGCCCAACAGAAGGAGCGCTGGCAAGCGGACCGGCTCGCCCAAGTCGAGGCCGAGCTGGCCAGCCTGGCGCAGCAGGAAACGAGCCTGGCCACACAACACGGTGAACTCGAACAGGAAGAGACAGCAGCAGGCGCCAACCTCGCCGCAGCCACGGCTGCGGTACGCGCCGCCGGTGCCGATGAGTTGCTCCAACAACTGGCCGATCTGCGCGCAGCGGCGGCTGAAGCGCAAGGTCACTTGCGCAGCCAGCAGGGGTTGCTCGACAACCAGCAGCGCACCGGACAAAGTGTAACCGGCCAGATCGCGGCCAAAGAACAGCGGATCGTTGCACTCGACCAGGAGATCGCCGCTCTGAGTGGCCGCAATGCAGCCCTTGCTGCGCACGACCGTCGTTTACGTAGCGAACTGGAGCAATTGCGCCAACAGATCGAGCCGCTCGAGGCCCGCACTGCGCACCTGGCAGCACAACAAAATGAAGAGGAACGAAGCGAGCGTGAGGCGCAACAGGCATTGCGCCGTGACGAAAGCAACTTCAATGCAGCCCAACTCCAACACCAGCGCACGCAGGACCAGTTGCAGCAGTTGCGCCACGAAATCGAACAGGATCTGGGGCTGGTGACCCTGGAAAGCAGCGACGATCTGGCCTACCAGCCACCGCTGCCGTTGGAGCGCTATGTTGAGCAACTGCCCATCGTCGCATCGATCCCCGATACGTTGGAAGAGGAGGTGCGCGACACCCGCACGCGCCTGGCCCGCGCCAGCAATGTCAACCCAGATGCCCCCCGCGAATACGAGGAGGCGGCCGAACGGTATGAATTTCTCCTCGCCCAGTCGGGGGACCTGGAGGCGGCGGCAGCCGACCTGCGTAAGGTGATCCGCGAGCTGGATCTGCTCATGGAGGTGGCCTTTGAGCGTACCTTTACGGCGGTGTCAGAGTATTTTGTGAGCTTCTTCCAACAACTCTTCAACGGTGGAACCGCCGAACTGGTGCTCACAACACCTGACGAACTCGCCACCACCGGCATCGAGATCATCGCCCGCCCGCCTGGAAAACGCCCGCAGAGCCTTGCTCTGTTGTCGGGCGGCGAACGGGCGCTGGCTGCCTGTGCGCTGATTTTTGCTATCTTGCGGGTCAGCCCAACACCGTTTTGTGTTTTGGATGAAGTAGACGCTGCGCTCGATGAAGCCAATGTTGACCGTTTTCGCCAGACGGTGGATGCGCTCAGCCAGGGGACACAGTTTATCATTGTCACCCACAACCGGCGCACGCTCGAAGGCGCCAATACCATCTATGGCATCACGATGGGGAACGATGGTGTCAGCAAAGTGATCAGCCTGCGGCTGGACGGTGACCGGATCGTCCAACACACCAACGGCTCATCCCCAGGTCAGGAGGAGTCGCAGCTCAAAGCCATCGAGGAAATCGTGCAAATGTAAGGCTGGCTGAAATTAGTGTTGGCAAAAGGTGGTGCGTAATGGGCGCTTACACCAAACGAGTTATGGGTGCGGATTTACACATTACGGATTTCGATTTTTAGAGGGTCTCGGCACTGTCTGCATCGTCCGGGGGAAGGTCGTCGTGGTCCTTGGGACGCAAACCATATCGTTCTTCCAACGGGGGATTCGGTTTGTACTCGGGCGCGTATTGGTCCAATCGATCCAACGCCATGGCGGCGGCTTGCTGGGTGGCCTCTTGTTTGCTATGCCCGGAGCCGACGCCGTAGATCTTGTCGGCGATCATCACCTTCATGACAAAGGTCTTGTTGTGGTCGGGGCCTGAGGCTTCCACCATCCGGTAACGGGGGGTGACGTTCAGGTTGCTCTGGACGTATTCTTGCAGCCGGCTCTTGGCGTCCTTTTCGAGAGCCGAGTGTTCGACACGCTCCAATTCATCGCGCATGAGCGGCAGCACAAAGTTGCGGACGGCGTCGGTACCCTGGTCAAGGTAGATGGCGCCCACAACAGCCTCGAAGACGGCGCACAGCGTGGCTGTGCGCGTGCGCCCGCCGCTCTCTTCTTCGCCGTGTCCGAGCAAGAGGTAGTTGCCCAACCCCAGCGTTTGGGCATGCCGGGCCAGGGTCTCGCGGCGCACAAGAGCCGAGCGGATGCTGGTCAACTGTCCCTCTTGGTATTGGGGATAGCGGCGATAGAGTTCTTCGCTCACCACATAGCCCAACACCTGGTCGCCTAGAAATTCAAGCCGTTCGTTGTCCTCGGTAGCGCCGTCGCTTCCACTCTCGTTGACAAAGCTGCGATGCACAAACGCGAGCTGCAAGAGCGTCTTGTCCTTAAACGAGATGCCCTGGTCGCGTTCAAAATCGGCGGGGTCAGCGACAGCCATCAGTTTGGTTGATTCCTCTCTAAAAAGCGCTGTTATGCACTCGATTGCCAGTGCAGCGGGCAATGTGGACGCTGTCAGACGAGTTTGGGTGGCTTCTTTAGCCCGTGTCCAGATAATATTGCCACAATTACGTCATCTGCACAAAAACGTGAACGTACTTGATCGAGCGCCGCCACCACCGTTGCGCTGGTCGGCTCGACAAAGAGACCGCGGGTCGCCAGCTTTTCTTGCGCCGTCAGAACCGCCCTGTCGCTAACCGCGGCGACCGTCCCCTGCGATTGGCGGACGGCCTGCAACACCGCCTGCGCATGAACAGGCTGGTTGATGGCGATGCCATCGGCGCTGATTCTTTCCACTCGTCGCTCGCTGGCGACGCTATCGCTGCCGTCGTGAAAGGCATCATAAATTGAAGTGTATGGTTCCGCTTGCACCGCTAACAGGCGCGGCAACCGCTTGATTACCCCGGCGTGGTACAGTTGTTGAAAACCTCGCCAAGTGCCCAACAGCAGCCCACCGTTGCCAACGGGCGCCACCAACCACGTAGGTACGCGCTCCCCCAATTGTTCCCAAATCTCCCAGGCACAGGTCATCTGACCTAGAAGAAAGGCCGGATGCCACGCATGCGAGGCATAGGCGACTTCGCGGGCGTGCTGGGTATCGGTTTCAGCGGCAAGACGCGCCAGGCTGCGCGGCCCCTGCACTTCGACCAGTTCGGCGCCATAGACAGCGATCTGGGCGCGCTTGGGTTCGGGGGCGCTCTCCGGCACATAAATGCGGGCGGTAAGCGCTGCCCGGCCGGCGTAACAGGCGAGGCTGGCGCCGGCATTGCCGCTGGAATCATCAACCAGGGTTTGCGCGCCGAGGCCGGCGAGCCAGTTGACCATCACGCAAACCCCGCGATCTTTATAGCTGCCGCTGGGCATGAGGGCGTCGAGCTTCCAATAGAGTGGCTGATCTGCCCAGTGGTCGGGGACAAGGGGCGTCCAGCCTTCGCCTAGCGAGATGCGGACCCTACCCGGGCGCACCACCGGTAGCATAGCAGCGTAGCGCCAGAGACCCGATTCACTAGGATTGATTTGCGCGGGGTCAAAGCGAGGGAGATCAGTATATTCTAGCGGTTGCGCAGAGAGCGGACAGCGCAAGGGCGCCAACTCTGCGCTGATCCGAAACGGGCTGGACGGGCAATAAGCAAGCAAACAAGCGACCTTTCCGTTGACGGCAGATGGGCGCCCACAGAGGAATGCCCCCGCCGGTTCTCGCACATCTGTACAATTGTTCGACCAACGATCTGTATACAGAGGTTGGTCTGGATTGTACTGGACAGATCAAGATTTGGCAAGTACGCTTGCACGGGCCGTAGGGCTTTTCAAAATCAGTTATATCCCCTTGCTCCAGATTTCTGCGAGGTGACCGGCGAACGGCTTCGGGACCAAGAAGGAGGTGACCACAAACAGTCCGAACAGGAACGTTAATTCTGGTCACCTCCCAGAGGTCGGGTGGGATCCGTCACATGAAGTCTTGTTGTCGTACTAGCCACACCGGAGATAGGCGTACACCTATGCTGTCAAAGCGGTTCAGGCTGGGGAACGCTCACACAGCGAGCGCCAGTCACGCCAGAACCGGTTCAACTGCGTGGCCGTTACCCTGCACCATCGCCTCGCGCAGCTGGAAGCGCGCCTCTAGCTCGCCCAGCGAATCGCGGAAGGCGCTGTATTCCAGCTCTTGCATGGGCAACATGGCGGCCCCCACAAAGCCTTGCTGGCGCATCTCTTCGGCCTTGCGCTGTGCTTTGAGCCGGGTTGCATCCCAGACACTGTCCCCAAAGACATCCACTCGCTCGGAGAGTTTGCCCTTCTTGTTGACCGAATAGGCTGCGCAGGCGACGATGGGCAGACAGTACGGCCCAGCCACGGCGCTGTTGAGCGCTACCGGCATCAGGGGCATGTGATGGCTGCCGCGCGCATCGCCGGCCACAAAATGCGCCGTCATAAAGGGGCTGACCAACTCTTCGGGTGCGGGGAAACAGCCCTGGCTGCGGATGAGCGCAACCGGATCATCTTTGCCTTTATATTCACCGGCAATGGTGTGGAGCCGGTCGGTGGAGACAGAAACGACTTGTTGGTTGGGATAGCGCCGCGAGTGGATGGCCTGGATGCCAAAGCGGTTCTCATCACGCAACAGGATCGCCAGGTCCAGATGTTGTTCGGGGGAGTTGAGTTCGATGATGCGGTCGCCCCCCGCATACTCCATATCGATAATGGTCCAGCGAAAGCCAGCTTTCATTTGGGGGAGCAGCAGCCCGCCGCAAAACATAGGGTTGGTGAAGACAGCCCATAGGGGAAAGTTGTAGGCGCCGGGGCCGCACTTGTCTGCCGTCATGATCAGAAACGGCTCGGCAGGCCGCTCTTTGGCCGTGGGGTCAAAGGTGATCTCGGCGACGCCAGGACCAGCGCCGCGCACATTGCCCGAAGGAGCATCCTTGAGTAGGTCCTGGCCGGCGCCGTAGAGACCCTCTTCGGCGGCGATGCGGGCGGCATCGGCAAAGACGTGCCAGGCAAAGTTATGCACCGTTGGGCTGCCACTGCCGTGGTGATGCACCATGAGCAGGCAGATGTCGTCGCCCGTGTGGGTCACATCGAAGTCGATCAGCGTAGCGTGATCGACTGCCTGGGCCAGCCGGCTGCGCGCCGTTTCGAGCATGCGCGTGGAAGGTCGCGTATGCCCACCTACACTACCGACATCGGCTTTGATCGCGGTCAGCGTAAGCATGTGAGACTCCTTTGTCTACTATGAACTGCCTATCGAGTTGTGAAGGTTGTATATTCGCTGTGGCATAACCCAGAGGAGTGAGCAGCCTCAGCGCGGATGGGGTGAGTGTACCACAAATTGGCGCAACGTTGCGTTAATTTTTGCTTACAATGAGGGAGAATAGGCTGTGACAGAATAGATTGGATATAGACCCACTGCCGTGTAACGCTCTGCTCACGGCAAACCGTCTACTGATTTCCGTCGCATTCTGTTAGCGTCCCCAACTCAGCCGTTCCTGCAGCCAGTCGCGATCGCCCTGGCCGTAGCCGCCGTTGAGGTCAAAGAGCTTGCGTTGGTCGCTGCCGTCGCTGCGCATCACATAGACGGCCCAGGCACCGGCTCGGTCGCTGACAAAGGCCAGATAATTGCCATCGGGCGAGGCGGTCGCCAGACCGTCGCGGCCGCGCGCATCAGTCAGTTGGCGGAGAGCCCCTGTCGCCACATTGAGCAGATAGACATTCCAGTCACCGCCCCGGTCTGACATCAAGAGGACCTGGTTGCCCAGGTTGTCGGTGGGGATGTCCCCCGGCCAGTTGGTGAGATTCTGCGGCTCCCCGCCAGTTGTATCCACCAGATAGAGACCGCAGATGCTGGCGTTGTCCCACACATTGCAGCCGTTGTAGACGATGCGCCCGTCGAGCAAATAGATGGGATAGCGACCAAAGATCTCCCACGCATCGTAGCGCATGGGGCCGATGACCTCACCATAATTGGTGTCGTGCTGAATGTAGAGACGATGGCGACCATCACCCACGAGCGCAGAGTCAAAGACAATGCTCTTATTGTTGGGGGCCCAATGGGGATGGCTATCTTCGGCAAAGGCGCTGGCGACGGCCAATAACTCGCTGGTGGCGGGGCGCATGAGCACCAGCGCATCGACCCCGCCACCCTCGCTGTTGAGCACGAGATCACCCTGATTGTTAAAATCGGGTTGCCGTTTGGCGGGCAAGATGGGCCAGCTTACCCCGGTCGCCAGATTGTAGATGACCGTGTCCAACTGGTCGGTCCTCGGATTGCGCACCGTATAGGCAATGCGCCCACCAGGGGGTGGCCCACTGGTGACGCTTGCGGCGATGGATGCGAGCCCGCCCAGGGTTGCCGTATCCGAAATGGGTTCGGTAGCAAGCGCTTCGGTAGCGGTCGGTGTTGTCGTCGCGGCCGGTGTCTCGCTCGGTGTGGCGGATGGGGATGAGCTTGGCGTTGCGGTGGGCACGGGGGTCGCCGTCGCCGGCGCAAGCGCCAGCACCCGCACCGTCGGTGGCGGCGCGCTGGTCAAGGTGGCCGGCAATGTACTTGTTGCACTCACTGCTGCGCCTACAGTGACCGTCGTGGTGGCCCCCGCCACGATAGCCGCCTCACCGATTCCGGTAGGCGTGGCGCGCGCATTCGCTGGGGTGGATGTGGCCGGCTGCTCTGGGGGTGGTAGGACCGCCACTTGGGCGGGTGCGGGCGTCTCCAGACCGGCGATGCGACGGAAAAAGCTGGGGGCGATACTGGCTACGATCATTGCCAGCAGCAGCAACAGCGTCATGACGACCATGCCAGCGAGCATCACCGTCTGCCGAGAAAAGGTCATCGTCGATGCAGGGCGCTGTCTGGCTGCGGGACGTTTGGCTTCCTGCTCTGCCACCGGCGCCGGTGCATGCGAGAGTGGATAAGGCTCATCCAGTCTCGCAACTGGCCCACGGTGGACAGGTGTGGTTGGGCCGTGGGTTAATGCCTGGGCAAAGGCAGCGGCGGTGACAAAGCGGGCGCTGGGCCGTTTGGCGAGCACCTGGCTCACCATCTGTGCCAATGCCGGGTCGATCTCCGGTTGCAGTCGTTCGAGGGGCGGGGGTGTCTCCTCGATAATCTTTCGTAGCAAGACGAGCGGGTTTTCGGCCTCAAAAGGGGGGCGCCCGGCGAGCATCAGAAAGGCTACTGCGCCCAGGCTGTAGATGTCGGCGCGCTGGTCGATGGTGACATCCCCGCGGGCCTGTTCCGGCGCCATAAAGGCCGGCGTCCCCACCGGATAATTGGCAGGTGGGGCGCCACCGGATGCAATCGCCGCACTAAAATCGGCAATCTGCACCCGGCCGTGGTCGGCAAAGAAGATGTTGCTAGGTTTGAGGTTGCGGTGCAGACAGCCCAGGTGGTGGGCATAATCGAGACCGGCGGCTACCTGCTCGATAACCGCCATCGTCTCGTCATGCGTAAAGGGGCCGCCGCGCGCCTGGATCATGTCGGCCAGGGCGCCGCCGGTGATGAGTTCCTGAGCAATGTAGGCGACGCCATCGCTCTGGCCGGCGTCAAAGACCTGGACGATATTGGGATGGCGTAGCCGCATCCCTTCGCGGCCTTCGGCGATAAAATGACGGACAAAGGAAAGATAGTGGGCAAAGTAGGGATGTAGCACCTTGAGCGCCACTTCCCGGTCATAGAGCGTATCGGTCGCCCGGTAGACAACGGCAACACTGCCGCGCCCGATCTCTTCGCCAAGCTGGTAGACACCGATCTGCTGGAGTTCAACTTCTCTGACGGCAACGGGCTGCATGGCTCAGCACTTTTTCCTGGTCCTGTGGGGTGATGTGGAGTAAGCGCGCTGTGCAATCCATCTTATCACATGAACATGAATCCGTCACCTTATTGCAGAGACTGCACATAGGCGTAGAGCGCACTCATCCCTGCCGGGCTGATAGCCGAGGGTCCAAAGATATGTGTATTGCCTAACCCGCCACCCGTGCGCAGCAGATTCTCGAATTCTCGCTCGCTGAGTGTTGTGCCGGCGATGGCCGCGCCTTTTCCTTCCACCCCTTCCCCTCGTTCGCCGTGGCAGGAACCGCACTGGTTTCTCTCGTACGAGCGCGCCCCACGTTCCAAATCGGCTGCACCGGTCGCGGCGGTTTGGGTTGTGGTCACTGTAGCGGTGACCGCAACCGCTGTCTCGGTGAG
>QEUW01000203.1 GCA_003577005.1 Chloroflexota bacterium | reverse complement strand
TGCAGCAAAATCAAGCCAATTCCACCGAGCAAGATCGGGTTTTGATAGCCATACAGGCTGGCGAGCACAACACTGCACCAGATCCCAAGCAGGTTGCACACCTGCCCCACCTGGGCGCGGCGCAGAAAGAGACTGCGCACCTGGCCGGCCCCGACCTCATCTGTGATCCATGCGCTTTCGGCGCCGCTGACAAAGGTTGACCCGATGCCGCGAATGATCTCGGCCATGATAATCACGGCAAAGAACGGGGCAAGACCGGTCAGGACGTAGCAGATACCGATCAAAAAACCACCAATGAGCATCGACAAACGCCGGCTGTACAGGTCGGCTACGATACCGGTCGGCACTTCCAACAAGAACACTGTGGCTTCGAGGGCGGTGCCCACCAATACCAGTTGCAGCGGATTCATGCCGATGGTGCGCACGTAGTAAGCCGCCAGGCCGATGAAGATCAAACCGCTACAGAACGAGCCCACCCCTGCCCGAAACAGATAGGCAGTTCTTGCCTCTAATGCTCTCATCGGCGCGTTTCTGCTCAATGTACCAATGCCTGGTAGGTCAAGTTGCGAAAATCGACAACTACCGGATAGGTGTCGCTGGGCATAAACTGGAGCATAATGATCCCAATCAGTTCTTCTTGGGGGTCGATCCAGAAATTGGTGTTGGCGGCCCCGCCCCAGCCGTAGTTGCCAACCGAACCCAGTTGTTGAACTTTGCCCACGTCTTCTAATAAGCTGACGCCCAGGCCAAAACTGGCCCCGCACGCCGGATCGTTGTTGAGGTACACCCCTGCCGGTAGACCATTGGTCGTCATCAACTCAACGGTTTTGCGACCGAGCAAACGTACACCATCCAACTCGCCCCGGTTGAGGAGCATCTGGGCAAAGCGCAAATAATCCTCCGTGGTTGAGACCAGCCCACCGCCGCCCGATGGGTGGCGCGTGGGCCGGGCGTAGCGGCTGGTCTGCGGCGTATCGATCACTTTGAGGCCACCCTCCTCGCGCGGGCCGTAGTTGGCGGCAAAACGCGCTAGCTTCTCGGCCGGCACGTCGAAGGCAGTATCGTCCATGCCCAGCGGGGCAAAGATGCGCTGCCGCAGAAACTCGTCGAACGGCATACCCGACACCGCCTGTACCAGCCCGCCCAACACATCCGTCGCCATGCTGTAGCGATAACGCGAACCCGGGTGAAAGAGTAGCGGAATCTGCGCAAGTGTCTCAACCCACTCTTGCAACGTGAAGGATGGATTGGTGTCGAGTTCACGCCACAGCGCCTGATATTGGGTATCGGTTGTCTCGATTTCATCCCAGCCATAGCTCACCCCCGACGTATGGGTCAGCAGGTTGTGGATCGTGATCGGTCGCTCGGCATCCACAAGGCGCTGATTTCCTTCAGGGGTTCGCTCCAGCACCTTCATCTCTTTGAAGGATGGCAGATAATCCGCCACCGGGTCGGCCAGCCGGAAATGACCTTCCTCGAACAGCATGAGCACGGCAACGCTGGTAATGGGTTTGGTCATCGAGTAGATGCGAAAGATGGTATCAAACTGCATGGGCTGGTCGGCTTCGATATTGGCCCAGCCCACCTTCTCAAAATGGACGATCTTGCCGCGGCGAGCGACCAGCGTGACGATCCCGGCCAGCTTCTCCTCATCCACATAGCGTTGCATGACGGTGTTGATGCGCGCCAGCCGTTGGCTGGTAAATCCCATTGCTTCTGGTTGTACGGTATTCATGGTATTCTTCCTGATTCGATTCTGGTCACTGCTACGGTTCTGATATGCTCACTCGGCTGGCGACTGCGCGTTGTGAACTGACGGCGCTGCCGGCGTAGAGGGCCAGCAACGGCGTGACAAAGAGAGTCGCCAACATCAATCCTGCCCGCATTCCATAACGATTGCTGACGACGCCGACGCCCAGCCCTCCACCCAGTTGACCCGCGGCGCTGACCTGGCTGCTCAACGACAGCACCGTCGCCCGCACATCAGAGGCAATGTGTTGGTTGAGCCAGGCCGCGGTGACCGGTTGCGCCAGTTGTTGAAAGAGTTGGACGATCAGCAAAGCGCCCGCAGCCACCGCAAAAGCGCCGGCCAGCGCAAAGCAGAGCCCGCCGACCAGGACCAATGTGTAGCACCCTACCAGCAGGCGGGCGACCATCACCGGCCGGGTGAGATCGACCGAACGGCGGACGATTTCGGCCCCAATGAGGGTGAGCAGGCTGTTCAACCCATCCAAGACGCCAAACCAGACAATCACATCCAGTGCGCCTATCCCCGGCAGCACCAGGCGCGGGCGAGAGACGTTGGTCAGCAAGTGCGCCCGTTGAATGCGAAAGAAGCCTTCAAGAAAGGCGCCCACAAAAAGCTGAGCTGTAAAGAGCAAAAGCAGAACCGGCGTGGTGCGCACCAATTCCGCCCCGGCGCGCAAGGTGACCAGCGCAGCTTGCAACTGCCGCCGCACCGACCCGGTTTGCGCTTGCGCCGTGCGCAGATAGTAGGCATTGGGCGCGGAAAGTCGCAGCATGGCAAGGAGCCTCTAAGCGAAATCGGATGACAGCCCACCGACGAAGGCTGTCCCGGTGGCTGGGTCCCGGTACTGGCGCATCCGGTAGGCGGCAACACGAAAGCCCATCGTCTCCCAGAAGGTCAGGGCGCGTGGATTGTCGCGGCGTACGCTGAGTTCGATCAGCGTGACGCCGTCGCGATCAAAGAGCGCTGTGAGGGCCTGCAAAATTTTGCGGCCCAGCCCTTGCCGGCGGGCGCCGGGCACGACGTAGAAATCGTCGATATAAGCCGACTCCCCATTGCGTGAAAACGTGACAAACCCCATCCGTTCGCCCGCCCGCAACGCCCAGTAGGGACGATCCTGCTCGCCCTCCCAACGGAAGGAGTCGGCAAAGTAGCGGTCGCGGCTGGCGCTGTCCTTTAACACGGCGGCCTTGGGCATGAGCTCTTCCCAGTAGGCTTCGGCCATGCGGCGCAGGTCGGCTTGTTCGGTTGGTTGAACCGGTGTCAATTCGATCATCGTCTCCGCTCCAGTGGGTCCGACCGGTAGGCGAGGGCGATGGCGCCGCCGGGTGAAAAAGCAGTCAAGAGGTGCTGAATCCCTTCCGCCCGGTCGGTGCCGCCCTCCTTGGTCAAGAAGATCTGTTCGGCGGTGACGACGATATCCTCGATGCCCCGCTCGTAGCGATAATAGGCCAGCGCAACCGGGTCAGCCCGGGCCCCGCCGTAGCCTTCGTAGAACTGAGCGTCTCCGTCTGTGCCCTGCCAGATGCCGCCCACGCCATCGACTAGAAACATCAGGTCGCGTTCCTTGGGGGAGAGCATGGGCATGTCCCAGTCGACAATGTACAGACCCCCGTTGTGCTCAAGTAGGAGGTTCCAACTATGGATATCCGTATGGCAGAGGACAAAGGGTAAAGCCTTGGCTTGAACCACCCGGCTCAGCGCTTCAGAGCGTGCGATCACATGCTCAAGCTCGCTTCGTTTGGCCCGGAGCAGCGCTGCCAACTGTGCTGCATCGGGGTCAGCATATTCCTTTTTTTCAACCTCGTCCAAGAACACTTTGAGCGTGTTACGCCAGCGCGGTGTATAGCTCTCCTGTGGTATGCGCTGCCGTATCTCAGCAGGCAGGGTGACCGTGTGGATACGCCTGAGGGCGGTGCCCAGCTCACTCCAGTCGTGAGGTGCAAGTTCAACCTCAAAGCCGTTGCCCCCCTCAACAAACGAGTAGAGGATCAAATGGTGATCGTCCAGATGTGTCCAAAGCTGCCCGGTTTTCGTCGCAATCGGCGGGATCACCTGGGTAACACCCTGATCGTGTAGCAGCTTGGGGAGGATGACAGAGACTTCATCAAAGCGGCCGCGACGCAACTTGACAAAGTATGATCGCCCATCTCTGGCCACCACACGGTAGACAGCCGCGCTGAAATCGGCGCCGAGGGGCAGAAAGGAGACACCGTCAATACGTAGCCCATAGGCTTCTTGCAGACAGGCTACCAAACACTCATCGGGAAGGTCGGGTTTTTCTAGCATCAGTCGGTGAATTTTCCTAACCTGGACAGGCCAGAACAAGAGCAGGAACACAGAGAGCACAGAGGCCCCACAGAGAACACAGAGAGGTCTCGGTGCGCTCTGTGCCTCCTCTGTGTTCTCTGTGTTCCTGCTGTTTTTGTTTTCTGTTTAACCTTTTCATTGGCAAGGTCCTATTGCCAAAAGCAGAAGCTACTCCGCAACGTGCTGGGTCGAAAGGTCGCGCCCGGGACGCAGCTCCTTTACATAGCGGTCGTACTGGCGAAAGATCTGCATCCCTGCCTTCTCATAGAGCCGGGTCGCGCCGGTGAGGCTGCTGGCGTCGACCCCCAGGCCCACCTTCAAGATGCCGCGCCGGTAGCACTCGCCAAAGGTATGGTGCAACAACGCCAGGGCCAGCCCCTGACGCCGCCAGGGGCGGCGCACCGCCACCGTGTTGACCCATGCCATATCAGGATCCTCGTTATCCCTGGGCAGGCAGAGCGACAGCCCCGCGATCTCGTCACCATCCAGGGCGAGGAAGTAGAAGTCCGGGTCGTAGTGGGGGTGGTTGCGCGTGTAATGCAACCAGCGAGGAAAATCTTCCTCGAACGGCTGCTCCACGAAGCCCCAGTGATCGCGAAAGGCTTCCACGTCTGCCCGGTAGACGGCCTCTTCCTCCTGCTTGGGAATCATGCTGCGGACGGTGATTCCCGGCGGCCAGGCGGGTGCGGGTGGCGGGCCGTACAGCTCGATGCGCATCTCGTAGAAGCTACGCACATAGGTGTAATGCTGGTCGCGCAGAAACTCAATGGCCGGGGTGAAGGTGCTCACTGCACCGCCTTCGACTGTCACTCGTGCATCGGCCGGCGCTCTGCCGACAAAGGTGCCAGCGTACTGCTCGGCCCATTGGGTCAACAGCGTGCCCAGGCCAAGTCCCCGCCGGGTGGGATGGACATGGGCGCTGACAAAGTTGCGTACGTAAGGCGCTGAACAATAGGCAGCTACGTGGCCCACGATCACGCCGTTCCGCTCCACGGCGACACGTGAACTGGCGGCCACATCAAAGCCGGGGTCTTCCCAGCCCAGGCGAATCTCCTCTGCTGTGGCGGGGCGGGCGCCCACCTCTTCTTCGGCGCAATCGTTGAATAGCGCCACCAAAGCCGGGATGTCCTCCTCGGTCGGCGGGCGTAGGGTGAAAGAGTCTTGCCCGGTTGTTGATGCTTCAGCTGTTTGTATCATCTGATCTTCTCCAGTTTTAGGTCATATCCTTTCTGTAGTATCGAGCCTTTGCTAGACCCGCCGCAAGACATGCAGCAAGTATTCCTTGCGGTTGAGCGGGTTGTAATCTGACCGGGGTCGGGTTGGGAACGGCGCGCGCATCGGTTCGTAGCGCGCAAAGCTGCACTCCAATATTCCTTCGCCGCGTGTCAGCGCCGGTAACTGCTGTTGTAACTCATAGACCCGCGCTGCCGGAATCTCACCTTCCAGCACGCACGTCGCAGCGCGCATGACCGGCGCTTGCGGCGCGGCGCGCACTTGGGCGAGCACGGGCACCACTCGCCCGTATGTGTCCGCCGGCATCTCAAGGTGAAAGTGGTGCAGCGGTTCACAGACGATTGTGCCAGCCTGCTGGAGCGCGCTCATCAGGACCAGTGGGGTCAACAGGCGGAAATCGCGCGGCGTGCTCGATGGCGATACATAACCAGAGTGCGTCATTGTGATGATACAATCGGTGAGCTGCCAGCCGTAGAGACCCTGGCGCAGCGTCTCATACGCCGCCTGCTCCATGGCCTGGCGAAAATCCTCGACCGCCTTGTAGACAAAGAGCGGCATCGACTCGACCTTGACATCCAGCCTGAATTCCAGACCGGAATCGACCGCGCCCGGCTCGAGGCGCAATCCAACAGTGGCGAGGAAGGGATTGTCATCCTTGCCCAGGAATTCGACCGCCGCCCCGCTGCCGACAGGTCGTTCGATGCAGATGGTGGTCGTTTCACGGAACTCGACCTCGATATTGTAGTCATTTGCCAGGGTTGCCTGGATGACTTCCTTTTGCACTTCGCCGTAGAGCGAGAGGAACAACTCCTGCCGCTGGTCGTCCTGCCGCAAGTTGATGAGCGGGTCCTGCTCGGTGAGTTGGGTGAGCGCGCTGTGAAGCGCAGCTTTGTCGGCGGCGCGGCGCGGCGCGATCACCGTCTCCAGGGTGGGTGGCGCAAAGTAACGGCGTTGCGCCGTCGCTGGCGCCGGGCCAATCGCATCGCCGATGCGGATCTCATTGAGACCCCAGAGCTTGCCAATCTGCCCGGCGCTGACCGCCGCCCGCTGGACAGCCGGCCCGCGGTCAAACACGCTGAGCGCCGTCACCCGCCCCTCTTGCCCCTGACCAAATGTCACCCGGTCCCGCACCCGCACCGTGCCCGAAAACATGCGCAGATAGGCGATCTTCTCCCCTGCCGCACCGCGCTCGATCTTGAACACTGTCCCTGCCATCGGGCCATCCACATCGCCTGTGGCCGCCGGCAGCAACTCGCGGATGCCGGCGATCAACACATCCACGCCCGCACCCGTAATGGCCGAGCCGAAGAAGACCGGATGCACGAGCGCTCCCCTGGTCTGCGCCGCCAGCTCGCTGCGCAGGTGGTCGTACGAGATAGCCGTGGCATCCTCCACATAGGCGGCGAGCAAGGCATCGTCCTGTTCGGCCAGCCGTTCCACCAGCGCGGAGGTAAACGCAGGGTCGGCAGCGCCATACTGAGTAAATTGTGCGGCACGCGTACCCAGCCCGCTGACCGTTCCCATGGGGATGATGGCTGGCGTCAGCTTCTCGGCGATGCTCTGTAGCAGCCGTTCCTCTTGCGCGCCGCTGCGGTCGATCTTGTTGATGAACAACAAGGTCGGGATGCGCAACCGTTGCAATGCCCGCATCAGGACGCGCGTCTGTGCCTGCACGCCTTCGACGGCAGAGATGACCAGCACCGCGCCGTCGAGCACGCTCAACGAGCGTTCCACCTCGGCGATAAAATCCGGGTGGCCGGGTGTGTCGATCAGGTTGACCGTGACCTCATCAATGGCGAAGGAGACGACCGCGGCCTTGATGGTGATGCCGCGCTGCCGTTCCAGCGCTAGCGAATCGGTCTGCGTGTTGCCCTCATCGACGTTGCCCATTTTACGAATAATACCGGTTGTATAGAGCAGACGCTCGGTCAGGCTCGTCTTCCCGGCGTCCACATGGGCCAGGATGCCCAGGTTGAGTGAGAGCATAGTTGCGTTCGCTTGTATACGTTATGGGTAGACGCCCGCCCCGCCATAAATGGACGGGGCTAGTCGGAACAGGAAGCCAGGTTAACCTGGCTTGGTTTTGCACGTAGCCCTGTGGCTTCAGCCAAGGGCGGGCTTCCCCACCCCAAACATCGATACTCCCGCGCCTGCGCCAGCGAATCGACCAGCGCCACGTAGAGCACCAATTCAGTGGCGCTCTCGGGGGCAACTGGCTTGCTCTGGGTTGCCATCAGGTGCCCGCCCCGTTGGCCACTGTTGAGCAGGACGATGCTTTCGGGTTGGCTGGGGCAGACCGCGGTGAGGGCCCGCCCGCTGGTGGGGTTGACCACCGCTGCCCAGTTTCCCACCCGGATCCACTGGCTGGCAATGCTCCGCTTGCGTTGCACATGTCCGGCATAGGGGCTTTCGCCATAGAGCACCGCGTTGTCATAGCTGCCGTCCGCCTGGCAAAAGAGCATAAAGGCCAGCCACGGGTTCCAGACCGGCCAGTAGACTGGCGTCGTATTTATAAGGCGGAAGATGGCCTTGAGCACGTTGCTACCGGGTACGGTCAGATATTCAATCTCGGCGTGCAGACCCTTGAGTGTCTTCTGTCCCTGTAGCTCCGCCGCCAGACGGACGCCACGCCAGGTTAAACCTTGCTCATCGGTGACCTCGTGGGGTTCGGCGACAAAGCTTTCCCGGTGCAGTTTGCCCGGCCACCCGCCTTCGCCGCTCCCCAACGTAGGGCGGATGCCGCCAAACCAGGGCCTGAGCCATTCAAACTCTCCATCGTTGGGAAAGGCCGTATCGAGATGGTTCACGGTGCTACCCACCTCGTACCAGCCTACCACCCCGGCCTGAAAACCGGGCGCAACAGGCCATAGCATCCGCCCGTTGTCGATCCGCCACAGCGCCTGGCCGTGCTCCTGTGCTTGTGTGATGGCAACAGAGTGCCGCTGATCGCCGAGGCGCAGAATCGTGAAGGGCTGCACCCGGTCGAAGTCGGCGGTCTGTAGCTCTACTTGGCCGATGGCCGGCCCAACCGGCGCAGCGAGACCGGCCAAGTGGAGAGTGGCGTCAAGGGTTTTGCCCTGCTGCAGGTTATCCAGCGCCAACTCGGGCGGCTCGACGGACCAACCCGGCGGCGGCGTCACGATGATCTGCCCGTTGATCGGTTGTTGGCGCACGTTGTCGGCCCGTAACTGCACTGTCACCTGTTCGGCCAGCGTGAGCGCGGGTTCGGGCGTGATCACAATCTGGTGCGGCAGGGTGCCCGCCGGCATTGCCAGGTTGTCCAACCGGATCTGGTCCGTCTGGCCGTTGCGTTGCTGCCAGATGCGCCGTACGGTGCGCCAGTCACCTGGGCCGCAGTAGAGATAGAGCGGGCTGAACTCAACCCGGCCTTGCGGTGGCACGCGGCATTCGGCGGAGGTCAGGTCGAAGAACCAGGGCCGCCACTCGTGCTCCGTAACGTCCGCACCCCAGACGACGCCATGCACTTGCCCGTCCAGCGTCTGTGCCCCCCATTGTTCGGCCACATCTTCGGGTCGTTTGGGGAAGTCGCCTTCGACTTCGGGCATGAGGCTCGACAGCGTGGTGATCAGCCGTTCGTGGCGGGGCAGCGCCGATTGGGCACTGGTGGAAAAATTGTCGAGCAGGTCGAGCGTGGTCTGCACCTTGCAGGTGTGGGTGATGGTTCCCTCATTTTCGAGCCAGTGTCGCACTTCGACAACCGGTGACGCAGTCACGGTGACCTCGCGCACCACTTTCAGACCAGGAAAGCGCGTCGAAGTGATGCTGAAGGTTGCCCGTGCGCGGCCAGCCTCCTGGTGCAGGGCCAATTCATAGTCGCTCTGATCAAATTCCGATGGCGCGTAGGGCGGCCCCAACGTTTCTTGCAAGTGGATGTGATAGTCCTGACCGGCACGGTTGCTGAGCCACATCTGCCCGGCGCGCTGGCGGCAGCCAAAGTGGAAGAAGTCATTCTCGATGATGATCTCATTCCTGGTCGGGTCGGGCTGATACAGCAGCGCCGCGACATGGCCCACGCTGCGCACCAACACGGGCAACGTCTGCGGCGCGGTGCTGGCCTGCTCGTCCCCGTTGGCAAAGGTGGCGCTAAATTTCACCGTGGTCGCTGTTTCGTGTGCGCTGTGGAGTTGTAGCGGCGCACTGGCAAAGCCCTCTGCGGCGGCAGTCAGCGGTTGCTCCTCCCAGTCTGTCGTAAGACCACCGGCGTCAACAATGCGCAGCATCCCTTGCAGCGGGCGGTCGAGATAACTCTTGACCTGCACCAACACCGTCTGCGCCAGCCCCGGCGTCAACGTCGGCTGCCCAGGGTGGAGGGTGACCTGAATGGCCGGTTCGTACTGTACCCCGGAGCCGAGGATCAGCTCTTTGCCATCGAGCAAGAGCCGGGTGCGAATCTGGGGTGTGGGTTTGGGACGCCAGCTCGAGAGATCCAGGCGTGGCGCATCGGTTGCACAACGGTAACGAGCGGTGACCGTCGTGGTCTCTTCGGGTTCGAGGGTGAACGCCTGGCTATGGCTGACTTCTACATCGTTATCACCGCTGGCTTCCAATTGCACGTTCATCGGAGTGTTCGTCTTATTGGTGATCTCCCAGGTGACGGGATAGGATAAGCCTTGCACCGGCTTGCTTGCGTCCACCTGGGCATAGACGGCGAATTCGCCGGTTTCCAGCCCCGTGATCGTCTGCGCCTTGCGGTCGATCACCGCTTCGACCGTTGCACCGTTGGAGTGAGTCCAGCGACAGATATAGACCTCCGTATCGCCGGTTCTCGGGTGGCGCTGATCGTCTTCTATTTGTTGGAGTTGGCGTGTATAGGTGGTGTACCAATCCTCTTTCGCAAAAAAGTCTTGCAGGACCGGCAGCCGGCGCAGCCCCGGAATATAATTTTCCATGAAGACCGTCGTGTTTGGCTTCCAGAAAAATCCGACCTTTTTGTAGAGTGGAACGGCCTTGAGATTGGCTGCCCACGTACCAATCGTCATCCGGCTGTAGCCGTGCTCGGTGGCGTAATCGACCATCTGCGCCAACATCAGGCGGGCCAGACTCCGCCCCTGATGATCCGGATGAACGTTGAGCAGATCGACGTAGCAACTGCGCCCCGGCTGGCTTGGTTCATCCCACAGGCTGCCATAGCCGACGACGGCGCCACTGTCCGTTTTGACGACCAGGCGGACCAGCGCCGTCTGTTTGTCCATCCAATCGGCGATGCGTTCGGCGGTGAAGGGGATGCCGCGGGTGAAGCCGCCCGGCCACTGTTGGTCACTTTCGTTCCACATCACGGCCAGGGCGGCGTCGTGGTCATGGGTGTAGGGTTCGATGATGTATTGGGGGTTTGACATTGGTGATTTCTCCTGTTTGGCAAAATTCTCTTAATCCATACCGGATAGCACCATCATTTCCGTCCACCATTGATCATCTGCGACAAGATAAGGGATTTCGATTTCTCGCACTTGCACCGTCTCCACTTTCCCTTCATCCCATCGTTCAAGAATTGGAATGATGTTGTTCTGCGTGTGATGCTGTTTTTGGCGCTCCACATAAGCAACCACATTGGGGAGTCGTTTGCCATCGAATGAAAAGACGCCATATTCTGTTTGCCAGGCAAATTTCGCCACCGTTGCACTACGGCGCTGATTTAGGCGAAACGAGGTTGCCCCCTTCACTTGACCAATGAAATCTGCAACGGCTATCCGTGGTGGAATGGATACTGCCATGTGAACATGGTCAGCAATGCCGTTGATCGCAAAAACTGTGCCTCCTAAATCGACAGCTTTATCGCGCATCAGACTGTAGACAAGTGACTCGGCGTCGTCTGTTATCAACGGTTGACGGCCCTTGGTCGCCCAGACAGCATGATAGAATAATTGCCAATAAGCCATGTTCGTCTGCCCCTTCTGTTTCGGTTCGACACCGCCCGCCCCGCCGTGAACGGACGGGGCTAGGTGTAAAAGGAAGACCGGTAAACCGGCCTAGTTCCGTAGCCCCGTTTACGGGGCTTGTTGTTTGCACTAGCCCGGTCGCTTCAGCGCCGGGCGGTCTCCAACGGCCCCACAAAGACCCAGTGATCCTGCACCTTGTGCAGCCCGACCTTCTCCGCCGTCGCCACCGATGCTGTATTGCGTAACCAGGCATCCCAATACGGCGTGATCTGCCGGCGCGCACACTCTTCGATAAAGGCGCTGGCGGTCAAGGTGGCGAACCCCCGTTGGCGATGGGGTTCCGCGGTGGCGATGCCGATGCCACACTTGCCCGTGCTTACATATTCAGCCGTGCAACGGCAGATGATTTCCCCGTCGCCGACCAGACAGAAGCCAAAGCCGTGGCTCAGAAACCGCTCCTGCGACGGCCAACACTGCTCGATCTCCTCGACCAGATCGGGCAGGTTGCCCAACGTTGGGTCGGCCAGCAGGGCACGGTTGATCGGGCGCATGGCATAGCCGGGCGGGAGCCGGCTTTGCCAGCCGGACGGTCTGCGGTTGCCCACGGTGTACACCACGCGTGGATAGTGACCGAGCGTCATGGCCGGGAAGATTGTCGCCATCTGGCTCTCCCAGGTCGGGTCGCTGTAGGCGATTTTGAAGCCATCGATGTTGCGTACCCGTGCGGCTGGCACTAGCTGCGTCGCAAAAAACTCGCTCAGTGCCTGGTTGAATTTGTGATTGCCGGCCTCGCCAACCATGTAGATACTGTAGGCGTTATCCCACATCAAGGCAGTGCGTGGGTGGTCGAGGTCATCAACCCAGAGCAAACCTGTGCTATTGCCGGCCAGAACGCCGTCGACTACCAGACTCAGGTGTACGCCCTGGAACAGGGGGTGAACCTTCGTATAGTCAGTCGAGGCAAGCAAGTGAATCATTGAATCATCTCCCAGAGCATTGCCATTCGAGTCGCAGCCATGGGTTATTGGCGAAAAGCCGGATAGACAGGCAACGGCTCCACCTCTAGCCAGCGTGACTGCAAGGTCTCCAACAGTTGGCTGGCAGTGGCTCGATAGGCGGGCAGTAGATCAAATTCTGTCGCAGTCGAAATAAACGCCTCCAACCGAGCCAGCACCCGCGACCGCATCGAGGCGATTCCCCAGCGGCTCTCTTCTTGTAGGGCGGAGGCGAGTTGCCAAGGGGCCAGACGCAACAGCCAGGCTCCACACACATCGGCAAGCGCCTGTCCAAAACATTGGTCATCCGCGGCGTCTGGGCAAGCATGTACCAACTCAGCACGATAGGTCGCTTCCAACTGGGCGACCAGGGGTTGCGGAATCCGGCTGCAACACCAGCAGGTCGGAAAGTACATGCGCGGATAACAGGCGTCTACCAAGGCGTGCTCAAAACGGGCAAATTCGTAATCGATCAAGCGAACTTCGTCGTTGACAAAAAGTACGTTATCAGGACAGGGGTCCGAATGGATAAAGGCGGCAAAATCACCAGGTTCCGCCACATGCGTGCAGAGTTCGTGCAGTTCGGCCAACAACGATGAGTCGAACTCGATGTTCAGTTTGGTCAATGTTTCACAGAACCAATCGATGGCCTGGTGATGTCTATCGTGTTCGGGTGCTACCGCGAGTAGGGCGGGGTTGGCCGTGTGCAAGATCGCCTGGTACTCTGTCTGCCTGCCCATGGTGTTGGCGTGCATCCTGCCCAGCCGGGTCATGTATTGCAGGAGCGCAGATTCAGCATCTGCGGCTGTCCCTTCCAGGAGCGGCTCCACCAGGCTGCGCTGATCCTGTCCCAAGTCTTCCAAGATGAAGAAGCCCAGCGCCCGGTCACCACCATAAAAGCGCGGCCCATGACCCGGCTCACCCGGCAAACGACTCAAGAACTCTGCCCCAGCCCAATCGCGGAAGAAACGCATCGTGTCCCAAGCTGATACATCATCCGGCTGATAGTTTTCCGCCACCACTTGCTTGATGATCAGGCTTGCTGGTAGCCCGGCGGGCGGATTTTCGATGGTGCAGCGAAACAGGCGATTGCGCCGATCCTCCTCTTCGTCAAGACACACAACACGGGTAAATTGTATGGAACTCCCCGCCTGCCGGCTGAGCAGGCGCTCGGCAGCAGCAACAAGCGGTGCAAAGCGGACGATGGTGTCACTGGGCGTTGGCATTATCTCTTCCCCACATCTTCAAATTAGGACAATTGATTGCTCCAACAACTGATTGTGAAAAGTGGCTACAAGAACAATCGATTCGGTCAGCGAGGCGACGGTTCGCCGTCAGGGCATGGTTTTTGACGGGCTATGAACATAACGCGTCACAGTTCCACTCGCGAAAAGCGGCGACTAGACATTGCATCTTGGGCCACCAGTACGCCTTCCCGGCCCCACCAAACCGATCCTGCACGGGCATCAAGAGCCAGAAGATCAGCCCAGAGCGATAGTCAGTCAAGAGCATATCCCACGAGTAGCCAACTACGCCGTGGGCACAGAGCGTATCATGATAGTGGCGTAGCATCTTCTGCTCCCGCTTATCTTGCTGGCGTTGCGCTGGCGTCCAGAAGGTGGCGATCAAGTTGGCCAGATCGTAGCCGGCCAGATCGACGGTGGACGACTGCCAGTCCAGCAAGTAGGTTGCGCCCGCACCAGGCAACCGGGGACAGAGAAAATTGGCGAAATAAGCATCTCCATGAATCAGCGTCAGGTGTGTCTGGTTGCGAAAGCGCGGCTCAAGATAGTGCTCCCAGTGAAAAGGTAAGCGATCAAAGAGCCATTCATACAACTCGCGGATGTCGGCCGGCAGCCACTCTCCTTCCGCAGCGATCAGCTCGTCCCAGGAACGCCGGCGGCGTTGCAAATATTGGGCGAACCGCTCTTCATTGCGTGACCAATATCCCATAGCAAACTTCCCGCTCGCCAACAGCGGATGCTGCCACCAGAAGGCGTGAAACCGTGCCAGCGTATCGACCACTTGCTCGATCTGGTCGGGCGCAGGTACGCCATCGCCGATGCCGAATTGCTGATCGCGCATGAGCGGTGGTGCATGGCCCTCCGAGAGGTCCTGCAGGAGCAGATAGGATTGGCCGCTAGTTTCATCATAATGTGCGGCATAACATGGCGGCGTGACCGGCGGGTGATCCGGCAACGAAGCGTTCAGATTGTAGAACTTCACCTCTTCCGCCCCCGCCTCAATGGCCCAATCGACCAGGAGATTGCGCTTCAGTACGACCCGCGTGGGCAGACCGTCTCCGGCGTCGGCTGAATAGTGCAGGCGCAGGAAGGCGAGTTGTGAATTGAATGCAGCGCTCTCTTGTTGCTCGATACGAACCACCGTACCTCGCCGGAGAATGCCTGCCTGCCGCAGGATCTCGCTCAACCAATCCGCTGTCGGTTCATTTGGTGCCCTCATTTCGTTGCCTTTGTCGCCTCACTGCATCAACCGGCGGAACAACCACCAGACCAAACCCACCAGCGCCGCCAGTATCCCGGCAAGCGCGACAAAACTCAGCCACATCATTCGCCGCATCGTAGCGGTATCATTGAGCCGCGGAAACGGTTGGCCCTGAGGAGCCGGCACATTGAGAAAGGTGCAGAGTGGTTCCCAGCCGTCGCGCACATCATAGACTATCAGCCGTTCGGCAGGGACAGCTTGTTTCACCGCCTCAATATGCGCTTGAAAGGTCGCGATTGCCTGTTGCCGGTCCTCAAAGTTGCCGCCAAAGGTACCCTGCCAGATGAACTGGTCGTTCATGCGAAAGAAGCGGCGAAAATGAGGCACAAAGAGCCGGAGGGTGCGCATGACCGGCGACCGGGGGAGGCGATAGATGGTGTTGCGTGTGCTTTCATACCAGGCTTCGGGGTTTCGCACCGTCAACAACACTTTGGCCTCCGGGTAGACCGCCATCAGTTCCTGATATAAGGTGCAGCCGGGCCAATCGACAATGGCTTGATAATCGGCCAAAAATGTTCGCCAATCGACCGGTTGGCCACCCAGCGCGCCCGACCAAACCCCCACATGTGCAGGATGAGTCATTACCTCGATCATGTGGTAGCATTTGCCAAAGCCCAATTCCTCTAGCGCCGCTTTGATGGAAGTGGTGCCCGTGCGCCCAAACCCGGCGCCGATCACTTTGATCGTCATACGTTTATCCCTGCCGTGCTGCCAACGCCTCGATCCATGCTAGATGCTCAGCAAAGTGATGAGCAGAATTGCTATAGATAACGTTGATCGCCGGCGGGCCATCGCCCTCGCCAGGTTCATCTGGCAGATAGGCGCGGTAGGGTTTCTGCAGATCCTCGTCGCTCAACGGTTCAAGCAGCGAGACAAGTTGCTGAGTCATATCTTCCAGATGTACTCTCGCCGTGGCCAGAGGTGTTGCTTTGTGCTTGTGAAAGATCGCCTCATTGACCGCATCCTCGTCGCCGGTCAGGTAGAGCGCCTCGTCCACATCCAACCCCTCGTGACGCGGCTGTCCTTGCAAAAAGAAGACGACAGATCGCTCCCAGTAAGACATGTGGATCAGATGATCCTTGATCGTCCAGCCCTGCGCATCGTGGATCGAGGTCAGTTGTGCTTCACTCAGGCGATCCAGCGTGGCTGTGAGCGCTGCCCAGTTTTCTTCAATCGCCGTGAGCAGTTCGGCTTTGGTGGTGATGGGTTCAGTCATCATCGATTCCCCTGTGATACCATACTGGTAGGGCCGGGGTGGATTTCGCACCCTTTCCCCTCAATCCTACTCAAATGGCTCGAACACCCTTGAGGGCAACTTAGGGAAGAGCGTGTCGATCAGCAGCTTGGCCTTGTCGTCGGCCCACACGTCGGGGTAGAACGCGCGCAACTCCTCCAGGCTGCGATGGCTCAAGAGCAGTTGTAGAAAGACGAGCGGCGGTGAACCGGCCATGGCCTCCTCGCCGTAGGCGGGTTGCCGCCAGCGCTCGATCTGCATCAACTTGCCTCGTTCAAAGCGGAGCAAGAGGCCCTCGCGATAGAGGTCGATCTTTAGCTCGCCCGTATAACCGGCCAATAACGAACGAGCCAAACGCTCCTCCAAGACCGGCGCAATGTGCTGGAGAAAGGCGGCCAGATTGGGGATGCGCACGTACCAGGCATAGGGACGGCTGATGGCGAGCGCCAACTTGTCGCCCATCAACCCATAGAGCGGATGGTTGGCTCCCAGGTCAAAGCGCAGTTCGTCACAGGGCGGGGTGTCCGGTCCATTGCCTGGCATCCGTGTACCCTGGTCGCGCAGGAGCCGCAGCAGCGATGCCATCACAGCAGGGCGATCCACGTCGGGGGCCGTGCTGAGGAAGGGAGCGACCCCCAGGCTGCGCCCCCAACGCCGCGTCCTGACCCAGGTCGAGCCGACCGCCCTCCCATCATTGTCTATGATCATAAAATAGCGACCCTTGATACCTAGGGTCGTCACGTCGCGGCTTTGCACTGCCGGGTCATCCCAGTAGCTGACGATAAACCGCCAGTATGCTTCGTCTGGTTCGTACCACAGCAGATTGTCCGCCCGCTGTTGGTCGTAGAAGGCCATCAGTTGCGGGATATCCTCCAGGGTGGCGGCGCGCAACTGGTAGGGTTCCGCCTCCCCCTCTTTGCCGTCGGGAATCTGTGAGAAATAGACGGTGCGGTTGCCATCCAGTTCCATCACATATTCGTAGCCAAACTGGCGATAAAAGTAGGCGATGCCGGTGATCGCCTGCAGCAAATGGCCCTCCGCCTCGCTGCGAGCGTGGACCATTTCGAACAGGCGACGCACCAGCCCGCGGTTGCGGTAGGCCGGGTCGGTGGCGACATATTCGGGCCGACCGACGCCCAGGGGAATCCCGGCATAGCGCCACTGATGCCGCCAGAGACAGGTGCAAGCGACAATCGGATGCGCCGGCTGCGAGGTGTCTTCGACCACCGCAAAATCGCCCGCATCCATAAACGGGAATTTTCCACTCATAAAGATGCGCGCCAGGTCGTGCGAGAGGACATTGAGCGGCTCATCTTCTCGGTCGCGATGGACGGTGCTCAACAGCAAGCCGACCTGCTCGGTGTCCGCCGCGGTGGACCAGCGGCGGACCAGGCCGTCGCCGAGATCCTCTGAAAAAGTTGGATCAATCAAGAATAAAGACATGGTTCATTCCTATCAAAGCACGCACTCTCAAGCAGCGCCAAGGGGCCAGCATCTACATCCAATACTGTGTAATCCTTATTTGCTAAACGTGTTTGTTCCTTCTAAATGCATTCGCCGCTTTGATACGGCGCTTGGCCGAATTGCTCAACAGCATCGGGCAGGAGAAAAAATCCACCGCTGCGCAATTTGTCGCCTGCTTTTAAGTGCTTGATCACTGCCCGTTGTAACTGGGTGTCACGCGGCGCTTTGTCCAGATCGATCAGCCAATCGCCAAAGAGAAAATATAGGCCATCTGCACCATCTGACGGTAACGGGAAGAGATAACCTTGCCGCTGAAAGGCCAGTAGGTTCGAGTTGGGTGCTAACATTTCTCGCAGTTGTGTATTAAAAATCCATGAACTACAGACGAACGCTTTGAATGGGCGGTCTTGGTAAAAGCACGGAAAAAAGTCCAGCGCCCGTTGCAGCGATTCGTGCAGCAAATCAAATTGGAGCGGCATATAATTGGGAATATGGATGTCGAGCACCGTGTCGCCATTGGCAAAAACCAATTCCCATTCAGCTTTGGCAAGTTGCTGCATCGTGCGCAGGGCATAGCCACAGGGTGAAATCGGTGTGCCGGTGATGCTCTCTTCCGTTTCGACAAGGCTGGCGGTCCAACCTTCCGCTGTTCTCTCCGGCCTGCGCCAGCCATAATGATCCCCGGTTATCTCATCGTATTCAAAGGGGAGATAGCCATCTACCGCAAATTGCAGCCCGGCTTCGGCCAATGCCTGCACACGGCCACTTTGCCGGTGACGGTAGACGCGCAGATTGCAGTCAAACGTCCCCAGGATAAATTCCAGTCGCCCCAAGCGGTGCAGATGCCCCGAAGCGACCTCGTTAAACCAATAGCGCAGCACCCACGCTTCAAGACCAACCTGGCCGCTGTGCCATTCGGCAAAACGCCGCGCCGCGGTTGGTAATGCGCCAAAGATCTCACGCGTGATCGCAGCGGGAATGCCACGGGCTTGCTGTGCCACCCACAACTGAGGGAGTGCAGCCACTGCCAGCAGCAAATAGAGTTTGTTTGCCTCGGCGCCCAGGAGCGTTTCAGCCGTGGGTTCAATAGTGAGTTCTGCGCCCGCATACGTCTGAGCAAAGAGTTGTTCGGCACACCGCTGCAATGTGGGTTCGCCCGAAATTCGTTCGGCCAAGGCAACCAATTGCGCAATTACAGCCTGCTCCAATCCGGCAGCGCTGGCGTATTGTTG
>QEUW01000202.1 GCA_003577005.1 Chloroflexota bacterium | reverse complement strand
TTTCTGGGCGACAACGCCCTGAGCGTGCTCAACCCAGTGATGGCCGCCTGCAAAGCAATGGGAGACGCGGCCCACGGTGTCGAAGGCAGCACGCTCGTCTCGGCCATGGCGCGCAATGGCACCGACTTTGGCATCCGCGTCAGCGGGCTGGGTGATCGCTGGTTCACAGCCCCGGCGCAGATTCCCGACGGCCTCTTCTTTCCCGGCTTCACCGCCGCCGACGCCAACCCCGACATCGGCGACAGCACCATTACCGAGACGGCCGGTATCGGCGCCTTTGCCATGGCCGCCGCGCCGGCCATTGTCACCTTTATCAGCGGCAAACCCCAGGATGCGCTCAACGCCACGCTGGAGATGTACGAGATCACGGTGGCCGAGCATAAAAGCTTCACCATCCCGCAGCTCGATTTCCGGGGTGCGCCCACGGGCATCGACATCCGTAAGGTGGTGGAGACGGGCATCACCCCCCGCGTCAACACCGGCATCGCCCACAGGAACGCCGGTGTCGGCCAGGTGGGGGCCGGTCTGGTGCGCCCGCCGATGCAGATTTTTGAAGAGGCGCTGGTGGCGTTTGCGGAACAGTATGGCTTCTGAACCGGCGGGGCTTTGTTTGCTTATAAACCAACCGGCTCCAGGACAACCGCCTGACCAACCGTTGCTGCCGACAACAGATGCCCGGCCAGGGCCTCCGGCTCGGCCAGAAACGGAGAGTGGCCACCGTTGAGTGAGAAGACAGCATGGCACGGTGTTGCACCATACATCCGTTTTTGTGTGGCAGGACCCATCGCCCGGTCCGCCAGGCACTCGATATAGACCCGCGGAACGCGTCCAAAGTTTGCCAGGCTGGTTTGCACCGGCGTCGCCAATGGCGCTAACGGCTCGTGGGGCGTCAGGTGGGCAACGGCCCACACGGCATCTTCGTTGGCGCAATCATAATAAAAGATTTCCTGCTGCGCCTGTGCTGGCAGCGCAATCCAGCCCTCTGCTTCATTGATGGTGAGATTGGGCAGGATCAGACTCTCAGCGTCCGCCTGCGCCAGTTGGAGCAGATACTCGCCGTTCCGAGGTAGGAACGCGCAAAGATAGACAAGGGTCTTGATTTTGTCTGGGCGCAATTCCGCACTCTGCGTGACCACAACGCCGGCCATGCTGTGCCCTACAAGGATCACCGGTTCTGTCTGGGCTTCGAGGCACTCAACGACCCGGTTGACATAGTGTTGCAATGTGATCTCAGCGGGCGGTGTTCGATCCTGGCCGTGACCAGGCAGATCAAGCGTGATGACTCTGTGGCCCTGCGCTTGCAACAATGATTGCAACTTCGCCCAACACCAGGCGCCATGCCATGAACCGTGAACCAGCACATATGTTTCCATTGATGATTCTCCTTTACTTAAGTTACATCATTCCTCAACCTCGTGGTCGAGCTGCCCCAAGTATAAGAAGAATCGAATGCGTGTACATGGGCCGAACGGCGGAGATTGTCGGCGTTGCAATACGTAGATTTTCAATGGTCTGCGCCGCCGATACGTAGGTTTGCCCTCTTGCTCACTCCGTGGAAACCTGTTGCCCTCGTTCAACCGCCCAGGCCGCAATCTGCGCCCGCGTCTGCAAACCCAATTTGGCGAGAATGTTTTCCACATGCTTGGCGGCAGTACGCTCGCTGACGACCAGCGCAGCAGCGATCGCACGGTTGGATTGGCCCTGCGCGACCAACGTAACAACCTCGCGCTCGCGGCCAGTCAGGCCGCCAAAGACCTGTTTTGCCTTCCGCAGGCGGGTAGGGGGCGTGAGTTTGGGCATTTGCATCGCGGCTTGGCGGACAAAGTATTCGCGCAATGAGTCATCATCCAGCGACGCAGCCAATTCGTCGACAAGCGTCTGCGCGGCGGAGAGCTCCGTCCACGCCCGGTCGGCTAGCCGCCGGGTTTGATAGAGCCGGGCCAGGCTTGCATGAATCCGCCAGAGCCATGTGCGCGCTGCGTGCGTCTGTGCAGCGCGACGCGCCGACTGGAGCACCGCCTCTGCCTCCTCGATCCGGCCGGCGGCCAACAGCGCCTCCCCCCACAGCCGCCACAGGGCAGGGATCACGGCTTCATCCGCCTCATCTGCGCGGTCCAGCGGACGGACGGACGCGGCGGTCAGACCGTCAACCAGGTCGAGCGCAACCTCGGGTTGGCCGCGACCAAGCGCCAGTTCCGCCCGCACGGCCCAGAGCAGGCGCTGCGAGAATGTAAGAGGAAGGCCGTCGCCCGTGCGGGCTTGATCGAGGAGGGCCTGGGCGATGTCAAATTGGCGTTGGGCAACAGCCGCCGCCGCGCTCAATGCCAGTGCGGTGCGGTGGATATTGGGCGAATTCACTGTTTCGGCCAGTTGCCGCCCTCGCTCCAAATGCTCCACCGCACGCGGCGTCGCCAGCAGTTCGAGATAGAGCGCACCCAACGCCATGTGCGCTGTGGCGACATAGCGCGGCTGCTGATCCTCCTTAGCGATCCGCAGGGCTGTCTGCGCACAGGCCAGGCAACGGGCATACTCGCCGCGTGGGAGCAGCGCCAACGCCAACCAGATCAAGGCGCGCGCCTCGCCCGACCGGTAGCCAATCTGCCGGGCCAACGCAATGGCGGCTTCCCCCTCATGCAGCAACTGGGCCGTAGCGACCGGTAGACAGCCGGCGGCCTGGTTGAAATAGTCTCCTCCGCGCGCAAGGAGTCCGGTCAGACAAAAGACCAGCCAATGGCGCTCATCCAGTGCGCGGCAGAGGTCGGCGGCCTGGGTGTAATACGCTGCTGTCGCCAAGAGATCGGCGCCAACATAGCAACTCCAGCCCAGAAAACTCAGGGTGGCGGCCGCTCCAGGCAGGTCACCGGTCGTCTGCAAGATCGCCAGCGCTTCTTGTTGCAGATGGCGGGCCTCTTCAGGTTGATCCATCATGGAGTGCCACCGCCCTAACCAGTTGAGGGTCGGAGCCACCAGAGCCGGTTGCTGTTGCGTGCGCGCAACGGCCAGCGCCTGGTGAAAAAAGTCACCCGCTCGCTGAAAGTCGTATTCCTGGGCTAGCGCACCCAACTCGATCAAACAGTGCCACTCCTCCGCCGGGTCGCGCCCGGTGCGGGCAAGGGCCAGTGCGCGTTCATACTCGGCCTCGGCGCTGGTAAAATCGCTCAGGAGCGCAAAGGCTCGACCCCGCGTGCGGTGGAGCGAACTGGACGGCTCCTGTTGCAGGCGTTGCGCGGCTTCTAGTGCGCGCGTCAACTGTTCCAGCGCACTCTGTGGGGCATAGAGCGCCAGCGCGTCCTCGCCAGCGCGCTGCGCATAGGCCAATACCCCCGGCCACTCTTCGGCGGCGTAGGCGTGGCCGGCCAGGTCGGCCAGCGGTGGTTCGGCCTGGTGGACAGCGCCTTGTTCCAACGCGGCAAAGATCAGGCGGTGCATTATCTGGCGCTCGCGCGCCAACAGGCCAGCATAGATAGCCTGGCGCGTCAGCGCATGGCGGAAGACAAAGCGGTCGCTGCTCTCCTCGGCCACCAGTTGGGCGGCGATCAACTCCTTGATCAACGCCAGCAGGGTTGTCTCATCCTCTCCGGTCAGGTGCTGCAACAGGGGAAAATCAAAACGCCGCCCCGCCACTGCGGCCAGGGTCAGCACCCGGTAAGCCGCCGGGCTGAGACGTGCTGTACGCCGCTGTACGGCGTCCTGCACGGTGCGCGGAATGCGCAGATCGTTGATTGCCTTGCGCGTCCAGACGCCATCGGTCGGGAAAATATCGCCAGCTTCGACCAGGGCGCGCAACGACTCTTCGATAAAGAAGGGGTTGCCGTCCGTGAGGGTGTGCAATGTGGTGACAAATTCAGCGCGCACGGGATGGGTCTGGGCAAAGATGGCGCGGATCATGGCCGCCGTTTCGTGGGAGGCAAGGCGTGGCAGCGTCACTTCATACGCCAGCCGTTCACGTTCCAACGCCGCCAAAAAGCGCCCCACTGCCGGGCGCTCCTCATCGTTACGATAGGTAAAGAGCAACAGCACCGGCTGGCCGGCAATTTGGCGGGCCAGATAGAGCAGGCATTCAAGGCTTACATCATCACACCAGTGTAGGTCCTCGACAATGAGCAACACGGGTGCAGCAGCGTATTGCACAAAGTGTGCAAATGCGTGAAAGAGGTGGCGTTTTTCCTGCTCGATTCCCGGCCTTACAGTAGATGGAGCGGCCGGCTGGTGCAACGACAACTCAGGCAAGAGGGTGGCAAGTGCGGCTGCCCCCTGCGGAAGCGCGCCCACCATCGCGTCCGGCGCAAGGCCTGAGTAGAACGAACGCAAGAGATCCGCAATCGGCGCAAAGGGGAAGATGCAATCGGCCTCAAAACAACGCCCTTGCAACAGCAAAAAACCCTGCAACAGCGCCTCACTACGTACCTCGCGTACGAGCCGCGATTTGCCGACGCCGGCTTCTCCAGCCAGAATCACACAGCCGCCGGTGCGGTTCTGCGCGTCAGCCAATGCCGTGCGCAACACCGCCAGTTGCGCCGAGCGCCCAATCAATGGGGTAGTAAGGGTTGAGTAGTGCAGCATCGTGTCGGCCAGCGAAGGTTGTCCCACTCATGATCTAGAATCTGGCGATCTTGCCATCAAAAGAGATTATGTCTCTTGTCATTTGTCGTTTGCCACTCGTGTAGTGCTCCAAGAGCGCCACCGTTCAGTTTCGAGCGGCGGTTAGGGTCCTTCCGCCTGAGGAAGAAGTATAGCATACTTTCACCCCACGGCAGCGTCTGGCTACATAAAACAAGCCATCTGTGATATGATGTTACCGACTCACCAGCGGTTGTACTACGCACAAGCCACGAAACGATTGATCACCATCAAGCGACCCTATCAAGCGGAAGAGAGCTATGCCATCCAAAATCTACGATCTCTCGCAGGACCTCGACGCCGACGCCTCATTCTGGCCTTTTTACCCGCCCTTCGAGGTTAAGTATTTCAAGCGCAAGGCCGAACATGGCGTCAACGCCCAGTTGATCACCAGTTCCAACCACATGGGCACCCACCTCGACGCGCCCAAGCACTTTGTCACCAAAGGCAAGACGATTGACCAGATCCCCATCGAATGGCTGTGGGGGCCGGGCGTGATTGTCGATCTCAGTTATCTGGATGAACTGGACATGTTCTATCCCGAAGATATCGAAAAGCGCGTGGAAGTGCGCGAGGGCGACATCCTCTTTATCCACACCGGCTGGCACAAGTATGCCTACTATGGCCCCGATGCCGACGAAGAGAAATATCTCCACCGCCACCCTGGCCCGCACTACAGCATCTGCGAGTGGCTGCTGGACAAGAAGATCAAGATTTGGGCTGTCGATATGGTCTCCACCGACCACCCCATGAATCTGCCCATTGGGCGCTTCTTGGGCCGCGGCGGGTTGGAGCACTGGCAGAAGGTGCGCGCCCAGTGCGAGGCTAAGTTCGGCGCCGACCAGATCGACGTGCTCTTCCCCGATTCGGCCTACCAACTGACCCACAACGCGCTCTTCCCCCACGACTGCATCCATGTAGAAAACGTGGGCGGGCAGATCGGCGCGCCGGAACTGCAGAACAAGCGGTTGACGCTGGGCGTATTCCCCTGGAAGTTCAAGGGGGGTGAGGCGGCCTTCTGCCGCTGTGTGGCCTGGCTAGATGAGTAACGACCCCAGAAAGGGTCTACGCTGGGGCGGACATGCCTGTTCGATGCGCTTGCCAATGTCTGGGGTCAATACGCACAATGCCTGGCAACCCATCGAAGTGAGCATCAGCGGTGACAATCCTCGTCAGACCGTGGTTCAGCATCGTCGCCGCGTGGAGCGAATCGCGCACCATCAACTCATCGAATTGCTGATGGACGGTCAATGCCCGCTTCATGTCAGCCGGTGTGATGGGCAGGACCTCGTCGACTAGAAATGCCAATCGCTGAACAATGGTGATTGCATCGTGGCGGCGCTTCAATGCGCTGAAGCGGTGTAGGATTTCTTGGAGAACTTCGACGCTCGTAACTGAGCGGATTTGCTGGTCCCCGATATCGGCCATGATCTGCGCGCACGGCGCCTTTAGCGGGTGCGCTGCGCCCACGGCGTACATGATGACATTGGCATCGATGAAATAGATGTCATCACTCATCCCAGCACCCTCGCGCCGTTGATTCGGATTCCATTTGTTGCCAATCAGCCACGGGCAGATCCATGGAAATCAGTTCGGCAACCATACGCCGTCGATCCGCACGTTGCTCATCTGGCGTTGCAAAGTAGACCTGTTCCACTGCCTCGCGAATCAATGAACCAACCGAACGCTGCTGCGCATCGGCTTTCCGGACGAGCCGAAGCCATAACTCCTCAGGGAAGAGCACTTGCACACGTTTTGTCAGGGTTGTCATAAATCCCGTGATCCTATACACATGCTCTGGTCGAGTATGCACATGCACATAGCATATCTGAATCTGGCGAAATGTGCAAATCAGAGTCCAACTTTTGCATGCCCCCAGATGCACCAGGTGTCTTGTATCACACCCAGTATGTTGTATAATGTAAAACACATGTAGTCGCCTGAGCCGTCTTTCCCAACAAGCTGAGGTAGATCACTCCCATGTCGCTATCCAATCCGTACAGCACCGGCCTGGACAAAAATCCGGCCAACTTTGCGCCGCTGACGCCATTGACGTTTCTCACCCGCGCCGCACAGGTCTATCCGCACCATACGTCGATCGTACACGGTGTGCGGCGCTATGCGTGGGCAGAGACCTATACCCGTTGCCGGCGGCTGGCATCGGCGTTGCAGCGACGGGGGATTGGCGCGGGTGATACAGTGGCGGTTATGGGTTACAACACGCCCGAAACCTTTGAGTTACATTACGGTGTGCCCATGGCCGGCGCGGTGCTCAACACCATCAACACCCGGCTCGATGCAGCGACGATTGCCTTTATCCTTGAACATGGCGAAGCGAAAGCGCTGTTCACCGATCGTGAAGCTTCGACCATCATCAAAGAGGCGTTGAACAAGCTGGGTCGGTCGCTGTTCGTGATCGACATCGATGATCCACTTGCTCAGGGCGGTGAACTGTTGGGTGGGACAACCTACGACTCCTTTTTGGCCGAGGGCGATCCAGACTTTGGCTGGCAACCGCCGGCAGACGAGTGGTCGCCCATCAGCCTCAATTACACCTCCGGCACCACGGGCAACCCCAAGGGCGTCGTCTATCACCATCGCGGCGCCTACCTGAATGCGGTCAACAACGTGCTGGCCTGGGAGTTGCCCAAGCACCCGGTCTATCTGTGGACGCTGCCCATGTTCCACTGCAACGGCTGGTGCTTCCCGTGGACGCTGGCCGCGGTGGTCGGCACCAACGTCTGTCTGCGTCGGGTCGATGTAAATCAGATCTACGACCTTTTCGAGCGCGAAGGGGTGACGCACTACTGCGGTGCACCCACCGTTCACTATATGCTGATCAACGCGCCGGCTGAGGTGCGGACCAAAAAGAAACAGCTGGTCAAAGGCATGATCGCCGCCGCACCGCCGCCCGCCGCCGTCCTCCAGGCCATGGCCGAGAATCAGTTTGAGATCACCCACGTCTATGGCCTGACCGAAACCTATGGCCCAGCGGTGATGTGTGACTGGCATACCGAGTGGGGCGATCTGCCCATCGAAGAGCAGGCCCGGCTCAAGGCGCGCCAGGGCGTGCGCTATCACATGCTCGACGGGCTGACAGTGGCCGACCCAGTGACGATGGAGCCCGTCCCCGCCGACGGCCAGACGTTGGGCGAGGTGCTCTTCCGCGGCAACATCGTGATGATGGGCTATCTCAAAAACGAAAAGGCGACGAACGAAGCATTTCGCGACGGCTGGTTCCACAGCGGCGACCTGGGCGTGCTGCACCCCGACGGCTATATTGAACTCAAGGATCGGGCCAAGGACATCATCATCTCGGGCGGGGAAAATATCTCCACCATCGAAGTGGAGAATGTGCTCTACCGGCACCCGGCCATTCTCGAAGCCGCCGTCGTTGCCCGGCCCGATGAAAAGTGGGGCGAGACGCCCTGCGCCTTTGTCACGCTCCGCCCGGGCATGGAGACTACCGAGGCCGAGATTATCGACTTCTGCCGCCAAAACCTCGCCCACTTCAAGGCGCCCAAAACGGTCATCTTTGGCCCCCTGCCCAAGACCTCGACCGGCAAGGTGCAAAAGTTTATCCTGCGCGAGCAGGCCAGGCAGATCTAGAGGGTGGTTGTAACGAAGGAAGCACGAGACATTGACACTGAAGGAGCGAACTCATGCATTCGGTTTATCGCCTGCGCGCAAATGAACTAGATGAACGATTCATCAGGGCGCTACAGTTGTTGTTTGAAGACAAAATCATAGAGATCACGGTCAGCGAAGTGAGCCACCAGGTTGAAAATGGAACTTCCAATGGGATTGAGCATGGTCTCGATGAGACAGATTATTTGCTTCGTTCACCAGCAAATCGGAAGCATCTCCTAGAAGCCGTTGCGTATATCAATCGCGGACAGCCGCTGATCGAAGTCGATCTCGACACGCTGTATACCGATACAGCGACCAAAGCTGCGGATGACGACGAATGAAGCGCGTCGGCTTTTTCCCAAAAGCGTTTGATGATTTCTCGAATTGGGCGACAGAGGATAAACACATTCACCAAAAGATCGTCGTTCTGATCAAGGACATACAACGCAATCCGTTCACCGGGCTGGGTAAACCGGAGCCTCTGCGCCATGAGCTGCAAGGCTATTGGTCAAGACGGATTACCAAAGAGCATCGTCTTGTCTACAAGGTAACAGATGACGAAATCATCGTTGCTTCGTGCAAATATCACTATGAGTAAGCGTCTGCCGACGCAAATATGACTCGTAAAACCTGGGAATAAGAAATGCGGAGAGCAGCCGCCTGGAAGCACAAATATGAACACAGTTGGTGAACAAAAAATGTCAGATGCAATTGCCTTGGTCGAAGAGCCTCTTCTTCTGCGCGAAGATCGAGATGACATCACAACCCTGACCCTCAACCGCCCCAAACAGTTCAATACGCTCTCGCAGGCGATGCTGGCCGCGCTCCAACGCGAACTGGACGATATTGCGCAGAATGATTCGATTCGTGTCGTGGTCTTGGCCGCTGCTGGTAAGGCCTTCTGCGCCGGCCACGACCTGAAAGAGATGCGCGCCCACACCGACTACGCCTTTCAAAAGGCGCTCTTCGACCAGTGCAGCCGGATGATGCTCACCATCCAGCGGTTGCCACAGCCGGTGATCGCCAAGGTGCAGGGGCTGGCGACGGCTGCCGGTTGCCAGCTTGTAGCCCAGTGCGATCTGGCTGTAGCTGCGGATAGCGCAACCTTTGCTACGTCGGGCATTCGCGTCGGCCTCTTCTGCTCGACGCCAGCAGTGCCCGTCAGCCGGGCCATGCCCCAGAAGAAAGCGCTGGAGCTACTGCTCACCGGCGACTTTATCGATGCCCAGACGGCTGTCCAGTATGGGCTCATCAACGACGCAGTGCCCGCCGACCAGCTAGATGCTGCCGTGCAACGGCTGGTGGACGCCATCGCCACGAAGTCTTCATATGCGGTCGAGTCCGGCAAGCGCATGTTCTACCAGCAGATTGGCATGAGCCTGGAAGAGGCGTATGCCTACGCCGCCGAAGTCATCGCCTGTGATATGCAGGCCGACGATGCGGCAGAGGGCATCGATGCGTTTCTGCAAAAACGGCAGCCGGTTTGGCAGGGAAGGTAGACGATAGACCATCGTCTATCGTCCTTTGTCATTTTGCCTTGATCGAGGATCAATTTGAAGCCCGCCCCCTTTCGTTATTTTGCGCCGCAATCGCTGGATGAAGCGCTGGCGCTCTTATCCGAACACGGCTATGACGCCAAGCTGCTGGCGGGTGGCCAGAGCCTGGTGCCGGCCATGAATTTCCGTCTGGCCCAACCGTCGGTCGTGGTCGACTTGAACCGCATCGCCGAGCTCTTTTTTCTACGCCCAGCAGCGGATGGCGGGCTGCACATCGGCGCCATGACGCGGCAGCGGACGTTGGAGCGCGACCCGCGGGTGGCTGAGCATGCGCCGCTGCTCCACGCAGCCGTGCCCCACATCGCGCACGTCCAGATCCGCAATCGGGGCACCATTGGCGGCAGCCTGGCCCACGCCGACCCGGCTGCCGAGTTGCCGGCGGTTGTACTGGTGCTCGGCGCCCGCCTGCGCGCCCGCAGCCAGCGCGGTGACCGCTGGATCGATGCCGGTGATTTCTTTGTCAGCCTCTTTACCACGGTGCTGGAGCCGGATGAGATCCTGGTCGAAATTGACCTCCCACCCCAACCCTTGCGCGCCGGCTGGTCGATCCAGGAGGTGGCGCGGCGTCACGGCGATTACGCCATTGTGGGTGTGACAGCGACTGTGACCCTGGACGAGACGGGCCGTTGCAACCAGGCTCGGATTGCCTTGCTCAGCGTCGGCGACGGGCCGGTTCCAGCGCAGGCGGGCGCCCGGCTGCTGGAGAACGAGTTCCCTGGCCCCGAACTGATCGCCGCCGCCGCCGATGTCGTGGCGACGCAGGACATCGACCCGGCCAGCGATATCCACGCCAGCGCCGCCTATCGTCGCCATCTGGCCCGTGTGCTGACCCGGCGAGCGCTGGCCGAGGCGTTTGAACAGGCTGGACAACAGACGATGGACAACGGACGATGGACGATCAGCAACCTCTGAACAATCTCTGTGCTCTTTCCCTCACAGTGAATGGCATACACTACGAACGGTCTGTCGAGCCGCGGCTGCTGCTCTGCGACTTCCTGCGCCATGAACTCAACCTGACCGGCACCCATGTTGGCTGCGAACACGGTTCGTGTGGCGCATGCACCATGCTCATGAGCGCCTCGCCAGCAGAAGGGGGCGCTGCCGGAGACATGGCAGCCGTGCGCTCGTGTATCCTGTTCGCCGTGCAGGCAGACGGTCATGAGATCACCACGGTGGAAGGGTTAGCGCCGGGCGATGGCCAGCTTCATCCGCTGCAGGAGGCGTTCCGCGAGCAACATGCCCTCCAGTGCGGCTTCTGCACACCCGGCTTTTTGATGACGCTTGTACCCTTTCTGCAAGAGAACCCGCAGCCAACCGAAAGCCAGATTCGCGAGGCGCTCTCCGGCAACCTCTGCCGCTGCACGGGGTATCAGAATATCGTCGAGGCGGTGGTAGTGGCCGCCCGGACGTCAAATCCAATCGACAGGTGATCACTTTGCTCGCGATGATTTCAAGTTGCTCGCCGACATCGACCACATTGAGATCATCGCCAGAGGCACAGGAGTGCGCGCCCGTCACTACTTGAATCGGCGCTATGGGCGCGGAAACTGGCGCAAGCTGAAGGGCTTTGCGCTGGTTGAGTATGAGACCGGCGAAGTCTGTCTGGCAGAACTACACTGGTTCGAAGCGCAAGGCATCGGACGCAAGGATATGAAAGCCATTCGAGACATAGAAAAGCTACCATGACAACGCTATACGTTCGCTGCATTGAGAATCGACAATTTATTCATCGGCCCGGCGAAGAGCCACCTGATGAAGAGATCTACGGCCTGATCATCGGCAAGGTCTACAAAAGGATCCCCGACTCCCAAGCCGAGCGCCGTGGCATGATTCGCGTCATTGACGGTTCGTTTGGTGAGCCCGGTAGTGAGCAGGGTTACCTCTATCCGGCTAGCTACTTCGAACCCCTCGACCTGGCCGATCAGCATCCCGAACAGGTTTCTGTGCAGGTGCCGGCGTTCGTCAAGGACATTCTTCACGCCGAAGCAGTTGCGGCAGATACATCTGTCAGTGCGCTCGTGCGAGCCTGGATTGACGAACGCCTGGATTTACCGGCGCAAGAAACGAACGCACAATGACCACTCGCTACTTTGGCCAACCGATCAAACGCAACGAAGACCCGGCGCTGCTCACCGGCCAGGCGCTCTTTGTGGATGATGTGCATTTGCCCGGTATGGTGCATGTTGCATTTCTGCGCAGCAGCTATGCCCATGCGCGGCTGCGCAACATCGATGTGACGGCGGCGCGATCCATGCCCGGCGTCGTCGCCGTCTACACTGCCAGCGACCTGGGCGACTACTGGCAGCCGGGGCCGCTGTTGGTGCCGCCGCCGCCCGTGCCCAATCTCGTCTTCAACCAACGCACCCAGGTGCCGCTGGCCAGAGACAAAGTGCGTCATGTGGGGGAGCCCATCGCCGTGGTGGTGGCCGAGAGCCGCTATCTGGCCGAGGACGCCGCCGAGCGCATTGTCGTGGACTATGAGCCGCTGCCCGCCGTCGTCGATCTGGAGCAAGCGTTGAAGCCTGATACACCACTCGTCCATGACGATCTGGAGCAGAACCTCAACGCCCACGTCATCCAGCGCAAGGGGGACTATGCGCAGGCTCATGCGCGGGCCGATGTGGTCATCCGGCGGCGCTTCGTCTATGACCGGGGCACGGCGGCGGCGCTGGAGAACCGCGGCATCGTCGCCAGTTGGGACGCCAAGAGCCAGGCGCTGACCGTGTGGGACACGACCCAGGCGCCCATCCCCATCCGCAACGGGCTGGCGGCCATGCTTGGCCTTTCGGAAAAGCAGGTGCGCGTGATCGCACCCTTTATCGGCGGCGGCTTTGGGCCCAAGATCATGATGTTCTACCCCGAAGAGGTGCTGTTGCCGTGGATCGCCATGCGCCTGGGCCGCCCGGTCAAGTGGATCGAGGACCGGCAGGAGAACTTCTACGCTACGACGCAAGAGCGCGGGCAGGTGCATGAGGCGGAGATCGCATTGACCAAGGATGGCCGGGTGCTGGGGATTTGGGACTCCTTCCTGCATGACGCAGGAGCGTACGCCCCCTACGGGTTGACCGTGCCGCTCAACAGCCAGTGTACGCTCCTCGGCCAGTATGATATCGAGCACTACTACTCCGAGTTCAAGTCGCTCTTTACCAACAAGCCCATCGTCACCCCCTATCGGGGCGCGGGGCGGCAACACGGCGTCTTTGTCATGGAGCGGCTGCTTGACATTGCAGCAAGGGCATTGGGCATCGACCGGGTCGAAATCCGCCGCCGCAATTTGATCCCGCCCGATAAATTCCCCTACAACAACCAGATCATCTACCAGGATTTTGCGCCGCTGGTCTACGACAGCGGCAACTACAAACCGGCGCTGGACAAGGCGGTAGAGCTCATCCACTACCGCCAGTTCATCGAAGAAGAGCAGCCCCGCCTGCGCGCACAGGGAAAGCGTGTAGGCATTGGCATCGTGACCTATGTCGAAGGCACCGGCATCGGACCCTACGAAGGAGCAAAGGTGACGGTCGAGACCAGCGGCCGCGTCAGCGTCGCCAC
>QEUW01000201.1 GCA_003577005.1 Chloroflexota bacterium | reverse complement strand
GGAGGTGACCGGATGAATGCTCGACAAATCAGGTTGTCTCCGGTCACCTCCCGGAGGTCGGCCCACCTCACATGCGCCAATTTAACGTTGTCGTAATAGGTAGACAGGAAAACAGGGGACCACCCTGTCTTCCTGTCTACCCAGGTTACCCCGGTTACCCACAGGAGCGTACATGAACGTCTTATTCATTTCCATCGACAGTCTCAACCGCCATTTTCTCAAAGTCTACGGCCAGCCGATCGAACTGGATGTGCAGACGCCCAATCTGGATCGATTTGCCCAGCGCGCCACGATCTTTGATGCCCACTACACGGGCAGCCTGCCCTGTATGCCCGCCCGGCGCGAGTATTTTGCCGGGCTCCAGGAATTTCTCTGGCGGCCCTGGGGGCCGATGGAGCCATTTGATGTCACAGCCGCACGTGCGGCGCGCATCGCCGGCGCGGTGACCCAGCTGGTCACCGACCACTATCATTTTTTCCAGTACGGCAGCCACGGTTACTACGAAGATTATCACGGCTTTGAGTTTATCCGCGGGCACGAGTTTGACGCCTGGCGTACCGCCCCGCGCGACGCAGACCCGGTCCTGCTCAGCCAGATCGGTGCGCAAGATCCGTACGGTCTTCAATTTATGAACCGCGCCACCTATGCCCGCAACGTGGCCAGCTTTATGTCGGAGGAAGACTTTTTTGCCCCCAAGGTCTTCCAGGCCACGGCTGACTGGCTGGCGAGCAACCACGATCATCCCAAGTGGTTCTGCGCCGTGGATAGCTTTGATGTCCACGAGCCCTTCCACTGCCCAGAACCCTACGCCTCGATGTATACCGACGAGGACCCGCGCGACCCCGAACTGACCAACTGGCCCTATTATGGCCGTATCGACGAGGGCCAGAGCAAGCTGAGCGAACGCCAGGTCGCCTTTGTCCGTAGCCAGTTTGCCGGCAAGGTGACCATGGTCGACCGCTGGTTTGGCCGTGTGCTCGACCAGCTTGACGCCCACAACTTGTGGGATGATACGATGGTGATCGTCACCGCCGACCACGGCCATTATCTGGGTGACCACGGGTGGATGGGCAAGCCCAACTCGCCCATGTACAACACGCTCTGCCACATCCCGCTGCTGATCTGGCACCCCCACAGCCCGCACCAGGGCCAACGCATCGGCGCGCTCACCGCTACGGTAGACATCTATGCCACGATGCTCGAAGCGCTGGAGGCGACGGTGCCCGGCCATGTCCACAGCCGCAGCTTGTTGCCGCTGCTCCTGGGCCAGACCGACCGCCACCGCGAGTGGGCGATCTACGGCTACTGGGGCTCGACTGTCAACGTCACCGATGGGCGCTACACCTATCTCCGTCCCTGCCGCACCGATCTGCCCGCTGAGGGCTACTCCACCATGTTTATGAACCTGCACGGCTGGTTCACGCCCATCCGCCTGCCCAGGGACCCGGAAGCCGGTCGCTTTTTGCCCTATACCGATGCGCCGGTGTGGCGCTATACGGCCCACTCCTACACCCGCCACGACGAGCCGCTGCTCTTCGACCTCCAGAGCGACCCAGGCCAGGAGGAAAATCTGGCCGGTCAGGGCTTACTGCAAGAGGGCCAGATGCGCGATTTGCTCGTTACAGCGCTTCAGGAGTTAAAGGCGCCGGCGCATCAATATGACCGGTTGGGATTGGCATAAATATCATCTGAAAACAAACAGCCACTACGGAGAGAAGACAATGAACTACGTTCCCTTTGGCGCCACCGGTGTCAATGTTTCCGAACTCTGCCTGGGCACGATGATGTTTGGCGACCGTTGCGACCAGGCCGAGTCCGACCGCATCCTGGCGCTGGCGCTGGAGCATGGCGTCACCTTTATCGACACGGCGGCCATGTACGTCAACGGCGGCACCGAGGAGATCCTCGGCCACATTCTCAAGGGGCGGCGTGACAGGCTTTTTGTGGCCACCAAAGTACACAAGGGGGTGGACGGCGACAGCATCCGCACGAGCATCGACGAGAGCCTGCAACGGATGCAGCTGAACTATGTGGACCTTTATATGATCCACTGGCCCAAACCGGGCATGAACCCCACCGAGATCATGGCGGCGCTGGCCGATGTGGTGCGGGCCGGCAAGGCGCGTTTTGTCGGCTGCTGCAACTATCCGGCCTGGCTCTTTGCCCATCATAACGCCATTGCCGCCCAGAATGGCTGGCCCAAACTTGTCTGCAACCAGATCCCCTACAGCCCTATCGAGCGCGGGGTGGAGGTGGAGATTCTGCCCCAGGCGCTGGCCGAGAACATCGCCATCACCTGTTACCGGCCCCTTGTCTTTGGCATCCTGGCGGGCAAATATCAGCCGGGCGCCGCAATCCCCGAAGATTCACGGGGTGCGCGCGATGAGCGCATCCCCCGCTGGCTGGCCAAGTACGGTGACGGCATTGCCCGCTTCAATCAATTTGCCGCCGACCGGGGTCTGCACCCGGCGCAACTGGCGGTGGCCTGGCTGCGCAAGTCGCCTGCTGTCACCTGCCCGATCATCGGCGTCAGCTCGGCGCGACAGTTGGAGGCGAGCATCAAGGCATTTGATGTCAATCTGACCGATGCCGAATATGCCGAGGTGACGGCTATGTTCGATACCGCGGTAAAGGAAGAGGCTGCTGGGGCGTTTCCGGGGTTGCGCCGCGAGTTGCGGCTGGTGGGCTGACAACGGATGCCGGGATCTGATTGAGTGGACGGGGTTGTGTATGGCCCGTTGTGGCAGGCGCACATGAGAGCAGCTTCATCGAATTCTATTCACATCAGACCGGCTATGGCCGCTGATGCCCAAATCATCGGGGAGCTGGCGCGCCAGTTTGCCGACTACTTGCGCAGCCTAGGGGACATGACCGATTTCCAGTTCAACGCCGAGACTTATCTGCGCGATGGCTTTGGACCCAACCCCGCCTTTGCCGGGATTGTCGCTGAGGCCAACGGCGAGGTGGCCGGCTATCTGCTCTACCACTTTGGCTACGACGTGGACCGGGCGCTCCGGCTGTTGCACGTGATCGACCTCTACGTTCGCCCCGAGGTGCGGGGCCGGGGCGTAGGCAGAGCGCTCATGGACGAAGCCGCGCGCCTCTGCCGGGAAGGCGGTGGCCGTGAATTGTGCTGGGCGGTCTACCGGCCCAATATCTTAGCGACCCAATTTACCACCGACTGGGCGCCCGCTACATCCAAGATCTGGACTTTATGGTGTGGCGCGTGTGAGATGCTTCAGGACACATTTACCCCGCAAGCTGGTAGCGCTGGCGAAAATCCGCAACATGGTGCAATTCGTGGCCGGCGATGATGTAGGCCAGCGCCCGTACGCTAACTTCGCTGTTGTTGGCTGACCCGCGCCGCAGCCAGGCGGCCTCATCCAGCCCACGAAAGAGGGCAAGAGTGGCCCGGCGTACGGCGGCAAACTCATCAAGCACATCGAGCAGCGGGCGGCGGGCAAAGTTGGCCGTAGCGACAAAGAGGTCCTGGTCAAAGCTGGCGAGCGGAGTGGTATCGTTGCGGGCAAAGCGCAACGCCCGGTAGGCGAAGACGCGCTCGCTGTCCGCCAGATGGCCCATGACCTCGACGATATTCCAGTCTTCGGGTTTTGGCCGGTAACTGGCTTGGCTGGGCGAAAGCGATGAGAGCAACGTCAGCGTCGTGTTCAGTTGGTTTGCCAACAAATCCGTGGTGGCTCCATCCGGCACCAGGTTGACATACTGCTCATAGTAGGAGTTGTATTCATCCGGTTTAGGCCGGCCTGGATTGGGTGCGGTTTCGTCTTGCACAGTGGTCTCCTTCGTTCGTACTACAACGAGACTTTGATGATTGTCGCCTTGGTGCGTTGCACGCACAGCGTGCGATGCACCTGGGAGGTTGGCTTCGTTGAAAGGTGCAACGCACCCTGCGGGTGCATCGCACCGGTTGTCACTCCACTTTTCAAACAGGTTCTTAGGCTCGTCACATGCAGTCTCGTTGTAATATTAGGAATTCTGAAATCGATCGCGGATGTGGCGGATCGGGCTGACTTGGGCAGATTTTCAGCAATTTGCCGAGAAGCTAGAACACAGATTGCCCGGATTATACGGATGAAAGGGCAAAAATCAGTGAAACCCCTGACAATCTGTGTTCTATTTTATCGTTAAAGGTGATTGCGGTGCAGTGATCCGCAAAAATCCGCTGAATCAGCCCAATCCGGGGTCTATTTTATTTTGCCAGGATTGATCCCCAGTTCCATTCATCCGGTGATAGAACGGGTCGTCCGGCGTGATGGAACCCCGCCGCACGGGCTGGCCGGTCATGGCCGATTTGTAGAGGCTGGCAAGGAACTCCAGCGTGCCGCGCACATCAGGGCCGCTGACGGGGGGACGCTCGCCTCGTTCCACGGCATCGAGCATGGCGGCCAGTTGTGTGGTGTGTGATGACGGGTAATCTGCTTCGAATTGCTGCCACTCGGCCAGTTCGTCCTCGTACTCCGCCCCTTTGGGGATCGAGAAACGCCAGTGTTCGTTGGAGTAGCTGTAGAGATGGGTCAATTCCACCGTTGCCTTTTGAAAGTCAAGGCGCAGATAGGACTCTTCGCGCGGCGAGAGGGCGCTGACAGTGATATTGGCCATGGCCCCGTTGGCAAAACGCAGGCTGGCCATGGCCACATCTTCCACCTCGATCGCGCGGTCGAGCGTGCCGATCATCGCGCGCACTTCGTGCCACTCGCCCATCAGCCAGAGCATAAAATCGATGGTGTGGATGCCATGTCCCATCACCGTGCCGCCCAGTTCTGTCGCCCATTTGCCCCGCCAGGGGACTGCATAGTAGGCTGGACTACGATACCAGGTGGTCAGCGAATTGACCACCAATGGCCGGCCCAACGCACCGCTTTCGATCAGCCGTTTGAGGTGTTGGCCCCCGGAGCCAAAACGCCACTGGAAGACACTCGAACAAAAATTCCCAGTACGACGCTCGGCCTCCTCGATGCGGTCCATCTCGGCCAGCGAGGCACAGAGGGGCTTTTCACAGAGCACCCAGGCGCCCGCCTCCAGGCTCTGGATGATCAGGTCGCAGTGGGTGCCGGGCGGGGTGGCAATATGGACCAGTTGGGGCTGCTCTTGTTGCAGCATCTCGCCCGCATCGGTGTAGCGACCGGGGATCGAATGGGTCTCGCAGAAAGCATCCACGCGGTCCGGGTCGATGTCAACGGCAGCGACGACGGTGGTCCGTTCGTGTTCATGCTGCAGGGCACGCATGTGGGAATTGGCGATCCCGCCGGTGCCGATGATGGCGGTTCGTAGCATGTTCTGGGACATAGATTGGTTCCCGTTCAAGAAGCTGATAAAATAGATGTGGATGGTTGTGTGTTTGCCATTATAATACATACATTATAATGCATAATGCACAAAGAAGGGCAGCCCAAGGTTGCATCGAGAGCAGGAGGGCTTCTCGTTCTATCAGTGGCCGGCGAGGCCCAATCGCGCCGTTGAATCGCTCATGTGGAAAGGTGCCCTTGTCCATGCGCTTGCCTTTTCTGGCTCGATATTGGCGCTCTTCTATTATTGGTTTGCCGTGGCCGACCGTTACGCCATCTTTCTCTACAACCATCTGGGCGCCACGCCCTTCGACGAGCAAACCCGCAGCCGGTATTGGATGTGTGGTTTGGTTGCCTCCGGTGCGGTCCTGACCGTGTACACGTTCTTCAACTGGTTCGTGGGGCGCACCGCCGTTCTGCGCAAGCGGACGTACGACCCGCCTGCCTGGTGGCGTATCTGGCTGCTTTGTGTGGCGCCGTTGGCAGTTGGCATTCCGTTGATTACAATGAAGGTCAACCAGCCTACGCTCCCCTGGCCGCTTGCCTTGAGTTGTGTCATCGCAACGTTGAGCGGTCTGGCCCTGGCGCTTTTGCCCGGTGCGTGGGCCGCCCGGCAGCCATTCCGATTGGCCTTGCTGGCAGTGACAAGCCTGGGGTTGGTGCCTTGTTTCTTGCTCGTGCGCGTGGTTGAGCTACCCGGTTTTGGGCTCCTCAGCAAACCGGCAGCGTATGCAGTTGCAATTGGCAGTGCCACCCTGGGGGCTATCTGGTTGGTCGGCCTGGCATTTCTGCAGGCGCGCTGGTGGAAGTATCTGCCGCAGACCTGGTCTCTCTATCTTGGCGGTCTCTGTTGGAGCTATCTCTTGCTCCCGCTGGCGCATTATCTGTTCTTGACACCGCCGGAATTTCGCTATATCAGCGTCGCAGAGAACTTTTTTGCCAGGACGTTCTGGGCGCAGATGCTTTCATTTCTGACAGCGCTGGTCCTGGCGGCAGTGATAAATCATCGTTATTTCCACCCCATCATCAAAAAAGCTCATGAAAATCCAACAGATTCGCACAATCAACTTTACAACTTACCCAAACATCACCTTTCTCGAAGTGGTGACGGATAGCGGCATCGTCGGCCTGGGCGAGACCTACTACACCCCCCGCTCGGTGGCGGCCTATATCGAAGAGGTGCTTGCCCCCATGCTGCTGGATGCCGACCCGCTCCAGATCGAGGCTTTCTGGCGCCGCGCCTATGATGGTTCGCATGTCTATGGCAACAAGGGACTAGAGATGCGCGCGCTCTCGGCTGTGGACCTGGCGCTGTGGGACATCCTCGGCCAGCATCTGGGCCAGCCGGTCTGGCAGGTGCTGGGCGGCACGAGCCACCCTGACGGCGTTTTGGTCTACAACACCTGCGCCCAGGCCGGCTATGCCCAGGGCACGCCGGGTATTCGCCGCAAACAGCCGTACGCTGTGCCAAGCCAATACCGTGATTATGATGCCTGGAATGAGGATGCCGGCAAGCTGGCGAAATCGTTGCTGGAGATGGGCATCCGCGCCATGAAGATCTGGCCCTTTGACCCGTTTGCCCTGACCAACCGCGGGCAGACGATTTCCTGGCAGGAGATCGAGCAGGGTTTGCGCCCCTGGCAGCAGATCCGCGACGCCGTGGGGCTGGAGATGGATGTGATCCTCGAAGGGCACGGTTACTGGGCGTTGCAACCGGCCCGCCGCATCGCCGAGGCGTTGGAACCGTACAAGCCAGCGCTGCTCGAAGACCTCATGAAGCCCGACAACCCGCACACGCTGGCGAAGCTGCGGGCTTCGACACGCACCCCCATCTGCGCCAGCGAACTGCTCATGAACCGCTACGCCATCCAAGAGATGGTAACAGCCAATGCCTGCGATGTGGTCATGACCGACATTGCCTGGTCGGGCGGCATTACCGAGGCGCGCAAGATCGCCAACCTGGCCGACACCCATAACATGGGCGTGATCTTCCACGACTGCACCGGCCCGGTCACGCTAGCCGCCGCGCTCCACCTGGGCGCCCACTGCACCAATACGTGGATGCAAGAGATCGTGCGCGATTACACACTGGGCTACTACCGTGAACTGGTCGCCCACCCCTTCGAGGTCGAAAACAGCCGCATGATGCCGCCCTCCCGGCCCGGCTTGGGGCTGGCGCTGCGCCCGGAAGCATGCGAACGGGAAGACTGTGTGATCCGCACTTTGGCTATCGTGTGAACAGCGCGCAAGGCGAGTAGATCTTGTTGACGTTTTGTACTACCAGAATTGAATCAGAGCTGCTCGAAAGTGCATCCAAGAACCGCGGATTGACAGAAAGACGCGGATCTATGTGCGAAGGGCGAGAATCCGCGTCTTTCTGTCAATCCGCGGTTCTCACTCGTCGGCCCGACCTTTGAGAAGCTCTGGAAGTACCTTTGAAGCAAACCACTCACACCGGAAAATAGGGAAGAGGCGAACCTGTGCCCATCCACGCAATTCATTCTCGGCTCCCTTTGTCGGCCCACCCGATCCGCCCGGTAACGCCCGCCGATGAAGCGACCCTGTGGCAAATGCTCTACTACGCCGCCCACATGGATGAAGACGGCGCGACCTCACCGGAGGCGGCGAAAGAAAACCCCTTCCTGGCGCAGTATGTGGCAGGCTGGGGCAAACCGGGTGATCTCGGCGTGCTTGCCGAGACGCCATCCTCCGGTGCAGCCATCGGCGCAGCGTGGCTGCGGCTGCTCATCGCTGACAAGACCAGCGCCAGCTACTACGATGATGAGACTCCCGAACTGGCGATTGCCGTCTTACCGGCGTGGACCGGCAGGGGTGTGGGCAGCGCCTTGATAGATCAGCTGGTGCAGGCAGCGACGGGCCGTTACCCAGCGATTGTGCTCACCGTGCGCGCCGACAACCCGGCGGTTCGCCTCTACGACCGGTTTGGGTTTGCTGTTGTTGATGAAATTGTCAACCGCGTGGGGACCAAATCCTATAAAATGCTGCTCAGGTTGGAGGATCACACCTGATGGATTCTACACAGCGTTTTTCGAGCCGGGTGGAAAATTATGTCCGCTACCGACCCTCGTATCCACCTGCCGTGCTTGACACGCTCAAGACGGAGTGCGGGCTCACCGCCAGCCACGTGATCGCTGACATCGGTTCGGGGACGGGGTTGCTCAGCGAACTTTTTTTGCCCAATGGGAATCCTGTCTTGGGCGTGGAGCCAAACCGAGAGATGCGCGAGGCCGCCGAACGGATCTTGCAGGGCTATCCCAACTTCACCAGCATCGACGGCACGGCTGAGGCGACAACCCTGCCTACTGGAAGCATCGACTTTGTCACCGCTGGCCAGGCTTTCCACTGGTTCGACCACGACCGCGCTCGCGACGAATTTGCGCGCATTCTGCGCCCGGGCGGATGGGTTGTACTCGTGTGGAACTACCGGCGCAGCGAGGCGACGCCCTTTACGCGCGAATACGAGCAGTTGATCCAGCGTTACTCTATCGACTACAGCGAGGTGACGCACCACCGGCCCGAATTTGACGAAAGCAATGTCAACGCCTTTTTTGGTTCGGCCGGTTGCCAGGTTGCTGTACACCCAAATCCAAAGTCTCTCGATTACACGGAGCTGCAAGGCCGGCTGCTTTCGTCCTCCTACACACCAGAAGCTGGCCATCCCAACCACGAACCGATGCTGGCCGCGCTACGCACCCTCTTCGAGACCTATCAGGTGGGCGGCCAGGTGTCGTTCGACTACGATACAAAAGTCTACTTTGGCCGCCTCTCCCCGTGACCCCACCGTGCGATGCACCCATAGGGTGCGTTGCATGTAGCCCATCTCTCACGCTTCATCCACCCACCGCACGACATTCCCCACGGCAATCTCCCCGTCGTCCAACACTTCGCCGTAGGCGCCACCGCCCCAGTTTGGGTACATCACTGCCCGCAGCCCCTGGTGCGCCTCGTCCATCTGCTCGCAGGGCTTGGTCTCGCCGTAGATGCGGATGCGCACCGGGCCGACCTGGAGCACCCGCTTGCGGCTATCGGCCAGCGGAATGCCGCTGACCATTAGGTTGGCCCGGCGGGCGGAGGGGTCGAGCGTGGCGCCGGTCGCAGCCATGTGCCTGGCCCACACTTCTTTCTCGATGATCGTCACCTGGCGTTTGCCACCCTGGTCAGCGTTGCCGACTAATCCACGACCTGTCTTGAGTTGGGCGCGCTGCGTCGCGTCCATCTTGCCGCCGTGGGCCCGCTTGAGCCAGATCGCTTCGAGCCGGCCGTTTTCTGTTGTTGGGTGGGTGCTCATCCCTTTGAGCCTTTCTGATCTTGTGTAAATTCTTGATGATGTTCCAACAGCCACAGACAGGCCAGCTTCAGCGCTCCCAACTCGCTATGAAAGCGATTGCGTAGCTCGCTCCGTTTGACGGCTGAGAGATGTTGCGCGGTCGTGCCGGTGCCTTGGGCAAAGGCGGTCTGGGTGATGCCCAGTTCGCGCAATTGTTGGAGCAAATAGTCGAGCGTGGTGTGGGCGAGAAAGCTGTGTAGATCGGCCAGACCGCGGATTTCGTTGCACTCTACACGCTCAATGGCGGGGAAGCTCGCCGGGTCCTTCAAAAAGGTTGCCGCCAGCGCCGCACAGTGATGGCAGTAGCCATCTTTGCCGATGTAACAACTACATGCCGACGTAATCTGCTCTCCTTCTACCCGGATCGATACGGTGTAGGTGCCGTGATTACCGACAACGCGACCGCTGATCCGGGTGCCGATGCGCTGGCGCTCGAAAAAGTTATCCACATATCGTTGAGCCTTCTCGCCCGGTGCATGGGGCCAGCGGCGTTGCAGCGCAGAGCGCAGAAGTTCAAGTTCGGCGTCCATAATCAAATCTGCTGTCGATGCCACGCCAGGCAATTGCCCGGCGTACCGATGGGGAAGGGCAGGGCTGACCGCAACGGATCGTTGTGGGGAAAATGCTGGCGGTCGAGGGTGACAAAGAAATCCACCTGCGCGGCGAGGGCGGCGGCCAGCACGAGGGCGTCGTTGTGATAATCCACAAGCGGCAATAGTGGCTTGATGAAGCTCGACGCCGGAGTTGGTTCGATGTGGGCGATGGTGGTATCGAGCGCAACCAACATCCGATCCAGTTTTTCGGGCAGTTTTCGTCGCATTACTGCTTCCAGTTCGCGCAAAACATCACTGCTGACTACCAGGTGTAGATCTCCTTTTTCGCCGAGTTGGAGAAGCGCGTGAGCGCCGCCTATGCTTGAATAAAGCCCGGCAAAAAAGGCGCTGGTGTCAAGAAAGAGCTTAGGCGTCCAGAATGACATCTCTTTCGCGTTGTTCGCGCAAGGCTCTTAGCATACTTTCCAGCGTCTCCCCCCTTTTCTTCAAGAGCCGTGCGAATTTCATCGGACAAAGCATCGATCTTGAGTTGGCGGGGGACAAAACGAAACGAGCCGTCCCCCATGTCGATCACAGTATAGACATCGCCCGTGCGGATGTTATAGGCATCGCGTAGCGTCTTGGGCAAAGTAACAACCCCACGCTGCGCCACTTGGACGGTGACGGCCATGATGGTTCTCCTGAAAAGCTGGTTTACTGATCGACAGTATAACAGATTTTCAGAAGCCGTCAACAGGATTTGGGTGGGTCAAGCTGCCAACGGATTTTTGGAACTGATTGAGCGGATTATTTGATATGGAATCCGATCCTATCCATATCCTGCGGAACGGATGCTGTATACCCATCCGTTCAAGCTGCTCTCCGAATCCGTTGGCAGCTTGACTCGATGAACTTTCCCACCCGTTCCGGTGTCTTATCTCATAGAAGCGAACGATGCAGCGATCCGACCACGACTTGATCCGGCAAATCCAGGCACAGGATGCGGCTGCGTTTGAAGTGCTCTTTGTGCGCTACCGGACGCCGATCCAACGTCACGTGCAAAGCATCGTGCGTGACCATACGGCCGGCGACGATCTGGTGCAGGAGGTCTTCTTGCGCGTCTGGACGCGCGCCGAACAGTGGGACGATCACGGATCGGTCAAGGCCTGGCTCTATCGGATCGCCACCAATCTGGCGCTTAACTATCTGCGGACCGTGCGGCGGCGGCCCCAGCAGACGTTGGAGGCGAGGCTTGTCGATGAGAGCGGCAGCGAAGAGGAAATATCCGCACCCGGCTGGCTGGTCGACGCCGCCGCACTTGAACCGCCCGCCGTGGTCGAAGCAGCCGAACAGGTCCAGCGTTTGCAGAAGTTGGTGGAAGAGTTGCCCGAAGAGAAGCGCGAGGTCTTTCGCCTGGTCTACGACGCCGAGATGGACCTGCGCAGCGTGGCCGATCAATTAGGCATCCCCGAAGGAACGGTAAAGTCACGCTTGTATTACAGCAAACGGTATTTGATGGAGCGATGGGAGCAAAACGATGGCGAATAGACAGATGACCCCGTTCTGGCACAAAGAATCATTCAAACGCTTTATGCAGGAGCACTTGCCCCAGTTGTTGGCCGCGCGCCTGCCATTGGCCGGCTATCAGTATGAGCCGACCGGCGATTACACCTGCCGGGTGGCGATCACGCTGGCAACGAGACCCGGCGAGCAGGAACTTGAAGTCGAATACACCGAATTGCCCCAACCAGATGACGAGGGTGTCTTTCTGATCAATGGCCGGCGTCGTGTCGTTGTGCCGACCGCCGCGCACAGTGAACTGGATGTGGCACAGATCAACTGTGTCGGCGAGATGCTCTACGACCTGGTAATCGAACGCCTGGGGCAGGCGCCACCTGATCTGCCCTGGGATGCCGCGCTGGTGCGCGCCTGGCTGCCACTGGACCGGTGGATCGGCGAATTCATGCACACCAGCCGCTACGCCCAGGAGTTGGATGAAACCAACCAGCTCTCCTATCACACACATCTGCGGCGGCTGATCGTGCTCAACCAGACGGCGCTGACCACGCCCAGCCAGTTTGGCCGCGTCTGCCCCCTTGAGATGCCCGAAGGTCCCAACCTGGGCCACATCTTTACGATTGCGCTAGGCGCGGCTATCCGTGATGGTCGGCTGGTCATCGACGATGAGCGCCCCGAAGCCGGGCTGGGCCTGAGCGCATCGCTGATCCCCTGTCTGGAGCACGATGACCCCAACCGCCTGCTCATGGGGGCCAACATGCAGCGCCAGTGGCTGCCCTACGCCGAACCGGAGCCGGCGCTGGTGCAGAGCGGCAACGAACCCGCCGCGCCCCATTTCTGGTGCGGACGCAACCTGCTCACCGCCTTTGTCCCCTGGGGTGGAGACACGTTTGAGGATGGCATCATCCTGAGCGAGTCCGCAGCGCGGCGGCTGAGCAACGTCGACCACCAGGTGGAGCCGGGCGACAAGCTCAGCAACCGCCACGGCAGCAAGGGGGTGGTCAGCCGCATCCTGCCCGATGCGCAGATGCCGCGCCTGCCTGATGGCGCGCCGGTTGAACTGATCTTCAGCGGGATCTTGCTGCCGGGACGCCTCAACATCGGCCAACTGTGGGAGGCTGTGCTGGGAAGGTTGGCGCGTACGGAAGGTAACCCGATCATTGCCCCGCCCTTTCATGGGCCAAGCGAACAAGAGATCCGCCAACGGCTTGCGGCGGCAGGCCTGCCGGAGGACGGTATGGAGACGCTCGTCCGCGGGGATACGGGCGAATCTCTGGCTGGAGCCAGCACGGTCGGCTGGGTCTACTGGGGGCGGACAGCGCACCTGGCCCGCGATAAAATGCGGGCGGCGGTGGACGAGGCCGCGCCAGTGCAGCGACAAGGCGAAATGGAGGCGCAGGTTTTACGCCAGATCGGCGCCTTTGAGACGATTCGCGAGCACTTCAATACACGGGCGGCGGGGCGCAGCAAGGTCGGCGCTGAAACAAGATCACTGGCGGAGCGCGTCGCCGCTGGCACGCCGGTATCAACCTGGAGTTGGAAGGCGGGCGGCTCCACTTTCGCCTGGCGCAACCTGGGGACAACGCCCTGATCCTGGCCCGCCCACTGTCCCACCCCTGGCTAGGCGAACACGAACTTACAGCCGTGGCGCCATTCCCGGCCATGTCCACTCCGGATTGGTTATGGCCCCAATGGAGCACCGAGCCGCCAGTCACACTCAATGAACAATCTGCGCCGATGCCCGAATACAGAGCCCTGGCCGAAGCCAACGCCCGGCTGGCGCGGCTCATTAGCAGCAACGCACCACCCCCTTTGGTTGCGCAGGCAGCAGAGCAACTGGAGAGACACTTGCACGCCTACTGCGCTGTGCTCCTCACCCCGGCTGATCTTTACTTTGACAGCAGTGTGCTGTTTAGCGTCTGGGCTGTGCTTGCCCCCGGCCCCGACCTTGCCTTCGACCAGATTGGCCTGGGTGAGGAAATGGCCTGGGCCCTCTTTGGCCCGCTGGTAACGCACGAACTGGGTGACGCCGAGGCCGTGCGACAACGCACCCCGCAGGCGAACGAACAGTTGGATGCACTAATGGCCCGCGCCTGGGTCATCGTCAACTGCCCGCCTTCCATA
>QEUW01000801.1 GCA_003577005.1 Chloroflexota bacterium | reverse complement strand
GTGTTCTTTGACTACTTGCACAGACGAACTTCACCATCCTTTGCCTGTTTGATAGTTTGGCCGAAGCCGATTCTATCACTGACTTTTATCATACCAGAACACGGAGGGAGCACAGAGAATACGGAGCAAGAGAGAGGCTTTTCCTCTGTGTCCTCTGTGTCTTCCCTGCGCTCTCCGTGTTACTGCTGTTGGGCTTATCAATCGAGGTCTACTGCATGAAAATCTTCACTGCCCTGCTTGGCACCGAGACCAACACTTTCTCTCCTTTCCTGACCGGCTGGCAAAACTTTGAGGAAACCTATCTCGTGCGCGGGGGCGAGCACGGTGAACAACCCGGCGCCTTTGGCATTCCGCTTGTGATCTGGCGCAAACGAGCGCAGGAACAGGGCTGGCAAGTGGTAGAGAGCGTCGCCGCCTTTGCGGTGCCCGCCGGCCTTACGCTGCGACCTGTCTACGAGTCACTGCGTGACGAGATCCTGGCTGATCTGCATGCGGCTCTGCCGGTGGATGCCGTTTTTCTCAACATGCACGGCGCCATGGTGGCCGATGGCTACGACGACTGCGAGGGCGATCTGCTGGCCCATGTGCGGCAGATTGTCGGGCCAGATGTACCAATCGGCGTGGAGCTAGACCTGCACTGCCACTTGACACAAACCATGGTGGACAATGCCACCGCCATCGTCCTCTTCAAGGAATATCCGCACATCGATGTGGGCGAACGGGCGCACGAGCTTTTCACCATCGTTGCTGACACAGTGGACGGCAAAGTCAAGCCCCACATGGCGCTCTACGACTGTGGCATGATCGGCGTCTTTCACACCAGCCGCGAGCCGATGAAGAGCTATGTCGCCCACATGCAGGCGCTGGAGGGAAAAGACGGCGTCCTGTCGGTCTCGCTGGCGCATTGCTTCCCCTGGGGTGATGTACCCGACCTGGGCGTGCGCACACTGGTCGTCACCGACAACCGGCCGGAGCAGGGTGCTGCCCTGGCGAAGAAATTGGGTGAGCGCATCTGGGCTATCCGCCAGGAAGCGCAACCCGCCTATAAGAGCATCGACGAGGCGCTGGATCTGGCCCTGGCACACCCCAGGGGCCCCGTGGTGCTGGCCGATGTGTCAGACAACTCCGGCGGCGGCGCACCCAACGATTCGACTTTTCTGCTGCGGGCCATCCTCGACCGAGGGATCGGCAACGCAGCGATTGGCTGTATGTGGGACCCCATTGCGGTGGCCGTGGCGATGGAAGCGAGCGAGGGTGCCGAGTTCGACATCCGCATCGGCGGCAAGATGGGCCCCATGTCAGGCGACCCGGTGGACTTGCGCGTGCGCGTTGGCAAGATTGCCCGCAACGCCACACAGCGCTTTGGCCAGGGGGTAGGCAAAGTGGGAGACGCCGTGGCGCTCCACGGCCCCAACGGCGTCGATATTGTCGCCATCACCCACCGCACGCAGACCTTTAGTCCCGAAGTCTTTTCCAATGTGGGCATCGACCCAACCGGCAAGAAGATCCTGGTGGTCAAGTCGATGCAACACTTCTACGCCGGCTTTGCGCCCATTGCGGCTGAAATTCTCTATGTCGCAGCACCCGGCGCGCTGGTGCCCGATTTCAAACAATTGCCCTACCGAAAGGCGCGCCGTGATCTGTGGCCGCTGGCTGAAAGCGCTTGAATAGGGCAATTCACTTGCGGAGTTCGCACGAGACGGGTGCCCGCTGGTATCGTAGAAGTGGCAAGGGAAGACCCTGTGGTGCCCCTGGAGTGGGAAACTCGTCGCCCAGATAGGGGTTCCCTTGCCAGCCTCAAGCCACTGG
>QEUW01000800.1 GCA_003577005.1 Chloroflexota bacterium | reverse complement strand
AAGCACTTGCGTGAGGGCGCAGAGCGAACCCCGCGCCAGTGCTCGCTCTGCGGGCGGGCGTGAACCGTCACTTCTTGCACTGAAATCAAACGGACCCCGGGAAGGTCTGCAAAACCTCTGGTCACTCCGACTGGCGTTGGGCGTGACGACGTAGGAGGATGCCGGGAATGGATCAGATGACGTTTGGCCGGGACCCGCTGCCCAAGAAGACCCGCAAGGAGGCCTTCCTCGACGAGGTGAACCAGGTGGTGCCCTGGGCGGCGCTGGTGGCGCTGATCCAGCCACATGCCCGAGGCGCCCACCAGGCGCTGGGCGGCCGACCGCCGTTCCCCATCGAGACCATGCTGCGCATCCACTGCCTGCAGCTGTGGTGGAACCTCAGCGATCCGGCCATGGAGGAGGAGTTGCACGAACGGCCCCTGTACCGCCGCTTCGTTGGCCTGCACGGTGCGGCCCGCATGCCCGATGAGACGACCATCCTGCGGTTCCGCCACCTGCTGGAGAAGCACGAACTCGCGCCGCAGGTGCTGGTCACCATCAACGCGGGGCTGGCCCAGCGCGGCCTGATGCTCAAGACCGGCACGGTGGTGGACGCCACCAACATCGCCGCGCCGAGTTCGACGAAGAACAAAGACGGCGAGCGCGACCCGGAGATGCACCAGACCAGGAAGGGCAAGCAGTGGCGTGTGTCACGAACACAGGCGGCAGACCTGTGGTGCTGTACCGAAGATGGGAGCAGGCCTCCCGAAGCCGGCTTGCAGGAGCAGGCTTCAAACCACCCGGTGCTGCTGCGTTCAAAAGGCGCGGTGGTGAGCGACCGGGCGAAAGTCATCCCCTGAGGGGTGGCAGGTGTGTATTAAGAAGATGAGCGAAAGCAAACCGTCCGACGACGCATCGTTATGCCTAAAGCGCTGTCAAAACTGAGGTGGACCATTGGCTTTAGGACGAATCGGGGCGATACCTGCCTACGGACCCGATGGCAGCCGGTGTATAGGCGGCATGATCTCAATACAGGCTTTGGTACGGAACGTGAGAACCTCTCTCCAGATGCGAAGGGAAATGACAAGTGGCCAACACCACGAGGAAGAACACCGATGCTGGGGACGAGGGGCGAAGCCTCCCGTAGTAGCGAGGAAGCCTCTGTAATGGAGGTGGAGCGAAGGGGCGGCGTTATCCTGCCGACGAGTGTTGCCAACCTCCGGGGATGAGCGGCGTGAACTCGGCGAAACCTTATGGCATAGCGAAGCGTACGGTATGGGAGGCATACCAGCAGGTCAAAGCCAACCGTGGTGCTGCCGGCATCGACGATGAAACCATCGCCGACTTCGAGCAGGACCTGTCAAAGAATCTGTACAAGCTGTGGAACCGGATGTCGTCGGGGTCGTACTTTCCGCCGCCGGTCAAGCAGGTGGAGATTCCCAAGGCATCGGGTGGCACCCGCAAGCTGGGAGTGCCCACGGTCTCTGACCGTGTCGCACAAACCGTGGTCAAACTTCTCATCGAGCCGACTCTGGACTCGATCTTCCATCCGGACTCATACGGGTATCGGCCTGGACGGTCAGCGAAGCAGGCCGTGGCGATCACTCGTAAACGCTGCTGGCACTACGACTGGGTGGTGGAGTTTGATATCAAGGCGGCCTTCGATCAGATCGATCACGGGCTGCTGATGAAGGCGGTGCGCACCCACTTCAAGGAGGACTGGATTCTTCTGCACATCGGGGTCCGTTTGATTTCGGTGCAAAAAGTGACGGTTCGGATCGCCAGCAACGGCGCGGGTGTCCCGGCGTAAGTCGTTGATTCGACTGCGTTTGCT
>QEUW01000200.1 GCA_003577005.1 Chloroflexota bacterium | reverse complement strand
TCTAGAGCGTACAGGATGCGTAGCGATATGAGCGCCAACTTGCCGCCTTATCACCCGGCGCCAGATGGCAAAATTACGGTAGAAGTAGGTCTTGCGTCGCGCGATCGGCGGCTACCAACAACATGGATGGGTTGGTGGTAGGGTGATATTATTGACCAGGCACCAGACGCAGACTATACTGTAAGCGCACAACCTGGCCCGTCATCATCAGCACCGGCACGCACAACCTCGCCTCGCTACCGCCAACCGTGACCGGCCTATCCCATTTACGCCAATACATGAAACTCATCATCCTAATACGAAATCCGGTTGTTCAGTTAAGGAATACGCCAGAGTAAAACGGCGGTGCACTCCTTAACTGAACAGAAGGATTCGATATAAGTATCTGAGAGGAGCGTCCATGCAAGACTTGACCGATTCGCAACTCTCCGGCGGGCCATCCGACCCGGCGCCACACACGGTCGCCCAGTTGGACGGCACACCCGATGATGGTGCAACAACGTCGATTGAACGGCGCCAACTTCTTACAGGCGCGGGCGCTGTTGTCTTTGCTGCCGCCATGGCGCATGTAGCCTCTTCAAAGAGTGTGACAGCTGATGAGACACCTGCCGCGCCAGCCCTACGGTCCCCACAGAACGAAGTGACCGGCGCAGTTGGGGGAGCGCCATCGCTGCCACCACTGGCCGTGCTGGCGCTCAACCACATGGGCTTTGGCCCACGGCCAGGCGATATTGAGGCTTTTAATGCGCTGGCCGGCACGCCGGAAGCCTGTCTTGAAGCCTACGTCGAGCAGCAGCTAAACCCGGCTGCTATCGACGACAGCGCCTGTGATACGCTCATTGCCGGCCACCAATTTCAGACGCTGGGCAAATCACTTACCCAACTCTGGACCGACCATGTCCGCAAAGAGGGCATCAGTTGGACAGAGCGGACACAGCCCATGTGGGAGACCGAGCAGGCCACCTTCCTCAGGGCGGTCTACAGCCGGCGCCAGCTACTGGAAGTGTTGGCTGACCATTGGCACAATCATTTCAATGTCTACGGGCGTGACTACTGGACGGCGCCAGTCTGGGTTCACTATGACCGTGATGTCATTCGCAGCCACCTGCTGGGGAATTTCCGCCAGTTGGTGCAGGCGGTAGCCCAGAGCCCGGCCATGCTCTACTACCTGGACAACCAGTCCAATTCAGGTGGCAACCCCAATGAAAACTACGCTCGTGAACTCTTTGAACTGCACACGATGGGCGCCGAAAACTACTTTGGCGTCAAGCCGCTCACCGTTGGCCCTGATGGCGGCTTTATCCACCCGGCCCCCAAAGACGCCAATGGCCGCCCGCTCCTCTATGTGGATGACGATGTCTATGGCGCCACAACCTGCTTTACCGGTTGGCGAGTGGATACCGATACCGGTGTATTCAAGTTCGACGCCGCGGCGCACTTCCCCTACCAGAAGATCGTGCTGGGCCGCGCTATCCCGGCGGCACAGGGGATTCAGGACGGCCATGATGTCCTCGACCTCCTGGCGCGCCACCCTGGCACGGCGCGCCATATCGCCCGCAAACTTTGCCGCCGGCTGATCAGCGACCACCCGCCCGAATCGGTGGTACAGGCCGCCGCCGATACCTTTATGGCCAACCTGGATGCCGCCGACCAGCTCAAACAGGTGGTGCGCACCATCTTGCTCTCGGCAGAATTTCGCACTACCTGGGGGCAGAAGATCAAACGACCCTTTGAATACGCAGTAAGCCTCCTGCGGGCAGCTGAGGCCGATTTTACAGTGGCCGATAATTTCCGCTGGGTGTACCAGAACTTGGGCCAGGAACTGTTTAGTTGGAGCCCACCTAACGGCTATCCCGACTTTAAGGAGCCGTGGAGCGGCACGATGCCCATATTGCAGCGGTGGCGTCTCGCCAACTGGCTTATCGAATGGAAATATGGGGGCGATGGTCCCAACAAAGATGAGCGCCGGCTCCGGTTCAACCACCCGCCCGGCGTAACGACAGCCATTGCCATCGTAGATTACTGGTCGCAACGACTTCTGGGGTATCGGTTGCCCGAATACGAACGGCAACAGATTATCGATTTTATGGCCTACGGGCGGCAGCCGGCAGTTGAACTCCCGGCAAAAGAGATCGGGGACCGTCTACGCTACATGATCGCGCTGATCTTCCAGTCGCCGTCGTTTCAATGGCGGTAGTTTGGAGATTTGAGACTAGAGACTGGAGACCGGCTTTTTTACGTAAGGAGCATGTCATGTTCAAACTATCGCGGCGTGGCTTTATGGTGGGCTGTTCGGCGGCGATTGCGGCGATGGCGGGTGGGCGCATCAGCTTTACCGCCTTTGGTAGTGCGGAGAATGAGCCAAACCAGGAAATTCTGGTCGTCGTCTTTCTACGCGGTGGCATGGATGGATTGAGCGCCGTCTTTCCTATCACGGGCGATGACCGCGGCTATTATGAGCAGAGCCGCGCCAATATCGCCGTCCCGGTCAGCGGCGACAACGGAGGGCTGCCGCTCAGCGACTTCTTTGGGTTGCATCCGGCCGGCGCTCCCCTGCTCGATCTCTATCAGGCGCAGAAACTGGCGATCATCCATGCCGCTGGTCTCACCAGCGACACACGCAGCCACTTCGACGCCATGCAATATATGGAGTTGGGCACCCCCGACAGCAAATCGGCCACCAGCGGCTGGCTGACACGCCACCTGGAGAGCGCCAGCAATCTGCCACCCGAAATCATCATGCCTGCGATGTCGGCGGGGAATCTCAACCCCACTTCGCTGGCCGGCAGCAAAGAAGCCATCGGGATGACTTCCCCTAGCAGCTTCAGCCTCAACTCCCACTGGCAATACGGCGGCTGGATGCGGAGATCGCTACGCGAGATGTACACCGGCAATACATGGCTCCACGCCGCTGGCCAGCGGACGCTCAACGCCGTCGATATTATTGAAGTAGGGAGCCCCGGCACCTATGAGCCGGAAAACGGTGCTCTCTATCCTAACGGCAGCTTTGGCAACAACCTGAAGGCCGTTGCGCAGATTATCAAAATGCAGCTTGGCTTGCGCGTCGCCACCGTGGACCTGGGTGGCTGGGATACACACGAATATCAAGGGGATGGCGGCGCCGGCTACTTTGCCACGCGCTTCGGCGAACTTGCCAGTGGATTGTCCGCCTTCTTCACCGACCTGAGCAATACCAACGGCACCGACCACACCCAACGGATCACGCTGGTGGTGATGAGCGAATTTGGCCGCACCTTCAAACAGAATGCCAGCCGTGGCACCGACCACGGCCACGGCAATGTCATGTTGGTGCTCGGCGGCAACGTCAACGGCGGGAGCGTGCATGGGCAGTGGCCCGGCCTCCAGACCGATCAGCTCTACGACCGGCGCGACCTTCAGATCACCACCGACTATCGGCGAGTGTTGAGCGAGATCCTCATCCGGCGCATGGGGAATCCGCACCTTGGCCACATCTTCCCCGGGTACAAAGAGTATCAACCGATGAACCTGGTGGCTGGGGCCGATCTACCCCCTATCTTCACGCCGCTCGACCCAACCGAGACGCCAACGCCAACGCTCACACCACCCTCAGACGCTACGCCGACGCCAACGCAGACCGGCGGCACCATTCCAACCGGACCCACACGGAGAATTTATCTGCCAGTAGTGCAGAACTGAGGCTGCTTACAGACTTAGGAGTTACGCAATTGGATTCGTTCTCCAGAGGTGCAACGCACTTTGCAAGTGCATCACACCTGAGCAATTGCGTACCTTTTAAGGCAAATGGACAACTCCCCGGATCACTCTGTGACCGAGGCGGATCGCAGCCGGTATTCGGATGGGTGCTTACACAAATCTAGGGGATTACTTTACCTTCCCAGAAGCCCTGAGCTTCCAGGAAGGCTGAAGTAATATCTTGAGCATTCAACCGGATTCAGTGCTAGTTATACCGGATCTACTGAACAAATTTCTCTCTGGGTTGTTCGGCGCTAACCAGGGGGTCCATGAGGGATAAACCTTTATATGGTTTCTTGGTGGCTGCGCGTGGTCGAGGGTTCCGAAAACGATCAGGCCGGTCGATATTTGTTGGCTGCATCGCTTTTAACTCATCTACAGCAGCCAGTACCTGGTTCAGCAGGCGCTTCTCGATGGATGCTGGAACCTCCGCTACGGGTAGATACTTCCGGAAAAGCGCTGCTACCTCCTCGTCTGACAATGGCTGGCGATGTTCGTACATGGCTCACCTCTCTTTTTTGTGTTTCTGTAGGCCTAGCCGTCAGGACAGATTCAGCGGTGAGTTTTTGGAAGATCTCGACGAAGGCCGCCAAGCGCCACATAGGTTGTGGGGCGTGCATATTTATCACGTCAACCTCTGCGCAGCACGCAAACCTGCTTGATCGCAACGTAGCATACCGTAGAAAGCTCGTTGCGGCACCATGCTTCCGATGTGTCGATACTCCGACAAAATTAGAGGGCTTTTTAAGCCTACTGGCTAGGCCTTCTACGTCGAAAGTCAGCGCTTTTGATCAACAAATGGTGCGGTCTACTTCGATGAGATCCCCAACCATGCTGCCAGTATGGGCGGCAGTGCCGGCGGATGTTTCGATTACACATCGGGCGGCCTTTCTGGGCCGGCCAATCTGCCAGGGAGCCAGCGCGTGGTCGATATCAATGACCCGACCGGCGCCGTCAATATAAAACACATCCAGCGCAACGGCCATAAAATGGGTATGGACCTGGTGGGCAGGTGTGATAACCAGCCCCTCGCCCGGAGCTAGATGGCGAACACCGATCAGCCCCCGCAGGCGCGCCCAGAAGGTAGCGGCCATGCGCCCGTGGTCGATCAGCGTGACACCACGGGTGACGTTGTGAACGCGTACCCTGTTGCTTTGATTCGTGCGACGGCGCTTCCGCCGTTCTGTTTTCATACTTTCCTCAGGTTCAGGCCAAAGATATTGGGGGGCAAGGAAATGCCGGCTGCAGCAATCCGCTCGCTGGCGCGCGGGCGGAGTCCTGTGGGTTTGAGTTCACCGACAATTTTGCCATCTTCGCCGATGCCTGTCTGTTCAAAGACAAAGATATCTTGCATGACGAGCGTTTCCCCTTCCATACCCAACACCTCTGCGCACTGGATCACACGCCGGCTGCCATCGCGCATCCGCTGGACCTGGATGATCATATCCACCGCGGCGGCCATCTGCTGGCGGATAGCGCGCAGGGGCAGGTCAACACCCGACATGAGCACCATAGTCTCGATGCGGTTGAGCGCATCGCGCGCGGTGTTGGCATGAGCAGTGGTCAGCGAGCCATCGTGGCCCGTGTTCATGGCCTGCAACATATCGAGCGCTTCGCCGCCGCGCACCTCGCCGACGACGATGCGGTCGGGGCGCATCCGCAGGCTGTTGACCATCAGATCACGAATGGTGACCTCGCCTTTCCCCTCCACATTGGGCGGGCGCTTCTCCAGCCGGACGACGTGCGGCTGTTGCAGTTGCAGTTCGGCGGCATCCTCGATCGTGACAATGCGGTCATCCGGCGGAATACAACTCGACAGGACGTTGAGCATGGTGGTCTTGCCCGAACCTGTGCCACCACTGACAATGATATTGAGCTTGGCAACGACACAAGCGCGGACAAACTGAGCAAACTCAGGGGTCAACGAGCCAAAACGAATCAGATCGTCGATCTTGAGCGGGTCTTTGCGAAACTTGCGGATGGTCAACGAAGGCCCATCCAGGGCGAGTGGGGGGATAATGGCGTTGACGCGCGAACCATCGGGCAGACGGGCATCGACCATGGGCGAGGCTTCGTCGATGCGGCGGCCCAGTGGTGCAACGATCCGTTCGATCACCCGCAGCACCTGGTTGTTGTCGGCAAACTTGATGGGCGTCAGACGCAGTTTACCCTTCTCTTCGACATAGACCTGGTTTGGCCCGTTGACCATCACTTCCGATATGTCGTCGCGGTCGAGCAGCGGCTGGATTGGCCCATATCCAAAGATGTCGGCCATAAGCGTGTCGAGAAGATGGGTCCGTTCGGCGCGGCTCACCACCAGATTGGCATCCTCCAGCGCCTGGTTGAAGACCGGCTCGATCAGCGGGCGCAGCTTTGCTGCACCGCCCAGCTCCCCCGGCGACCGTACCTCGTTGACCAGATATTGTTGCACTTCCTCGCGCACCTTTTTGAACGCCGGTGAAAGTGCATAGCTGAACTCCGGCGCCACTGGCTCTTCCACTCTCTCGGGCGGCTCGGTAGGAGCCGGCGCCGGTACTGGTTGGGGCGGCGCCGGCTGCCGATCTGGTTTGGCATGCCGGTTGGCAAAAAGCGCCATGGTCGCTCTCCTTAGCGGATCCAAACAGGATCCCAATCGTCAAAGTCGTTGTTGCTGATGTTGCGTTGATTGGCGCCGTCCCCCTCCATCACCCAGATCTGTGACCGGCCCGTGCGGTTGGAGAAGAAGGCGATCTGCCTGCCATCGGGCGACCAGGTTGGGTGTTTGTCCCACTCCCAGTCGTTGAACGTAAGCTGGCGCAGCGCACGCGTCTGGGCATCAACGACCCAGACCTCGTCGTTGCCCGTATGGTTGGAGCTAAAGGCAATGTGTACGCCATCGGGGGACCAGACGGGGTCGTAGTCTGTGCCGGTGAGATCGGTCAGCATGACGGTGTGGGCGTCCGCTTCGGTTCCATCGGTGCGTATCAGGAAAATGTTAAAATCGGTGCGGTTGGGCGCCCGGTCCACGTAGACCTGAGCCGTTCCATCTTGGGTCAACTGCTGGCGGGTGTAGAGTTGGTCGAACATAGCTGCCACCTCCGCGGCGGGCTGTTGTTCACTGCCATCGGGCCGCATGAGATAGAGGCCCTCGGCGCCGCCCCGGTTGCTGCGAAAGATGATCCAGCCGCTGTAAGCAGCCCAGCCCGGCGGGGTGGGCGATGGGGTGGGCCGGGGGGTGGGGGGCGCCGCGTGGACCGGCGCCGAAACAACGGTCACTGGCGTTGGCACCGGTGTTGCCGTCGCGGCGACTGTCTGAGCCCGGCGCTGTGCCCCACTGCTGTCTGCCACGGGTAGGGCAGCAGCTTTTTCATACCAGGCGCGCGCACGCTCTTGGTCACCGAGTTGTGCTGTGCGGTCGCCCAAAAGTAGATAGGCGGAATAGAGTTGCGCTACCAGGTCGCCGCCAAGATAGGCCGGTCGCACGGCATAGAGCGGCTCCCAGCTTGCGACTGCCTGGGCCGGGTTGTCATGTTGGAGGGCGCGGTCGCCGGCCAGGTAGGCGGTGAGCAACGCATCTTCCGTTTGTGCGCCTGTGCTCTCGACCGGCAACGCCTGCGCACGGCGGAAGTAGCTTTGCGCCAGCGCCAATCGTGCGCGGTCGTTCACCGGCTGGGCCACGATCTGCTGGCCGGCGCGCAGATAGGCAATCGCCAGTTGCCGCGCAACCGTACCGGCTTTGTCTTCTACCGCCAGTTGGCGGAACGCTTCGTACCCCTCGATGGCTGCGTCCCATTGCTGGGCGTGAAACGCAGTTTCTGCCTGCTCCAGCTGTTGCGCTGCCGCCGGGGCAGTCCGCGCTTGCTCAAGCAGGCGCTCAACATCGCGATAGTGAGGGGCCTTCTGCGCCAGCGCCGACAACAGCGCCAACGCCTGGTCATAGTTCTGCGCCGCCAGCGCCTGGATCCCCACTTCATATTCGTTGGCCAATGCCGCCTGAGTCACCGCTGCCTGCAAGCCCTTCTGCGCCACCATGAGATTGGGGTTGCCGGCTAATACCTGGCGGTAGGAGTCAACCGCTTCACGATAGCGACCGGCGGCAAACGCCGCCTGAGCCTGTTCGAGTTGCACCCGTTGTGCGTTAGCCCGCACACTCGCTTGCCGGCTCTGGTTGATGACCCGAACACCGCCGGCCAGCAGACTGGCAAGCAGCAGCAGGTAGACCAGCAGACGCACCGTTCGCACCGTCACCAACCGGGCGGCCTGGCCCTTGACTTTGCCGCTCCAAGTCGATTCAACTTCGGCCTTGAGCAGAGCTTCGTGGAGTAGGAGGGGCAGCTCGGCAGCCGTTGGATATTCGGCGCGCAGGATGCGCAGCAAGGGCAGCGCCCTCGACCAGGCCCCATGCTGTATAGCAGCCAGCGCCGCCAGATAGCGGGGATCTTCGCCCAGGAGGCGCTCTTCCTTGACTACCCATTGGGGGGGGACATTTTCTTTGCGTCTCTTTCTCTTTAACAACAGTTGATACAGCATCCGTCACTTTACTCTAAAACTAACAAATGTGTTGCACCGGGCAGGTACAATGCACATCAACCCTGGCACGCTGCGTTGCCGGTGTGTTGCACGCAAAGCGTGCGATGCACCTCGGAGGCTGACTTCGTTGAAAGGTGCAACGCACCGGTTGTCACCCCACTTTTCAAACAGGTTCTACAAGAGCGAAAGAGCCTCCTTCCCGGAATAGCTCGTCAAAAAGACGACAGAATCTGCGGGATCGCTGGCCCCAGGATCACGGCAAACATGGCCGGAAAGATAAAGAGTACCAGCGGGATCAACATCTTGATGGGCGCCTTCTGGGCCTCTTCTTCGGCTCGCTGGCGGCGCCGCATGCGCATGTGGGCCGATTGGGTGTGCAAGACATCGCGGATGGCGATGCCGAGTTGGTCGGCCTGTACCAGCACGGCGACAAAGCTGGCGACCTCGGCAACGCCGGTGCGCTCCGCCAGATGGCGCAACGCCTCGCCGCGCGGGATCCCCAAGCGCAGTTCGCCGATAACGCGGCGCAGTTCCAGCGCCAGTTCATCTTTCCCCTGGACCGCCACTTTTTGGATAGCGGCCTCAAAACCGAGACCGGCATCGACACAGATCGACATTCTGTCCAGGGCGTCGGGCAGGGCGCGGGCGATTCGCTTCTGCCGCTGTGTGATGCGGCCGCGCAGCCAGAGGTTGGGCAGGTAGAGCCCCATCACAAAACCGGCCAGGCCAAGCAAGAATGCCGCAGAAAAGGCGCCGCGCCAGTTCATCACAAAGAAGGCCAGCAGCCCCACACCAACACCAGCCAGGATGCGCAACCCTAAGAAGTCGATGACCGTCAGCCGTTCAAAAAGGCCGGCCAGGATGAGATCATGCTGCAACTGTTCGATATTGCGCCCCGGGGTTAGCAACCGGCCCGCACCGTGGAGCTGGCGTAGCAGCGGCTTGAGCAGCCGTTCGCGCCAGGGTTTGGCTAGCTCCAGTTCGCGCAGCGTCGGCAGGGCGGTTGTCGCTGCCGGGCTATCGGGCACGACCAGGCGGCGACGCTCACGCTCGGTGCGCAGCGCCACAGCCAGGGCAAAAATACTGGCCGCCACCAGCGACGCAATCAGCAGGTGAAAGGATCCGTCCATCGTCTATACCTCAATCTTGACGACCATGCGCATGACAATATTGCCGATAATAATCATCACCACCGCGCCAATGGGGATCGCCAGCGTCCAGCCGGGCGCAAACAACCCCATCATATAGTCAGGGTTGATCAGCATCATAAAGGTGGCCAACCCAAACGGCAGCATCGTCATCATCCAGCCGGTAAGCCGTTGCTGCGAGGTCATGGCCTTGATCTCGCCCAAGATGCGGATCCGTTCGCGCACGGTGTGAGAGATCGTCTCCAACACGTCGGCCAGGCTCCCGCCGACCTCGTGCTGCACGTGGATCGAAGTGACAATTAGCTCCAGGTCTTCGTTTTCCGCCCGCTCGACCAGGTGGTCCAGCGCTTCGGTGATGGTATAGCCCAAGGCGATTTCTTTGAACATCTGGGCAAATTCGCTCGCCATCGGTTCGGGCATCTCCTTCTGGATCACGCGGCAGGCGTGGAGCAAGCTATAACCAGCGCGCAGCGAACCAACCAACATCGTAAGCATATCGGGCAGTTGGTCCGCAAACTGGCGAGCGCGGCGCGACCGGCGCATCTGCAATACAAAACCGGGCAAAGTCCATCCTAACCCGGCCAATGGTAGGCCGCCGAGCAATTGTCCAGAGATAACCCAGCCGGCCAGCAGCCCAAACAGCACCGCCCCCCCCTGTATCATCCAATACTCGGCTACGGACAAACTGGAATTGACCGCTGCCAACTGGCGTTCGGTGCGAGCGGCGATAGAGAGTTTGCCCAGGTGCCGGTTGAGCGGTTCGGAGAGTGAGCGCGCCGGTCGCGCCTCCACCATCGCCGCGGCGAACGATTCGGCCAGCCGCTCGTACACCTCGTGTGTCCAGCGCAGCCAGCGGTGGAGCGCAACAAAGAGCGCAAAGACGGCGGCCGCCACCAGCAGCGCAATCAAAAGAGCAAGATTCATCCTACATGCTCCAATATCCGGCCCCAACGCTCCACATCAAGATAGAGCGCCAGCCAAACGCCCAACACCAGGTAGGGTGCATAGGCCAGGGTCTGCCCACGCCGAAAACGGTTCCGGATCAGCAGGTACAACGCGGCCCCACCTCCGGCGCAGACACTCACCAGTAGCGCTCCACCCAGACCCCCAATACCCAGGGTCAGGCCGATGAGGGCAGCGAGCTTGGCGTCCCCCATGCCGATGCTCCCCGGCGAGAACAAGGCCAGAGCGCAGAATGGGACAAAGCCGGCAAGCGCCCCCAGCAGAGATGCACTCAAAGGAGGGGCGCCGGTCAGCCAGTTGCCCAGCAGGATGAGGGGCGCCGCGGCCAGAATCATACGGTTCAGAACCAGGCGGTGTTCCAGGTCGATCAGAGCAACAGCGAGGAAGAACCAGGCCTGCGCGGCCAGAATCAGACCCGCCGGCTGTCCATCGCTGCGCAGCCAGGCCAGCCAGCCCAGAAACACCGCAACGACCCACACGACTCCATAGCGCAGGGGATGGTGCGGGCAACGGCTCCAGACCACCGGCAGCCCCAACCACTGGAACAGAGGGCGGGGTAGCTGGCCGAACGACCAAAACCAGGTTTCGCCGTATGTTCGCCGCTCTGGCAATGTATCTACCGCCAAGTTGACAAGCCAGCCGGCCACCAAACTGAGCCACAAGAATCCAGTCGTCATAGTTGCATCCTTGCCCTAGCGCCCCTGACTCCAAAAGGAAAGAAAGGAGGGCAGGCGATGCAGGGCTGATTGCTGCCTTGCGCTCCGTACTTCTACCAGATGTTCGGCCAACCGCTCGATCTGGCGGCTCGCCGCAGCGCGAGGGTGACTCAACACATAGGGGATGCCGCGGTTGAAGGCAAACATAGCCATCGGTGCATCTGCGTCTATGCTGACGGCAAGCGGTTCGCCGAGATGTTTCTCGATAACGCCCGTGCTGAGCCCCCCGCGCGCCCCCGCCTGGTTGAGCACAAGGTGGATACGGGCGCTGATGGCTTCCTGGCTGCGCAACATCTCAAGAAGCGACCGCGCCTGATAAAGGCTGGCGATGGTTGGGTCCAAGACCAAGAGCAGCTCAGTAGCCTGGGTGAGCGCCTGTTCGAGCGCGGCATCGGCGACGGGGGCAGTATCGACTACCACGTAGGGCGCCATTTCAGTCAAGAGCGCCAGCACCTGGCGCCAGGTGTCTGGCGTCAGGTCGGCCAGTTGCGCTGGTTCGCCGGGCGCAGCCAGCAGTTGGACGCCGCTTGCATGTGGCTGCAAATAGCCGCGGATCAGGTCAAGGTCAAGGTTGGCTTCGCTCGCCAGGCTCGCCAAGTGGTGGCGTGGCCGCACGTTTAGCATCAGGGCAAGCTGCCCCAGGCTGTGATGCGCCTCAGCCAGGAGCACTCCGGCTTGTATGCGCCGGGCAATCGCCGCAGCCAAGTTGACTGCCAACGTGCTGCGCCCGACCCCACCCTTTAGGCTGGTTACGGCGATCATCCGCCCGGTCTGGCTGGTGGCGAGTGGCGTCTGGGCGCTCTGCAACACGCGCTCGATGGCGGCAAAAAAATGCTGGTGCTGGATGGGAAAGGCCACAAAGTCCGCCGCACCCGCCAGCCGGGCCTCCTGAACCTGGACCAGATGGTTGGATGTCGCCAGCGCCAGCAGGGGGGTGTTGGGCAATTTGCTTGCCAACTCGCCAAAGAGCGCGATGGCTCCGGGCAAATCCAGGTCGATAAGCACCAGGTCCACCGGCTGGTTGTGGAGCGCTGCCAGGTCGGGCGGCCCGCCCAGGCTGAGCACCATCCACCCCTTGCCCGCCGCCAGGTATTCGACCATCTCGGCCCGATACGGGTATTCAGTGATGATCGCAAGCTGTAACGATTGGCGTTGCATCACGCCAGACTCCTCTCTGCTCAATTGGGGAAAAAGAAACTATCCACAGCTTTCACAGATTTTGGTCACAGAGTGGGCTGCGCCCCCAGGCGGTTGCCCAGTGGGCGCGCCTTTGGGTGGCGCTATCTGCAAAAATCAGGCCAACCCGCCAAATCCGCGGTCTATCCTTTGCCTCGTCACCGCACCAGGTCGATCTTGTAGCGATGCGCCAGGTAGTACTGGTCCACCACTTCGGGTGTCAGCACGGTCTCGTCGTCGGGCGCGCGCAGCGCCAGGTCGAGGACACTGCCGACGGTGAGGAGATGGCGGATAGTCAGCGCATCTTGCGGGTCCAACGCCAGCAAGATGGACTGGGCGCGTTCATCCAACGTGCGAAAGACGCCGCCCTCTTCGACCGGTAGCGACGACCCGCTCTCAGGAGGGGCGGTCACCGGGAGAATGATCGCATGTACCTCCAGGTTCTGGAGCAGGGCGATGCTGGTCGCCAGCGGCCCGCTGCCCTGTTGGCGGCTGACTTCTATATCAAACGTTGCCAACAGATCGATATGGTCACCGGCGCGTAACAGCCGGTTGCTGATCAGCTGCGACTGGGTCGGCACGACCATGACGATCTTGCCGCGCGGCACCGATAGCGCCACCTGCTGGGTAACGACATCGGGGGTCGCAAGGTGTTGGACGAGCACCGGCTGGTTGGCGTAGAGGTCGATGGTCGCCATCTTACCGACCACCTGTTCGAGGCTGATCGCAGCGCCTTCCGGCGCCGCTTCGACCGGCACCTCCCGCAGCGCCACTTCATCCACACTGATCGAGCGGCGGAAGGGGATATGGGTGGTCGCCACCACGACCGTGCGTGTTTCGGCTACCACGGCCTGCACGACCGGTGCAGCCCGGTTTAGCAGCCCATAGGTGAGCAGACCGGCCAACGCCGCCAGCAAAACCGAACTGCTCCACCAGAAAATGCTGTTCAAACGCATGATGATGTCCTTCGATAAGTACACTCGCTGTTACACCCGGCGGACCCGTTCCGACCTCCGGGAGGCGCCCACAAATCGTCTGGTCGACAAAGTTGGCGCTGGGCGCCTCCCGGAGGTCTTGCTGGAGACAACCGTCAAAGTCCCGTGTAGCGCCAGGACCAGACCAAGTAGATCTTGCTCTCCGCGGCGTGCGCACGCCGCAGCTATCAAAATTCCGT
>QEUW01000199.1 GCA_003577005.1 Chloroflexota bacterium | reverse complement strand
TGCTGTCCCATGAAAGTCGGCCAGACGACCTGGATCACCAGCGATGCGCTGCCGGGGTTCCCGGCCAGGTGACTATTGATTGGCGCAAAGAGGCGCCATCCCTGTTCACCAAAGTTCGCCTGCTCGCCATTCGGCGCTCAGCGCAGCATCCAAATCCAGTGAGGGAGTGCGCGGCAGACGTAAGATCATAACCTGCTCGTTGGGTGTCTCCAACAGCCCATTGTCCGTGCGGATAGCCAGCGGCCCGCGCCAGAGCTCCCAGCCGCAGCGGGCATAGAACGCGGGGTCCGACGGTGAAAGGCCGGCTAGGTCGTAGTCGTCGACCTGGCCGGCCAGATGGCGCATCACTGCTGTGGCGTATCCTTTGCCCTGGTGCGCCGGGTCAGTGGCAACTGCCTCGACGTATGCTGTACGCAGCGCGTGCATACCGGCCGGCTGCAGCCAGCGCATCACCCAGGCCGCATGGCTCACAAGTAGACCGGCCTGATAGCCGAGAACGTGCATCGAGTTGGGCAACGCAGCAAAGAAAAAGGTAAACTCCTCGTTGTAAGCGGCCGTACATAGGTCGATGATCTCCTGCCGTTGCTGGCTCGACAGCTCGGCGGCGGTCGCCACTACGATGGAGAGATCGTTTTGTCGTTGTGGATTCATGTGCGCACAGTTCAGTTGTCGCCACCTACTGCAGCTCGATACGCTGCGATGGCCGCCTCCAACCCCAGCCGCGGGCTGCTCAGGATGGGCGCCGAGAGGTCGGCGCAGAGATCTGCTGCACCGGCCATAGATGCCTGCGCCAGCACAAACACATCGCCCGTGGACGCATGTTGGCGCAGACAATCGGCCACGGCCTGCCAGTAGCCGGCCTGGTCGCCCTGCTCGAATTTCTCCCAGGCGTCTTCGCACAACAGTTCGGTGATGGTCACCGTCTTCCCGGCTTGCCGGGCGGCATCCAGCACGAGCTCGCGGGTGGGCGCCAGCGTGCTCGCCAGCGCCGCCACCACGACGATATGCGAACCGAGCGCTACGGCGCGCTCGGCCATGGCGCGGTCCACGCGTTGCACGGGCCCGGCGCTGGGGTGACGTACCTGCTCCGCTGCCCCGCCGATGGTGGAGCAGGTGCAGAGCACCACGGCGCTCTCTTCGCTGGCGCCCAAAATCCGCTCGCCGATGCGGCTGGCAAGCTCAGGTGTGATCTGCCCGGCTGTGCGCGCCTCTTGCAGCAGGCTCTCGTCGAGGATATGCTCGACCGGAATATCGGGCGCCAGTTGGCGCAAAAGCTGGTCAAAGGTGGCGACGTTGCTGGCGGCGGTGTGGAGTAAGGTGATTTTCCTGGTCATGGTTTGGCACTCTTGTTTGTGGAAGTGACGATAGACGATAGACCATCGTCCATCGTCTATCGTCATTCATCAACGCACCCTCGGCAACATAGATACGGGCCACGGGCTGGGCATTTCCCCCACGGGGATTTCGATAACGGTGGGAAGGTCGCTCTCCAACCCGCGGCGGATGGCGCGGCGCAAGTCGTCGGGTGTGTGGGCGCGCAGCCCTTGCGCACCAAACGCTTCGGCGAGCTTGACAAAGTCGGGGTTTTGCAGTTCGCTGGCGATGACACGACCGCCATAGTTTTGTTGCTGCATCCGCTTGACATTGCCGTAGGCGCCATCATTGAAGACTAGCGTGACGCTATTGATCTTGTGTTGCACAGCGGTAGCAAGCTCTTGCACGGTAAAGAGAAAGCCGCCGTCGCCGTTGACCGAGATCACGGCCTTGTCGGGGTGGGCGACTTTGACGCCCAGCGCCGTGGCAAAGCCCCAACCCAGTGTCCCCTGATAGCTACAGGTGATAAAGGTGCGGGGGTGGTAGACTGGCAAGGCAAAACGGCTGATATAGCTGACCTGGGTCATCTCCTCGACAAAAAAACCGTCCTCGGGCAGCTCGGCGCGGATGGCTTTGAGGTAGCTCATCTGCGGCTCCAAGAAGGCGCTGCGCTCATCGATCTCCGCTTTGAGCGCCTCCAGTTCTTCCTGGCGTGAGGCCCGAACACCTGCATACTTGCTCGCAGCGGCCACCAGGGCGGGCACCGCTTCCTGGCTACGTGCGGTGATAGCGACCGCGGGTTTGGCGATCCGCTGGTGCTCGGTTGGGTCGATGTCGATGCGGATCACCTTGAGGTCGTCATCGTAGCCCCAGTTTTGGAGCGGCACCTGTAAGCGGGAGCCGATGGCCAGGACGACGTCGGCTGTCGGCCAGAGCACATGGGCAGCGGGCATACGCAGGCTCAGCGGGTGGCGGCTGCTGAGGATGCCGTGCCCGCTGCGGCTGGCGATGACCGGCGCCTGGAGCACTTCGGCCAGTTCGCGCACCGCTTCGGCGGCGTCGATGGCGCCGCTCCCCACAAAGATAAGTGGCTGTTTGGCCGCGGCCAGCAGCCGGGCGGCCTCGTCGATGGCGTCCAAATCCACTGGCGGCGGAGAGGAAGGTGGAACCGGCGGCGTCAGCGCTACCTCGGCTTTGGCGGCGAGCACATCGGGCGGCGCCTCCAGACCGACCGGGCGGGGCCGGCCGCTGTGCGACTGGCGAAACGCTTCGGCCACCAGTGCCGGCGCCTCAGCCGGGGCGTTGATCCGCTCGGCCCACTTGGTGAGCGAGCGCAGCACCCCCAACTGGTCGGGGATCTCGTGCAACAAACCATAACCCTTGCCGATACTGGTCGAGGCGATCTGGCCGGTGAGACAGAGCACCTTATCATTGGTGGCGTAGGCGGTGGAAAGGGCGGCCAACGTATTGAGCAGACCGGGGCCGGGGACGACATTGTAGACGCCTACTCTGCCGGTCGATTGCGCATAGCCCAACGCCATATAGGCCGCACCCTGTTCATGCCGCGTGTGGATGACTCGAATCTTATCTTTCTCGTCATAGAGCGCGTTGTAGAACCAGTCGTTCTGTACGCCGGGCAGACCAAAGATCGTCTCGACACCGTGGGCAATCAACGACTTGACAATCGCCTCGCCGCCGGTCAGCTTGGGCATTCGCTTCTCCTTTGTGGTCTACTTTGGCAATATCGCTTGATTTTACCAAAGAAGCGGGGCTTTTCCGAAAAGCCCCTTCGCTCAGACTCACCGGCTGCCGCGCATACCCTGTGCCCGCAACTCCGACGACGAAATATCTGATTGGAAGAGATCGGCGGGGATGGCGCGAAAGAGGTCAGCAAAGGCGGGTGGCACCTCGATATCTGCCAGGGTGCGGAAGATGCCCTGGCTATCGGTGCGACCGGCGACCAGGAAACGGCAGCCTTGCTCACGCAATTCGTCGAGGGCGGCCATCATCTGCTTGGCGCTATTCTGATAATACTTGGGGTCAAAGATGCGCACCGCTGTGTCGTAGCCGACGACAAAGGTGGCGCCAGGATAGAGACGCGCCTTCTCTACGTACGTGGGCGCATTGCTCACACAGACCGGGTAACGCCCGGCGAACTGGGCGATGCGGTCGAGTATGGTGGCGGGCGGCAGCGGCGGCTTGTCCACATTGGCGGCGGACAACTCGAATGTGACCGTGCCCTCCAAGTGGCTATCCAAGAGTTGTCCGGCAGCGTGCGCCATGCCCAAATGCCCTTCGTGTAGTGGGTTGAACGAGCCAGCCACAATGACACGTGGTGTCTCTGCGGACGAAAGAATCACGCCATCCGCACGCAGACCGAACCAGGACCGTTCGCCCTGCTGCAATTGGTCGGCCAGCGCACTGTACTCGTAACTCGCGCGCGCCAGCCGGTCCCCGGCGCCTGACGCAAGCGGAAGCCGCTCCGCCAGCCCGCACGCATCGGCCAGGGCATTGAGGAGCACATGGCTGACCAATGCCTCTTCGCCGGCCCGGTCGCGTACACCTTTTTCCAGGTGCAAACTGAATTCCACCAACCGTTCGGGGCGCCAGAGTGCGACATGCGCCCGGTGTTCGCCGCGTTTGGGGCGGTCCGATGCAATGGCGGCGGTGCAGGCCAGGCCAACATGGACGGGGCTGGTTCCTTCCAACCAGCGGCCGCGGGTGAGCGCCCGGCCGGCGAGCAGACGGGCAGTGGAGGCGGCCACCGCTTGTTCGGGCGTGTGGCCCAAAAAATCGGCGAGTGAAGCCATGCTATAGGGGATCACCCCTTCGACCAGCGTGCGGCTAGCCCCGCCCACGGCGAGCAGATCGGCCAGCGCCTGCGACCCGGCGCCAGTGGTCACGATGACGGCGCGCGTTGCGCTGTTGTGGATAGCCTGGATGAGTTCTGCTGCGGTCATCTCTGTGCGCTTGGTGGCCGGCGCTGAAGGCTGCGGGCCAACATCTGCGCCAGAACAGGGTTTTGCGGGATCGACAAGTGGGGAACGGCCTGCGCCAGGCGCCGCGCCTGTTGCGCCAGCGCCTCTTCGCCGGCCAGGTGGAGCCAGGCAGCCTGGCCCTGCAATGCGCGCTGGAGCGCAGGACCCAATGTCGCACTCTCTGGCCAGCGGGCAATCTCGCGCAGCAGTGCCCCAACAATTTCGGTCAGCGGCCAGGTGGGGTCCGGGCGCGCCGCTGCCGGCGTTGCCTGGACAATCGCATGTCCCGGCAACATCCAGTGCGCCATGATTGGATGCGCAAAGAGGGCGGCGGTCGCCGCCTCCAACGCTTCGGGGGCGCTGGCGCCCACATTCGCATCACTCTTCCAGAAAGGCTGAAGTTCCTCTGCGAGGTGTGGAGGCGCAAATTGCCAGATAAGGTCATTGTACAGTTGCAACTCACCGGGCAGAGCTTGCGGAGGGGTCGCAGCCAGGTGGGCCTGGATGGCCTCAGCCACGAGCCAGCGACCGTAGTCAAACGGTGCTGTGAGGACGGTCGTCTGCCCGCCGCTGTCGTCATTGAGGGTGATCAACTGGCCGGGTGGTTGCGCCGCCGGCAATACAGATGTCTCCACCCTTTCGCTGCCAAAAAAGCGGACAACGCCCACGCCCAGGTTGACGGTGAAGCCAAGCAACACACCATTCTCCCCCTGTTCCACCGGCGTCTTGACCAACCAGACAGTCTGGTTGCCGTTGGGATCGGCGGGGCTGAGGAGGCTGCGCCAGCCGGCCGGCTCGAGCGGTTCATGGCGGCGACCGGCCATCCGCAGCTTGCGGATGTTGCGCTCGGCCAGAGCGGCCAGATCCTCCGGCAGCACAAACTGGAGCGTGTGCAACGCACGTATCGCCAGTGGCCCTGCCTCGGTTGAGGCCAGCGCTTCCAGTGCGGCCAACGCCGCTCGGGCGATTGGCAGCCGGTGATCCTGGGCGATGAGGCGCAGCAGTTCCACCTGATCGGCTGGAGGGGTGCGGCCCAGCGCCTCGATCACCAGGAAAGCGATCTCCTCGCTCAACTCGCGCATCTGCTCCACATATTCGAGCAGAATGTGGCGGTTGCGTTTGCCCTCGGTGATGGCTTCGAGCAGGCTTTGAAAGGCGGCGTCACCGGCGCTGTTGAGGTCGCCGGTGAGCGCAGCGGGGAACTCGACCCCCAAATAGCGCTGGGCGATGGCTGTGGCGGTCATACGCGCCAGGGGGCTGCGCCGCCGGTCGGCTGCCGCGCTGCGCAGGGCATCGGTCACCTCTTCTTGAGGTAAGAGCGCGGCCAGATGGCCCAACCCGCCGCGCGTCTGGCTGTCGGCGGTGTCCAGGTGGCGGATAAGCGCCGGCAGAACTGTTTCAGAGGGAAACTCGTGAGCGATCCGCCGGGCAGCTTCGATGAGTTCCAGTTCGTTTTCTGTCTTGCTCAGATTAGCCAACGCCTGTTCCAGTTGGCGACGTTGCTGAAAATCGATCATCTTAGCGGTCATGTCTCAATTATAGCACGGATGGCCGCCGGATGGCTCAAACTGTAGGTGGATGGTAGCCGTAGCTGGTTTATTGGCAAACTTTAGCGAATGCTTTTTGACCAAGGATGCCCAAGAAGCGAGGTTTTTCCCAAAAATCTTGCTTCTTGGGCATCTTGGGGCGTTTGAAAACGATTTGACAATGAAAATGCAGATATGGTATTACTCAAGCTGCGGATACGATGGTGGACAACCAGCGATCTCTGGCCTGTGGCAGAGCGTCCGGTCATGAGCTACTGGCGCCTGGAAGACGGGCAATTGCCCGGTCATTCTTTCCGTAGAACGGCGTAACACTCCCTTTTGTCCAAATTGAGTAAAAAACCGAATCAGGAGGAACGGAACATGATGCGCACACAGAGTCTGTCCCGCCGGCGCTTTCTTCAACTTTCCAGCGTGACGATCACCGGTGCGGCATTGGCCGCCTGCACCTCAGGCCCGGCGCAGGCACCGGGCCAGGGCGCCGCGGCGCCCGCCACCGCGCCCGTCGAGGTGATTGGCTGGAGCCTCTTTGGCATGGACCCGGCCAATGAGCCGCAAAAACCGTATCAGGATGCTGTGCTCGCCCATTTCAACGCCAAGTACCCCGATGCGACCTTTACCTTTGTCAACATGGGGTGGGATGAGGAATTGCGCCAGAACCTGGTGACGGCGCTGCTCGGCGGCACCCCGCCCGACATCATCGTCGGCGAGAACTACATCCAGCCCTATGCAGAGCAGAACGCGTTTTTGCCGATGGATGATCTGGTGGCCGACATCAAGGATGATCTCATCGAGGGCACCTATGCGGCGGCGGTCACCGGCGGCAAGATGTATGGCATCTCGCAGGTCACTGGGTGTTTTGCCTTTGAGCGCAACCCGAACGTGATCGAGCAGGCCGGTCTCGACCCCACCACGCCGCCGCAAACCTGGAACGAACTGCTCGAACAGGCCGAGCTGATTACCAATGCCGGCAATGGCGAATACTATGGCTATACGCTGCAAGGGCCGGTGGGTTTTCTCATCGGGGGGATCTTGCGTTTTGCCGTCTACAGCAAGACGGCGGGCGCCGACCTGGCGACCGAAGATGTACAGCCCTGGTTCAACAACCCCAAGAGCGAGAAGGTGTTGACCTTCCTGCGCGAACTCCACCGCTTTACACCGCCCGGGCTGAGCTTCAACCCTGATGAGGGACAGGTCTATACCCAGTTGTTCCAGGGCGTTTCGGCCATGCAGATCTGTGGCTCGTGGCATGTCAAATGGGCCCAGGACACTGGGCTGGAGAACGCCATGTACTCGGCGATCCCCATCCCCGACGAGGATGGTATCCCCGCGACCGGTGTGGTGGGCAACGTGATCCAGTCGGTCATGTCGCAGACAAAGTATCCAGAGGAATCGCTCTACCTCTGTCGCTGCTTCCTCGAAGACGACGTGCAAGACTTGGTGGCGCCCATCTTTGGGTGGAAACCCTCAACCCGTAGCGCGCTCGAACGACTCAAGGAAAGCGCCAGCGACGCCGACCTGATCTTCATCGATCTGCTGCTCAACGCCGACCTGGGCGTGCTGCCGCAGTGGCGCAAAGATCCGCAGAAGATCTGGACCGTCTACAACGATCTGATCACAAAGCTGCTGACAACCGAAGAGCCGGTGCTCCAACTGATGGACGAGGCGCAGGACGCCGCCATGGCGGCCATGCAAGCCTAACAGGGTCGAGTCACCAGAGGCTGTCGGAAGAGGGGCGCCAGCATGGTGCATCGTGCCTGACGGGTGCAATGCACCTCTGGCGCCGCAAGAGGATGCAGGTGCAGCGCACACTGTGTGTGCAACGCATCAACTTCGAGGAGTAGTGCTCATGAGTGCATCGGTGGAGCAGAGCATGACCGCGCTGCCACCCCTGTCGCTGCGAGAACGGTGGACGCGCTGGCGGCACCGGCATCGCCAACCGTTTGAGGCGTGGCTGATCCTGACACCGATCCTGGTCTACTATTCGGCATTCTTTATCTTTCCGGTGGTAGCCAACCTGTATGTCAGCTTTACCAGTTGGAGTGGGGTCTACCAAAGTCCGGTCTGGGTGGGGTTGGCGAACTATCGCACCTATCTGCGCCCACCCTATCCATTGATCCTGTTTAACACCACCCTCTTTGCCGTGGTGATCCTGGTGGTGCAGACGACGTTGGCCTTCTTGATTGCGCTGTTGCTCAACGAGAAAGTCTTTGGCCGCGGCGCCTATCGGGCCGCCTTTTATATCCCCACCCTCACCTCGGCGGCTATCACGGCGCAGGTCTTTTTTGCCTTCATCTCGCCCTACGATGGCATCTTCAACGCCATTCTCAAGGCGTTGGGCCAGCCGATTGTCATCTGGACGGTGAGTACGGCGTGGATGCGCAGCTTTATCATCCTCTACTCGATCTGGCGTGGCATTGGCGGGCCGGTGGTGCTCTTTTTGGCGGCGCTCCAGGGCATCCACCGTGAGATCTACGAAGCGGCCATGGTGGATGGCGCGCGGCGTTGGGATATGTTGCGCTACATCACGCTGCCGCTGCTGAGGCCGATGGTGATCTTTGTCATGGTGACGGGGATGATCGGCAGCTTTCAGATCTTCGAGTCGGTGTTGCTCATCTCGGCGGGTGGGCCTTCCAACACGACAAATGTCATGTTGTTGCAGATCTACAACGACGCCTTTGTCAACACGCGGTTGGGGTTGGCCGCGGCAGGGTCGGTGATTACGGCGGTAGTGTTGCTAGCCTTTAGCATCACCAATATGCGTCTGCTGAGCCGCGGTCAGGCGGAGTCGTAAGGGTGGAGTGCAGAGACTGGGGACCGGAGATTGGAGGTGATGGGGTGAGCAGATTACGATCTCAAGTGGTGCGAAGGGAGGGAGAATGCGTAGACGGGTGAGTGGGTGGCAGGTCTTTATCTACACCGTGCTGATCACCGGCAGCGTCCTGATGGCGTTTCCCATGGTCTATGCGTTTATGGGTTCGCTGACCGACCTGGAGGATTTCTACGCCAGCCCGTGGTTGCCGATCCCGACCAAAGTTTACTTGGAAAATTACAGCGTGATGTTCCGCCCGGAATTTGGCGCTCGCGTGGCCCTGTGGCAGTGGATCGCTAATACGATCATCCGCTGTGTCTGGTATATCGTCGTGCCGGGTGCGATTGCGGTGCTGGCTGGCTATGTCTTTGCCCGCCTGAGATTTCGGGGTCGCGAGCTGGTCTTTCTCTACCTGCTCAGTTCGTTGATGATTCCAGGCATCGTCTTTTGGATCCCCACTTACGTGATGATGGCGCGCTTCCCCGGCGCCGGTGGCAACGATTGGCTGGGCCAGGGTGGGCATGGGTTTGTCAACGAGTGGCCGGCGTTGTTGATTCCGGGGCTGGTCAACGTCTTTTACATCTTTATGCTGCGCCAGACCTTTTACAGCATCCCTGGCGATTTCGAGGAGGCGGCGCGCGTCGATGGCGCTAACACCATGCAGGTGCTCTGGCATGTCTATCTGCCCATGCTCAAGCCGGTGTTGACGGTCTTGGTCATCTTCCAGTTTGTGGCGATCTGGAACGACTACCAGTGGCCGCTGATCGTCAGCTCGGGCAACCAACAGATCTGGACCCTCTCCCTGGGTATCCAGCGGATGCTCTTTGTCGGCGCCCAGGTAAAAGGCTACCCGCCAGGAACGATCTTGCAGGATTACCCGTTCTCGTTTGCACTGGCGACGGTCGCCACGGTGCCGTTGATCATCCTCTTCTTGCGTCTGCAAAGCTACTTCGTTGAGGGTGTCCAGGGGTTTGCCTTGCGCGGCTGATTTTGTCTGGTTTGTGTATATCATCTGTATCCAGTCAACCCTTTTCGCCAACAAGTCGTTCAAGACGCCACCCGGCGCCGGGATCGACACCTGGCATCAGGATGACCCATCGCGTTATCTGGTGACCAAGGGGGAGCCGCCCAAGAACGTACGGCTGCCGTTCACTGCCAATAAGCTGGTGCAGTACAACCTATGCACGGCCGGCAGCGTCATCCTCTTCAACAACTAGCTACAGAACTGCACCTCAGCAGGCCTTTAACCTCAGTAGCCTGCTCATTCAAATCGAGTTGACTGTTGTTGGTTTGGCTTAATTCCTTCCGGCAGGGCGAAAGCCCTTTCAATATTGCCCCAGTCTCTTGTAGCATCGATCAGGACCTTTCCAGATAACCACCACCTCTGCTGCTTCTTCCCAAACGTATCTTGTCAATCAAATCGTTAGCCAGAAACAGCTCCAAGTGTGGGTCGAGACGTTGCATCGCGCGAACGACCGAGAATGAGAGGGTATCAGTTGTAAGAACTTATTTGTGAAAATTATCACATATTTGCGAGGGGTTGACAGCAGGTTCCAAAAGTGCTAAAATGTAAATATCATTTTTTTGCACTTCATAATCATTTCAACTTTCTTTCGCCTTCGTCCTTTCCATTTGCCTCACAGAGTGTTCAGATTTTCCTGCCCTTGAGCAATTTGCAGTACTGCATCGCTGTTGGCGAATCTTGGACATTCTTCTGCCTCTACTTCACTGTACCAGCACTCCCCTGTTCATCAATCTTATTCTTCTGTTAATTTCGATTGTCAGCAAAGTAACTTGCAGCGCAGTGGGATAATCAGTGTGAGTGAGAAGTGGATCAACCAGTTTTTCTCATTAACTCAAGTGGAAAAAGGTCGGATGAAATCGGAGGTTATCCACGTGAATGATACTGAGCCCAATGTTGAAGAAGAAAAGCGGCCACGAAGACGCGCTCAACGCAGATCCAAAGTGACACCACCTCATAAGGAGAGGGAAATGGAAACGGAAGGTGAAAACATGGAAAAGCAAGCACAGCAGGCAGCCTCCAGCAGGGAAGTGCAGCAGCGTTTTGCAGAGGCTTACTACAATTACGCCCGAAACTTATTGGCGGCATGGGCAACACAACAAACTCAGCAGCAGACTTCAGAGGCTTACAGCAGCTACATGAATTCATTGAGAGAGGTGTGGACGCCACAACAGATGCAGGAACAAGTCTCTGATGCGTACCAGAACTATTTAAGAGCATTGCAAGCCCCCGGGGCGCCTGCCGAGGCACAACAACATGTTACCGATGCATATCGAGGATATGTGGAGGCACTACAGCAGGCTTGGAATCCAATCAACGCTCAGCAACAGGCTGTAGAAGCGTATCGAAAATACCTGCGAGACTTAGGTGTAGCATTGGCGCCTGAGGAAGTTCAGCAGAGGATGAGAGATGCCTATCGCGATTACATTCGAGCGATGCAGGAGGCTTTGTCTCAGCAAGATCCTGAGGTTCCTGACGCGAATACACTTGTTGCTGTCGCTCAGAATTTTACGGCTGCCGCATTATTAACCGCCGCTGCAGGTGGGGCTTTACGCCAGCGCTGGCTATCGGCAGCCTATATGGAAGCCGCTGCGCCATCGAGTGGACAGCAAGTCTGATCCTCCCCAGCAAGTATCTCAGCGCTGGTATTGAGCCAGTAGTTCAGCTTGCCCCAAATCTCAGGAATAAAGGCCGCCTCTGAGGAATTGAGAAGGAGAGGAGATCCTCGATTTCTAGCGGCGATAAAATGCGACAAACATAGAGGCGCCTCATTGTCCGTTTTGTTTACCAGAACTGATGTAGATTCAACAGAAGAAGGGTCTAAGAAAATGAGCGAAGCGGAAGCCCAAGCTCACCCAACCGAACCAAACCAGCAAACTGTTGAGCGTTTCTTCTCCGCCTATGCCACCTTTCTACAGGCGTTCCAACCGGTCTGGATGTCGCCGGAAGTCCAGCAGGATGGCGCTGTGGTGTACCAGAAGTATGCTCAAGTGCTACAGGAATTGATGGAGCATGAAATCCGTACGCGGATGGTGGACGCGTGGAAGGCGTACATAGCAATCATTGAAAAGTCCCTCTCATCCGCGGATTTGCAGGCAAGCACACAAGAGGCATATCAGACCTATTTACAGTCTGTGCGCCAGGCGTGGGTGGAGAGTGATCTAGAAGAAATGAATGCGCTGACACTGGCGGCGATTAGCCAGAGCCTTAGTATGGCTAGTTGGCTGGCTGCTGCCTCTAGGGGGGTCGCCGGCAGGCTCTCCGACGGATCGGCTCAATCGATGTCATCCGTGTAGACTGCTCAGTACCTGGATGCCACGTGTGATGGCTTGTTGATTATGAAGCAACTTACAGCGGCTGAGATTGACGTTGCGCCAGAAGAACCACCATTCAATTCCACAAAAAGACCTCAGATACACAGTTCCTGGATTAGAGAATCCTCGCAACGCCTAGAGCCGCACCTACGCCTCTTTTGCTTCCCATATGCGGGAGGTGGGGTCTCGATCTTTCGTACGTGGGCGGAAGACCTGCCCGCTGGCATCCAGCTTTGCCCCATCCAACTTCCCGGTAGAGAAGACAGGCTGGCGGAAAAGCCTTACGATCGTTTGCAGGCCCTGATCCCGGCCCTCGCGGATCATCTCCACCCATATCTGAATGATTTTCCGTTTGCCTTCTTCGGTCATAGCATGGGAGCGCTGGTCAGCTTCGAGCTCGCGCGGGAACTACGCCGTCGGAACAGCATGGGTCCGCTGCGACTGTACGTGTCAGGCTACAGAGCTCCTCAGCTCCCTGACCCTGATCCAGCCATTCACGATCTGCCAGATGGAGAGTTCCTGTCTGAGTTGCGCCGCCTAGAAGGCACGCCGGATGAGGTTCTAGAGAACGAAGAGTTGACGCGACTGCTTCTACCGGCCTTGCGCGCCGATTTTGCTGTCTGTGAAACATACACCCACATCTACCAGCGTCCTTTGAGTTGTCCCATCATGGCTTTTGGCGGAATAGAGGATAGAGAAATCAGGCGAGAGGAATTGGAAGCCTGGCGCGAACAAACGGAAGATACCTTTCATCTACGGATGCTGCCTGGCAATCATTTCTTTATCCATAGTGCACGCGAACAGCTTCTAGAAATGTTAGCAGTTGACCTCAGTTGACTGTTACTTGACCCGTTTCAACGGAGATGCTTGTGATATGAGTAAGCTCTTGTTTGAACTAACATCCGATCGACGTGCATTGTTGGAACAATTACTAAAAGAACGCGAGGGGGCCGGCACGCCGGCCGCGGCAATTCCCCGCCGGCAGGGAAGGGATCCTTCACCCTTATCTTTTGCCCAACAAAGACTCTGGTTCCTGGCTCAGCTTGTGCCCGACAATCCGTTCTATAACATCTCACTGGCGCTCCGTTATCGAACGTGGCTTAATGTTCCGGTGCTGGAGCAGAGCATCAACGAGCTGGTGCAACGGCATGAATCTCTGCGTACCTCGTTTATCGCAAAAGATGGAAACCCACAACAACAGATCGCGCCTAGCGTCGCGGTTCCTCTCCCCCTCCTTGACCTGCGGGAAGTACCGGCATCGGTCCGCGAGGCAGAAGCGTTACGGTTGGCGACTGAGGAGGCGCGCCAGCCCTTTGATCTGGCGCAGGCGCCTCTCTTACGCACCACATTGATCCAGGTGGGAGAGGCTGACTATGTTTTTCTCCTAACGATGCACCATATCGTGTCGGACGGGTGGTCAATGCAGGTGTTTGCCCGGGAGCTGGCCGAGCTGTACGCCGCCTTTGCG
>QEUW01000198.1 GCA_003577005.1 Chloroflexota bacterium | reverse complement strand
TGGGAAATCTCGGTCAGGCGACGGACCAGCAACTGGTGAACCTGGGTATCAAAGCTGCGCACCGTACCGGTCAGCGTCGCCTTGCCCGAGATGATGTTCCACGCATCTCCGCTGTGCAGGGCGCCCACGCTCACCACAGCCGTCTGCGCCGGGTCTACATTGCGGGCGACAATGCTCTGAAGCGCCACCACGATCTGGCTCGCCACGAGCGTCGCATCCACCGTCTCGTGAGGCACAGCCCCGTGACCACCGCGACCATGAACCGTAATGGTAAAGCGCCCCGCGCTGGCCCAGAGCGGGCCGGGCTGGACGATCACCTGGTTGAGCGGCAGCCGGCTCCAGAGGTGCAACCCAAAGGCCGCCTGCGGTTTGAGGTCGGCGAGGACGCCATCGGCGATCATGGCCTGGGCGCCGCGCGTCGTCTCTTCGGCAGGCTGGAAGACCAGCATCACCCGGCCCGGCAGCGCGTGGCGATGGCGCACCAACAGTTGGGCGACACCCATCCCAATCGCGGTATGGCCGTCGTGGGCGCAGGCGTGCATGACTCCGTCATTCTGCGAGCGGAACGGGAGGTCCGTCTGCTCGTGGATCGGCAGGGCATCCATGTCAAAGCGCAACAGCACGGTGGGTGCATCCGCTGGGGTCGTCTCCCCCTCTACCACGGCGACGACGCCGGTCTTGCCGATGCCGGTGCTCACCTCCAGCCCCAGCTCGCGCAGATGATCCGCCACGATGCCGGCAGTGCGCACCTCCTGGAAGCCCAGTTCGGGGTGCCGGTGGAAATCGCGGCGCCAGGCCACCAGTTGCGGGAAAAGGGTTTCGGCTTCGCTCTTGAATTGTTCGATGATGGTCATGTACTCACTCTGGTGGATGAAGAAGATGGGTAAGTCTCTCTTGAAATGTTCCAGAACAAATGTTATACTGCCAGTGGGCTGTACCACGCGTGGTCCTCTTTCATTGTACCGTAGCGAGGAAAGAAATGCCTACTCCATTTCCCGGTATGGATCCCTATCTTGAACATCCGGTTCTTTGGCCCAACGTGCATAACAGTCTCATCACGGCCTTACGCGATGCGCTGTCACCGTTGCTGCGTCCACGTTATTTCGTCGCCGTCCAGGAGCGCTCCTACCTCGATGACCCGGCAACGCTGGGATTTGTGACGATCCCTGATGCCTCCGTCATTGGCCTCTATCGGCCGGCCCCGATAGAGGCTAGAGAGGCGACGGCAACCGTTGCCGAGCCGATGACCATCCAACTGCCGCCATCGCCTCGTGTGCGCGAGACCTATTTGGAAGTTCAGGAAATCGGCGCGCCAGCAGTTGCTGCGAACAACAGCGAGGAAGAGACGGCCCGCGTCGTCACCCTGATCGAAATTCTCTCGCCCGGCAACAAACGATTGAATGAAGGGCGGGTTCAGTATCTGAACAAGCGACGACAGATCATCGATTCGATGACCAACCTGGTCGAGATCGATCTACTGCGCGCCGGGATGCGCATGACCGAGATCGAAAAGGCGGTGTACTACTATAGCATTCTGGTGAGCCCCGCGCTGACCAGACCGCGCGCCCTGTTCTATGCCTTTACTGTGCGCGACCCTATCCCGTCGTTTCGCCTGCCGCTGCAAGAGGACGACGAGGAACCGCTCGTTGACTTGAACACGATCTTGCACGAACTCTATGACCGGGCCGGCTATGACCTGCGCATCAACTACCGGGCCGAAGCCACGCCCCCCCTCGAAGGAGACAGCGCTGTCTGGGCCGATGAACTGTTGCGCAGCGCCGGCATCCGTTGAATGATTTCCTAACACCGAGTCATTGGATAGAAAACAAAAAAAGCAGGAACACAGAGGCGCCACAGAGTACGCAGAGAAAAACTCCGTGTTCTCCGCGTCTTCTCTGTGTACTCTGTGTTCCTGCTTTGGTGCTGGCTTTGCCAGCCAGGTTTACTCACTCAACGCATCATCCAACAGACGGTTGGTGGCACGCACCTCTTCGTAACGAGTGCGCGCCTGGGTGAGCGCATCGCCTAGCGCGGCCAGCCGTCGGCGCAGATCGCTCTCACTCTGGCTGGCCTCCCACGCCTCGCGCAGCAGATCCTCGAATGATTTTGCCCCCTCCACATTGCCCAGGATCAAGTCCAGCTCACCAATGACCAGTTCGAACATGCGGATCTTGCGCGCCAGCAGCTCGATAATGTGCGCCTCGATGGTCTCGTTGCAGCTCAGATTGAAGATGGTGACATCGTGTTCCTGGCCCAGCCGGTGGAGGCGACCGATACGCTGCTCGATGCGCATGGGGTTCCAGGGCAGGTCATAGTTAATTAACTGGTGGCAGAACTGGAGGTTGCGTCCTTCGGCGCCGCTCTCTGTGCTCACCATCACGCGCACGGGGTCGTTGCGGCTGCCGTTGCCGCGGAAGGCAGCCACCGCCGCCTCCTTCTGGTCGATGGTCAGCCCGCCGTGGAAACCGACGACGCCGATGCCCCATGCCTGTAACTGGCGGACGATTGTTTCGAGTGTTTGCCGGTATTCTGTAAAGATGAGAAATTTGCCAGGGTGGCGGTTGAGCAGTTCGCGCACCGCGGTCAGTTTGCGGCCAATGGGGATCGACTCGGCCAGTTCGAGAAAGTGCTGGAGTTCGGCGCGGGTGTTGTCGCTGTGGGCGCGGTCATTGACCATCTTGCGCAGCGTGGCGGCCACCGCCTGCGGGCTGCTGCTCAGTTCCTTTTGCAGCGTCACCAACGTGAGGCGCAGATGCTTGTTGCTATCGACGCTGCGAAATCGCCGGCGGATGTAGTCGGTGACATCGCTGTAGAGCAGCCACTCTCGTTCGCTCAATTCCAGATGGTAGATGGCAGCCTGCCGTTTGGGGAACTGGACATCCACCTTGCTGCGCCGGTTGCGGATCATCACATCGTTGAGCAGCCGACGCAGCGAGCGTGTGTTCTTGGGTTGGCGGGTGTCGGCCTGTTCGAGAAAATGGTTACGGTAGGCACGCACCGTCCCCAGTTGCCCCGGCGCCAGGATGGTGATGAGGCTGTACAGCTCCAAGAGGTCATTTTGTACCGGTGTGGCGGTCAGCAACAGCACATACCGTTTGCGGATCTGGTTGACAAATTTCCAGATCAGCGTGCTGCGGTTTTTGAGCTTGTGTGCTTCATCGACGATCAACAGGTCGTATTCGCGGGCAAGCACGCCCTGGCTATGGCGGTCGAGCTTGGCGCGGTCCATGCTGACGATCCAGCGGCCGGCTTCATCGGCGATGACCTCCGCCCATTGCGCCGGGGTGGACATGACGGTAAACTCTTCGTGAAACTTGGCGGATAGCTCCTCGCGCCACTGCTCGGTGAGCGAGGCCGGCGTTAGCACCAGCACCGAGCGCACTAGCCCGCGCTGGATCAGCTCTTTCATCACGATACCGGCCTCGATGGTTTTGCCTAATCCCACTTCGTCGGCCAGCAAAGCGCGCCCGCGCATGTCGCGCAGGGCGCGGATGGCGGCTTCGAGCTGGTGTTCATAATGCTCGACGCTGATCGACTCCAGACAGACCAGTTCATCAAAGCCGCGGCTGAGCCGGAGCCGTTCAGCCTGGGCGCGCAACTGAAAGAGAGGCAACGGCTCCGGCGGGCGAATGCGCCCATGCGTGCGAAAAAAGTTCTCCAGGTTTTGTGGCGTCTCGATGATGCGCGGCGGCAAGGTGACGCCCAGCTCGCCGATGCGGGCGGCCATATCACGGTCAAAGTGATAGCGATAGCCGCAACGAAAGCAGACCGTAGCCGTCTCCTCGTCGAGCCAGTTGCATTGGGGGCAACGCTTGCCAAGGAGAGCCTCAGGGCTCCTCTCTTTTTGCTTTTTCTTAGGGCGGTCGAGTTCGTCGGGGATCTCGAGCCATTCAAAACGTTCTTGAGACATGAAGGTGATCCACAAATTGCACAGATGACACAGAGTTTATTCGCAGATTACGCGGATTGTTTTTAGGATGCCCGCCGGGCTCGTTGGCGCGCCCACTGGCGTAAGGCGTCGATCTCCTCCGCCATCATCTGACTGAGTGGCACAGTCTCCTGCAAAACCTCGAGCAGATCGCCCATCATGAGGGGCCGGTTTTTGTCGAACGCCTCATAGAGGCCGGCAACCACGGCCTGCTCGATTTCGGCGCCGGAGAGACCATCCGACGCCATCGCCAACGTGCTGAGGTCAAACTGGGCTGGGTCGCGATTGCGTTTAGTCAGATGGATCTTCCAGATCTCGCTGCGCTCGGTGGCGTCGGGCAGATCGACAAAGAAGATCTCGTCAAAGCGGCCCTTGCGCACCAGTTCGGGCGGTAACTGGCTCACATCGTTGGCCGTGCTGATGACAAAGACCGGCTTCTCTTTCTCCTGCAACCAGGTGATAAAACTGCCAAAGACGCGCGCCGCAGTGCCGGCGTCGCTGACATTGCTGGAGCCGACGCCCGAAAAGCCCTTTTCGATCTCATCTACCCAAAGCACCACCGGAGCGATGCTCTCGGCCACCTTGATGGCGCTGCGCAGATTCTCTTCACTGGAGCCGACCAGCGAGGCAAAGAGCCGGCCCACGTCGAGCCGCAACAGCGGTAGCCGCCACGAATTGGCGACAGCCTTGGCGACCAGCGACTTGCCACACCCCTGGACCCCGACGAGCAGGATTCCCTTTGGTTCCGGCAGGCCAAAGGCGCGGGCCTCGTCGCTAAACGCGCGCACCCGTTTGCGCAACCACTCTTTGAGCGTCGCCAACCCGCCGACGTTGGTCAGCACCTCTTCGCTGGCGTAGAATTCCAGCAGCCCGCTTTTGCGGATGATCTGTTGCTTCTCCGCCGTCACCGCCTCGATGGCGTCGCCGTCGAGGCGGCCGCCGGCCTGGATCACGGCTTTGGCGATAGCGTCTTGCGCTTCGTTTTCGGTCAGACCTTGACAGGCCCGCACCAACAGCCCACGCTGGCGCCGGTCCAGTTCAACCACCACTTTGTCCTGGCGCCGCAAGACCTCGATCTTGGCTTCAAGCAAGGTTTCTAGTTGTCTGGCTCCAGGCAGATCAAAGTCCACAACCGTGACCTCTTTCTCCAACTCAATCGGGATCTTGAGCACCGGCCCCAGGAGGATCACGGTCTTATTGCTGGCGCGCAGGCCAAAAGCGGCCTCGCGTAGTCGGCGAACCACGTTGGGGTCCCTGAGGAAGGGGTGAAAGTCGCGCAGAACCCAGATACAGGATTCGCCATCCTCCAGGATCGTGCCGAGCAGGGCGAGGGGATCTCGCTTGCTGGTGTCGGCGCGGCCGGTCAGCGCCGGGTTGATCAGCCCAACGGTTGAACTCCACAACAGCAGCCGTTTGCGCTGCTCTTGCGCTAGCGTCTCGATCTCTGCCAGCGCCCGTTCCTCCTCCGGTGTGACCACCCAGAGCAACGGATAACGGGCGCGGATGTAGATGTCAAGTTCGTGTTTCATCCTTCACCGCATAAACTGCGAATAGGGGTAGACCTTCCACCGGTCGAGCTCCTGACCGTTGAGATAGACGCGTGCGCTGGACCAGCTTTGAACATAATCCCACAGTCGCCAGAAGGTGCGCATCTCACTCCGTTTGAAGAGCACCCGGTAGACCACGTTGCGGTTCTCGTCCAAAAGCTGGCGGAAGCCAGGTTGGCGCTGGGCGATGGTCAGAGCAAAGTGAAAGAGTTCCGAGCGGCTCTGCCCAAACTCGAGGATCAGGTGCCACCCGAACGTTTCGGCTGCTGGTGCCTCTGCCTGCTCTGCCACCGGTTGTGGTGGTTCGGGCACCGATTGCCCTTGCGCCAGCGCGTCCGCCAGGTAAGGTTCGAGCACCGTCCGCAGGTCGGGTTGGGGGAACGCGAGTCGCAGGTCGCGGTGATTGGTGCGCCAGGGGCGAGGGCGCACTGCTTCTTCACCTAGTTGGGCCAGTACAAACTGGAGCGGCTCGCTTTCCAGGTTAGTCGTCAACGAGCGAAGACGCAGCCTCCATAGCGTGTGGCTTCCTGTACACGGCGCAAGGGCCCAACTTGCCAGGATCGGACCTATCTGTTCGCTCCGCAATGGGGCGCCTAAAAGCGCCTGACAACCCAGGCTAATGCCGGCCAGCGCGGGTGACAGGGTTGCCTGGCCCATCCACTCGGCTAGCCCGGCGCCATCCTGGGCCAGCCAGTAGCCCAGGAGCACAGTGCGCCCTAGCCCTTCGTGTCCGGACCAGGTAGGTGTGCGCCCCAGCCGCCGCAGTTCATGGAGGGAGGGCGCTGCTTTGGCGCCTCCCTCCAGCAAATTGATCTCGAGTTGAGCCAGATAGAGCTGCTGAAAGGCAGCCGGCGCTGCAGCATCGGGTTCATCCAACCAGCGGAGAAAATGGCCGCGCTGGTGTGGGGTCAGTGCTGCGTAGCCGGCGGCGGGCGGTGGTGGTTGCGTTCCATTGGCGCTGGACAGTCGATCGACATGCAGCCGCTCATCGACCTGCGCATAGTCATCGTGACCTGCGCTGGACCGGGACGCAACCTGAACAATCCTGGCCAGCCGTTCTTTTGCCATAGCGATCACCTCGACCGCGGGCGCATCGTGGCCTGTGCGGCGCATGAGTCGATTGGTGGGTAATTCGATCTTGCTGCCAAACATAGCACAACCATTGTACTGCTTTGTCGATGGCGCGCAAAGTAGCGCGCGAGAAGATCGGCAAATGGGCAAAGATGGTGTAAAATAAGGATGAAAGGAAGGTACAATCAGAAGCGCGATGCCAAAGTTTATCGCCGTCCGTAAAGCGCCGCCTGTTGCGGCTCAAACACTCGACCGGTTGTCGATCGAAGACAAACGCCACACCTTTGTCCAGACGGCGCCAGAGCAGACGGTCGCTGACGACCTCCAGGGAGCAGGGCTGCGTCAGGTGCATCGCGTGAACTCGTTGCCGCCGCTCGACCACACCTTTCAAGAATTTGATTATGTCGGCGCCTACGTGGTGCAGACGACAAGCCCGGCGGTGGCCGAAAGGGCGATGGAGATCCTGGACCCGGACCATATTATTGTCCCAAACCTTCCGCTCAGCCTGCCCCAGGCGCGCCTCAGCCGGCGTTACCGGCGGTGGCCACTCACCTCCCCCACCTGGCCGGAGGAGTCCGGTATCCGCCTTGCCCGGCAGGAGGGTTTGACTGGCGCTGGGGTGCTGGTTGGGATCTTGGACACCGGCTGTGACGCCGACCATATTGAGCTGCGCCGCAAGCGTATCGATTTCCGCTACGTACCGTTAGAACCTACCCGCCAGGGGCTGCGCAGTTGTCGCGGCTTCGATGTGGATGGTCACGGCACCCATGTGGCGGGTATTGTCGCTGGCGAGCGGGTCGGTGTGGCGCCGGCTGTTGAATTGATGGTCGCCTCGGTGATCGAGAGCGAGAACCTGCGCACCAGTCTGGAGCGTATTATCCATGCTTTGGACTGGATGCTCTCCAAATTTCGCCTGGAGGAGAATCTCGCCAAGCCCACGATCATCAATCTTTCGCTTGGTTTTCGACCTGAATGGCTTGTCGATGTGCAGATCGAACGGGTCTTTGTCGGCGTCCAGCGCATCATCACGACGCTGGCCGATCTGGAAGTGTTGCCGGTCGTGGCTGTCGGCAATGACGGCCCGGGTTCGGTCCGCGCGCCGGCCTATTTCAACGAGAGTCTGTCGGTGGGGGCGGTCGATTTTGCGCTCGAACCGGCAGCTTTCAGCGGGGGGGGCATCTCGCCCATTACGCTGATGCCGGAGCCCGATGTGGCTGGCTACGGTGTCGATATCTTTTCTTGTTTGGAACGGGAGATCGATGGCCGCAGCATTTTTGCCACCATGAGCGGCACAAGCATGGCCGCGCCCTATGTGACGGGTATCGCCGCGCTGGTCGCCCAATCCGACCCTTGTATGCGGGTCTTAGATCTGCGCCAATGTCTGTTGGAACAGGCGCTGCGGATCGACGCTCCGCGTGAACGGGTGGGCGCTGGCCTTGCCCGCTTTGCACCATCGTAGGTGGTTTGCCTACAGGAGGCACTATGCAGGAGCATCATGTGCAACGCTCGTCATTGCGTCACCAGCGCACACGGCTGGTCGATGCGCTGGTGACAGTAGAGCGCCCACAACCAGCAGAACTGGCGCGCTTTGACCGTCGCAAAAAACTCGCAATCTTGGAAGAAAACGCCCGCCAACATCGCGATGAACTGGTGAAATGGATCGAAGAGCAGGGGCTGGCGCGCGAAGTGGATTCGATTGGCGCCGCCACCAGTTTTAACATACTCCTGGTCAAGGGTACCCCTAAAGTAGTCCGCGCACTCAAAAAGGCGCCGGGCGTCCTCGCCGTCACCATGGCCGATGACGCCGCGGCCTTGATGCGTTAGAAGATGAATGCCAAACTGCTCTGTTAAACATGCACTAGGAAATTCACGTGAACGGCGGCTGAGCCAGCATCGTCTACGGCTACCAGACTACTGTTCTGGTAGGCCGGGCTCAGGATCATCATACGCAGGAGGGGTTGCAATGGGGCATATTGTCGGGATCGCTGAGATCGTCCTCTGGACGGCGGACAAAGAGCGAGCGTTGGCTTTTTATCGCGATTTATTGGGGCTGGAGGTTATTTCGCCGCCGCACCTGCCCAATGTCTTTCTCAAAGCGGGCGAAGGCCGAGCGGGCATCCCGCAGATGATCGTGCTCGTGCCAAAACCAGGCGACATCAAAGCAAAACCCAGTGGCTATCAACTACACCATCTGGCCTTCGAATTGCCGCCCGACCGCTTCGACGCCCAACACGAACGGTTCGTGGCAGCCGGCTATCAACCGCGCGGCGGCAAACATCCGGTCCTCGCCAGCCGGACGATGTACATCGACGACCCGGACGGCAACGAAGTGGAATTTATTTGCCACACCAATGGGTAATATGGAATGAAGAAGATCGAATCACCCTATGCCATGATTTCAGTGGACGATGCGTTGGCAATTGTGCTAGAGCAGGCGCAACCACTGGCGCCACAGACGATCAAACTCGGCGATGCGTTGGGGCTGATCCTGGCCGAACCGGTCGCGGCCCGCGATCCGTTGCCCCCCTTTCCGGCCTCGGTCAAAGATGGCTATGCCGTCGTCGCCGCCGATGGGCCGGGTGACTATCCGGTGGTCGGCGACGCCACAGCCGGACGGCTGGCAGATTTTACGATCGCACCGGGAACCGTCGCCTACATCACCACCGGCGCTCCCCTGCCTCCGGGGGCAGATGCGGTGGTGATGGTGGAAGAGACCGAGCCGTTGCCTGCCACCGGCGCACGGCGCGTCCGCATCCGCCAAGCCGTGCAGCCGGGCGCAGACGTGCGTCCGGTAGGCGTAGATGTGGCCGCTGGTGAAGAGGTGCTGGCCGCCGGCACCCGCTTGGCCCCGGCTGAAATCGGTCTCCTGGCGACGGTGGGAGCGGCCACGGTGCCGGTCTACCCGCGGCCACGGGTTGCCGTCCTTTCTACCGGCGACGAGCTTGTTGAACCTCACCAGACACCCGGCCCTGGCCAGATCCGCGACAGCAACCGCGCTACGCTGATGGCGGCGGTCGTTGCGGCAGGCGGGGTGCCGGTCGACCTGGGCATCGGTCGCGACGAGCAAGACCAACTGGCCGAACGAATACAGTGCGGCCTGACGAGTGCAGACATGCTCCTCACCACGGGTGGCGTTTCTATGGGGGACCTCGACCTGGTCAAGCCACTGTTGGAACGCCAGGGACAAGTCCATTTTGGCCGCATCCGCATGAAACCGGGCAAACCGGTCACCTTTGCCACGGTTGCGGTCGAGGGGCAGCGTACGCTGGTCTTTGGCTTGCCGGGGAACCCGGTGAGCAGTCTGGTGACCTTTTATCTGTTGGCTGTACCGGCGCTGCGGGCGCTGGCCGGTTGGCCGGAGCCGAATTTGCGGCGGGTGCAGGCTGTCCTGGCGCAGCCGTTGGCGCTCGACCCCTACCGGCCCGAGTATCACCGGGCGACGTTGCAGTGGGATTCGACGCTCCATGGCGGTCTGGGTGGGTACCGAGCACAGAGCACCGGCAACCAGTCCAGCAGCCGGCTGTCGAGCCTGCGTACGGCCAACGCCCTGCTCGAATTGCCCCAAGCCGAGGGTGTACTGGCGACCGGCGCCACGGTCTCGGCGCTCCTAATCGACAATGTGTGAACGGAAAGGGCCGATGTCCCAGCAACTTACTCATCTCGACGAACAAGGCCACGCAGCAATGGTCGATGTGGCGGATAAAGCCATTACATCGCGCATCGCCGTGGCCCAGGGCGAAGTCCTTATGCAGCCCGCTACGCTTCGGGCTATCCGCGACGGCGCCGTGCCCAAAGGGGATGTGTTGGCGGCGGCGCGCATCGCTGGCATCATGGCGGCGAAACGCACCTCCGAGCTGATTCCGCTTTGTCATCCGCTGCTATTGAGCAAGGTGGCGGTTGATTTTGCCGTCGACGACGAGGCCAGCCGGGTGGTCATCACCGCCACCGTTCGCTGCGCTGGCCAGACCGGTGTGGAGATGGAGGCGCTGACTGCGGTGAGCGTCGCCGCACTTACCATCTACGACATGGCCAAGGCGCTGGAAAAGGGAATGGTCATCGGCAACGTGCGCCTGGTTGAGAAGCAGGGTGGCAAGTCGGGCGATTGGCGGCGGGCGGAGCACTCGGGTGAAGACAGACAGGAGTAAACATGCAGATCAGAGTCCGACTCTTTGCCACTTTGCGGCAACAGGCCGGGTGGAAAGAGAAGCAGGTCGAGCTCGCACCGGGCGCCACAGTTGCAGACTTGATTGCCCAGTTGGAGCGTGCTGAACCGAATCTCAATTTGAGCGGTCGCACGCTCTATGCGGCTGTCAATATGGAGTATGGCCAACTGGAGCGTACCCTGGTCGAGGGGGATGAGGTCGCCTTCTTCCCGCCGGTCTCCGGTGGTCGCAACATCGGGGTGTATTTATAGACTTTTGCAGAGAGGGAAGAATGGATCAGAGAAAGCTCTTTGAAATCACGCAGGCGCCGCTTTCGCTCGACGATGTGGCGGCGCGGGTGAGCCGGCCCGACTGCGGCGCCATCGTTACCTTTGCCGGTATCGTACGCGGTGAGACGATGACCGGTAATGGCATGCGCGGGACAGATTTTCTCAATTATGAAGCCTACACCGAAATGGCCGAGCGCATGATGGCGCAGATCGGCGACGAGATCCAGGCGCGCTGGCCCAAGATTCAGGGGGTGAGCATCCTCCATCGGGTAGGGCGGATCGAGATCGGCGAGCCTAGCGTCGTCATCGCCGTAGCCTCTCCGCACCGGGGAGACGGCGCGTTCGAGGCGTGCCGGTTTGCGATCGAGCGGCTGAAAGCCATCGTGCCTATCTGGAAAGAGGAGAACTGGTCCGACGGGCAGGTGTGGGTGGAGGGTCCCCGGCAGCCGGAATTGGCTCTAGCTGATTCCGAACAAGGGTAGGCAAGCTGCCACCATCTCTTACCGGCCCGTGATCCTGTATGCACCCGGCGAAGCCTAAAAATTTGACAGTGCCCCTTATTCGTGATAGAATCTACGAACGGGCACGAAGAGATTTATCGCGTTCGGCGCAAGATGGTAATGTGCAACTTAACAGGTAAATAGAGACAGATTTGAGCCGTCGCTGCACCTGAAACCGAGGTTTAGGTGTAGAGGAACTTCCCGACTTCCAGGTCTTCTGTACGTGCAGAAGCCAGGTTGCCTCACGAAACAGCAAGTGAGGGCGGGCGCTATACAGAGCGTCTGACTACAACCGCAACAGAGAGCAATCCCGCCTCTGGCCGAGATGTGGCTTTTGTCCAACAACGAAGCGCATGTAGGGTCAGGGGTAAGGGCTGAAAGGGTGGGGTAAGAGCCCACCAGCGGGCGCAGTAATGGGTCCGGCTAGGCGAGCGTGCAACTGGAAGCAAGGCGAGTGGGCCGCGCTGGCAGACGCCGCAAGGCGGTGCAGGTGCGGTCTCGTCGCAGCGGTGCGGGCGAGGCCAGGTAACACCTGGCAGACCACCAACCGCCAGCCTGCCTTTGGGCAGCTGAGACAGATGACGGCACATACAGAATCGGGGGTACCAAATCTGTCTTCAATTTGCATGGGTCAGCAAGTTTGTGTATAATGCGGTTGTCTTTGTCGTTGATGAGCGCCGACGTGGCGGAATGGCAGACGCGATAGACTTAGGATCTATTACCGCAAGGTGTGGAGGTTCGAGTCCTCTCGTCGGCACCACGGTAATAGTCGATTGTCAATGATGAATTGTCAATAGTTAAGTAGGCCGTCTGTGTGCAGTCAGAATAAGACGCATTGACAATTGATTGTTCACAATTTACTATTATTCCGGGCCCGTGGCCTAGCGGGAAGGCGTCTCCTTTGCAAGGAGAAGATCGTCGGTTCGAATCCGACCGGGTCCACTTCCCGCCGACCACAAGCGTTTATCAAGTTAGGGCAAGAAGTTAGCGTAGAAGTAAAACCAGTAGGGTGGCACGCACAACTGACCATGCGGGCGTAGTTCAGTGGTAGAATGTCTCCTTGCCAAGGAGAAGGTCGTGAGTTCGAATCTCATCGCCCGCTCTAAAGGTCGGCATTACTGCCGGCCTTTTTGCCGAGATAGCTCAGCCGGTAGAGCACAGCACTGAAAATGCTGGTGTCCCCAGTTCGATCCTGGGTCTCGGCACCAGATTAATGGTTAATTGTGAATTATCAATAGTGAATTGTGAATGAAGTGGGAGTGCTGGCAGAGTGAGTGCTTGTCATTCATAGTTCACAATTCACTATTCACAATTTACTATTACTGGGGGATCGTCTAATGGCAGGACCGCGGACTTTGGATCCGTCAATCGGGGTTCGAATCCCTGTCCCCCAGCCAAGCCGGGGCAGGCGTCTGTCCCGGCCCGCTCGCTCTTTGCAGGTGAACCAATTCCTAACCGGCCCTCGTGTGTGGCGCCAGTAGCTCAATGGCAGAGCACCAGATTGTGGATCTGGTGGTTGTGGGTTCGAGCCCCATCTGGCGCCCTAACTTTGACAGCAGACGAGCGAGGTGTTTTCCTAGACCTACTACATAGCGCGCCGATGTCGTTTACCTAGCAGGTGACCATAACGCGCTGTGGTCGGTCGGGTAGGTCGGTTGTCAAGGTGCTGTCCCGGTTAAGGATCGGGACGAAATGTTGTAGCGGGCGGTCTCACCGATCTCTTGGCGGGGACGGGTGGGGCCGCTCGTTTCTATTGGCGCGGGTAGGCCCGCCCGATAACGACGATGGCAAACACCAGGATTGCCATCAGGGTAACCATTCTGCCCCTGGCGGGTTGATGCTCACAAGCGTTCGCCGCGTGTTAGGAGTTCCATTTAGCGGCTCTCTACTATCGACCGTGCCTGTTCTTCGTCAAAGGGCAATTGCAGGGCTGCGGCGTCTCTGCGTAGCTGCTCGATGTTGTACCGGCGTCGGCCACGCGGGCCGTGG
>QEUW01000799.1 GCA_003577005.1 Chloroflexota bacterium | reverse complement strand
GGGATGACGCCATTTGCGCCACCATGACCATCCCCAAGTCTATGCTCCCGGAAATTCGCCCCTCCAGCGACCCCAAGATCTATGGCTATACCTTACCTGATGGCCCCTTTGGCGGACGCATCCCGGTCTGCGGTGACCTGGGCGACCAGCAAGCGGCGACCGTGGGGCAGGCATGCTTCAGCCCCGGCGAGTCCAAGAACACCTATGGCACCGGCTGCTTCATGATCCTCAATACCGGCACCAAGATTGTCCCCTCCAAGAGCGGCCTGCTGACCACCGCTTGCTATAAGTTCGGAGACTCGCCCACGGTGTATGCCCTGGAAGGCTCAATCGCTATCACCGGCGCGCTGGTTCAATGGCTGCGTGACAACCTGAAGTTGATTGACAAGTCCAGTGATGTTGAAGACCTGGCCAAAACGGTTGACGACAACGGCGGCATCTACTTTGTCCCGGCTTTCTCCGGCCTCTTTGCCCCCTACTGGAAGAGCGATGCCCGCGGTGTTATCGCCGGCTTGACCCGCTACGTCAACCGGGGTCACTTTGCCCGCGCCGCCCTCGAAGCGACGGCCTACCAGACCCGCGAAGTGCTCGACGCTATGAACGCCGACTCCGGCGTGCCGCTGACGGCGCTCAAGGTTGACGGTGGCATGGTTTATAACAACCTGCTCATGCAGTTCCAGGCTGACGTGTTGGGCGTGCCGGTCGTGCGGCCCAAGGTCGCTGAAACCACCGCCCTCGGCGCGGCTTATGCTGCCGGTCTGGCCGTAGGCTTCTGGAAGAACACCGACGAAATGCGGGCTAACTGGGGTATGGACAAGACCTGGGAACCCTCAAAAGATGACTCGGCTCGCACCAAGCTCTACAAAGAGTGGAAGAAGGCCGTTACCCGCACCTTTGAGTGGGTTGAACACTAATCAGGTAAACGCAGGCAGTAGACGGGGGCGAGGCTAATCTCCGCCTCGCCTGTCAGCGGTTAAACTGTTATTGATAACCGCAAGCGTAGCAGTTACTTAACAGGATGGGGGAAGGAATTCACTTTTCCTTCCCCCAAATTTTAGCCAGATAAATTATGGCTATTGGGCCATCTTCCGAGGTGAAATGTGATTAGTTTATGTTTCACCAGGAGTGTAATTTATGCTTGATTACCATATCATCGTTATCGGCGGTGGGGGAACCGGCGCGGCGGTCATTCACGATTTGACCCAGCGAGGCTTCAAAGCTACCCTGGTGGAGCGTGGGGAACTCACCTCTGGCACCACCGGACGGCATCACGGCTTGCTGCACAGCGGTGGTCGCTACGCCGTCAAAGACCCGCAGAGCGCCATCGAGTGTATCGAGGAGAATCGCATCCTGCGCCGCACGCACACGCACTGCATCGAGGATACGAGCGGTTTCTTTGTCGTCACGCCGGAGGATGAGGGCGATTATCCTGACCGATTCAAGGCGGCGTGCGCCAAAGTCGGCATCCCCTGTGAGGAGATTCCGGTCAAGGAGGCGCTGCGCCGCGAGCCGCTGCTCAACCCGCGCATCAGCCGCGTTTTCGAAGTGCCCGACGGCTCGGCGGACAGCTTTCTGGCGACGCATGTCACCGCGCAGGCGGCGCGACAAGCCGGCGCACAGATTCTCATCTACCACGAAGTGATCGACCTGTTGAGCGAGGGCAGCGACGGCGACCGCCGTGTGATCGGAGCACGGGTGCGCGACATGGTGCGCGGCGAGGAAGTGCGCATCGAGGCGACAATGACGATCAACGCCAGCGGCGCCTGGGCGGGCAAGATCGCAGCGCTGGCGGACATTCCCGTGCGCGTGATTCCAGGCAAGGG
>QEUW01000798.1 GCA_003577005.1 Chloroflexota bacterium | reverse complement strand
GTCATATTAGGGCAAGTGATGGGGTTTGTCAAGCAACACTCAGCTTCGAGCAGTTTCGTCTCCAGCGCGGCTGGTGTGGATCGATCGGCTGAACTGGCGTGGCGATGAGCCGGGGCGCATCTCTAGAGGCCGATCCGATCAAGCCGCTCTCTGGTCCTGACGGGGATCGGGTATTAGAGGTGCTGCGATGATCTCGAGATCGCTACCGCAGGCACCTTCTGCGGCCTGGTTGCAAGGAGATAGACGCCAAGCAACCCCGCATACACTGCCAACAGACAGACTGGGATAACCTCCAGGGTGGCCTGGCGTGCCAGCACACCCATCAGACTGGGGATAACCGCCGTGCCAAAACCTGTCGCGGTCATCTGCATCCCAATGGTATTGGCCGTGTGGCGGTCGCCCACCCGAACCCTGGTGCCCGACATCATACCCGGGAAAATGGGCGCAATGGCCAGCCCAATGATGGCTACTGCCGCTACATTGGCCAGTTCAGAGGGGTTCCAGATCAGCAGCCCTGCACCCAATAGCGCCCCTACTAGCCCGCCCAGCACAAGCCTGTCAACTCCCATCCGATTGGCGACGAGGCCCGCCACGATCCGGCCAATGGTGAAGGTAAACCAGTAGCTACCTGCGAAGAACCCGGCTAGCGCCGGATCCACCGCGCGCGACTCGGTTAGCAGGGTATAGGTCCAGGTCCCGAGCCCACCTTCTGCGCCGACATAGAGGAAAAACAACAACACACTCAGCCACACGCGAGGCTGCATCAGCGTCTCTCGCATCGGCGTCTGGTAATCCGTCAGTCGCGCCTTCGTCTCGCTGCTGGCGGAGCTACGGTTGTTGTTCCACATGGCGAGAGTCAGCACGAAGCAGGCCGCCAACGCAATCTGAAATACACCGACGGCTCGGTATCCAAACCGCCACGTGTGCAGTGTGGTCAGCCCAAACGTCATCAAGATCGGGCCGATAGTGACGCCAATGCCCCAACTCGCGTGTAGCCATTGCATGAGCCCTTCACCGAAATGCGCTGCCACGTAGGTATTCAGCCCTGCGTCAATCGCACCGGCTCCTAACCCGGCGAAGACGCCGAGCGCGACCATCATCCCCCACTGCGGGACGAGGGTATAGCCGATCAGCGCCGTTCCAGTAAGAAAGCAGCTCGCTGCAAGCATGCGCCCGACGCCCATCCGTGCGAGGAGACCCCCGCTGAGGAAGCTCGAGATCATATAACCGGCGACAAAAGCGGCTAGAAATAGGCCAATCGCATCCAGAGGGATCGAGAAATCAGCTCGGATCGACGGCCAGCCGACGCCAATTAATCCATCGGGCAGACCCAAGGCGATAAAAGCTACATAAGCCAATAGGATGATGCCAAGGCTGGGGACCTGTCTCGTTCGTAGCCAGAACTTCATCGACCTTCCTTTGAGTCGGAGCGCACGTCGCCCTCGCTTCCGGAGTTATGCATGCTGGTATATGGGCAAGGATGATACTGGAAAGTGCGCGTCTTGAGAACGGTCAGACAACAATAAGCCCAGCACTTACCGGGTTTTGCCAGGTGAAGTTGGGGCCTTGGCGGGTGGTGCATTATTGCGCCTGACCTTGAGGCAGGTTCAGGTTTCGGGGCGCTCCACTGAGTCTCAGGATGACATCCGCAAGGGTGGGCAGGCGCATGCGCTGCGTGTCCACCCTTGTGACGCGCTGAATGACCTGCTTCACGCGTGGGCATGGGCTGGCGCATCAGCCCGACTTCGTGAGATGCTCTTCACTTGCGGAAGCTTGAGTATTGGGGCGTTCACCGCTTGACAAAGCGCACCGCGCAAGAGGGAATTT
>QEUW01000197.1 GCA_003577005.1 Chloroflexota bacterium | reverse complement strand
CACCGGTTGTTGGATCAGTGCGTCGGGGTGCTGGTTGTCTTCCGAGTCGCGCATCCCGCTGTCGCGATAGGGGAGCGACCAGATGCTGGTGACGCCCAACGCCACCGCCGCGTTGGAAAGTTCGCGCGAGCGGGCCTGCGCCAGCGTAGCGTGGCCGTTGACCGCGTTGGCGTCTTCGATCGAACCGGCGATGCCATCAGTGGCGATGATAACATGGACATCCTTCCCCTCGGCGGCGTACCGGGCCAGTGTACCGCCAGGGCCAAAGCTTTCGTCGTCAGGGTGGGCAAAGATGCCGAGTAAAGTGGGTTTGTGTGTCATAGTAGGAAGTAGGAATTAAGGATTAGGAATTAGGCATCACGCATTACGCATTACGATTCGCCACGCACGTCAGGGGTGCCGCGCAGGAGCCAGAGAAGCCCCCAGCCGGCGCGGTCGGCTGCGTCATTGTTGGCGGGGCCGGGATGGGTGCTCAGGATCAGGTCGATGCGCTCGCCCCGGTAGGCGTCAAGTGGGATGAGCGCCTCTTGCCAGCCCAGGTCATATGTCTCCGCCGGGTTGAGGTGGCGGGTGTAGAGCGTCGTCTCTTGCCCATCACGCGCCACCGCCACCTTGAAGGTAACGCCGTCCCCACCCCAGCCCCAGGCCTCTGGGTCGAGCGCCGGGCTGAGCCAGAGGAACGCTCGCTCATTTGGCACGGCCAGCGGCAGCACAATGCGAGCCGGTGCGTGGGCAAAGATTACAGGCCGGGTGTCGCCGTCCTGTGGCATGGTGAAGTGAGTCAACGTTACCCGCTCGCACCCAACCGGTTCGGCGCAGATGGGGTCAGGCGGCGTCACCACGGCCTGGGGCAGCAAGGTGGTCAGGTCCAGCAGACGATAGCGGGCGTAGATTTCGCGTTCGTCACTCCGTGGGCGAACTAGCGTCAGGGATGAATTGATGCCCACCCAGCTCAGCACAAAGAGCACGGCAAAGGTCAAGGCCGGCCACATCATTGCGTGGCTGGAGCGGGGAGGGTCTTTCCGCCGCACAGCCAGCCACGCTTCCCAGGCCCACAACCCCCACAGCGTAAGGCCAGGGGCGACGATGGCAAAGAGATCCCAATCCCGCGGGCGGGGGAGGTCGTTCTGAAAAGTAAAATGATAGAACAACAGCCCCATCGCCAGGACGGTCAGATAGCGAAAGGTACGTGCTTGCCACAGCGTGCGCTGGCTCAATGCCCAGCCGCCAAAGACCAGCCAGAGCGGAGCAAGCGGTGCAATGAGCCAAAGATTGTTGAGGGCGTCCCATAATTGAGCGGGTGCCAGCGCCTGAGCCGGAGAAAGAAAGAGTTGATCATCGCCCGCAAAGCCACCGTTGACAGCCGGCCAGGGCACGTCCAACGCCCTCAGGCTCAAAAGCGTCAACAGCGGGCCGGCCAGCCCTGCGCCGGCCAGAACCAGCCCCTGCCGCAGCCAGTCCCGCCTCTCCAAGAGGAGCAGAAGCGCAGGCAGGGTAAAAGCAGCCTGAGGATGAAAACTGACAGCAAATCCCGCCGCCAGCCCGACCGGCCAGAGCCGGTTGCGCTCGTGCAGATAGCCAATCGCCAGCGCTGTCACCGCAAAGGCGCACGCCGTCACCAGACTGTAGTTTTCCACATGTCCAAACCAGAGTTGCGCACTGCCCAACGCCAGCAGGCCCACCAAGTAACGGGTACGCTGTCCGTTGTCCACCGCCAGCACAGCCGCCCCATAGAGCACAGCAGCCATGTAAGCCATGCCGGCCAGCACACTCAGGAGGGCAATCGCTGTCTCCGGCGGCTGCCCCCACATCCGCAACAGAGCGGTGGCGGAATAGACCAACACACTGTCCAGCGGTTCCTTCCAGACATAAGGATCGGTCTGGATCGTCCGCTCACGCAAGAGTTCGAGCTTGAGCAGCGCATCGCCATGATAGGTACGCTCGCGCAGCAGCCAGAAGAGCAGACCTGCGAGAAGCGGCGCCAGCCAGGGCGGAACACGGAACACGGAATGCCGGGCCCAGAGGGCGCGCCGGAATGCGGAATAGAACCGGAGGAACGGGATCAACGTAGCTGCCAGCAGGAGGGCGGCCAGGGCGAGGCGGAGCGGCCAGGGGATAAACATCATGAAGCTGAAGGTCCAGAGCGCACGCAATCCCAGCGCCCAGCCGCCCGCCGTCGCCAGTAACAGCGCCCCGGCCAGGCCGATCAGCCCGGCGATGGCGTACTCATAGGTAGCGTTGGCGGTGCGCCAGGCGCCGGTCTCGTGTACGATGCCAGATTCCAGCTTCTGATCTTCAATCATAGCGGCCGTAAGGAATTACCGGGTAAAAGCAGGAACACGGAGGACACAGAGATTGCACAGAGAACACGGAGAGAAGCAGTTCCCCTGTGGTCTCTGTGTTCCTGCTGTAGCCTCATTCTGCTTCGATCCTCAATTGACCCAGCCGCACAAAGTTCGCTCCTTGCGCGCCCCCCAACACCGGCAGCCTGTCCATCGACTGGGGAGAGTAGAGCCCGGCCAGCAGATCATAGGCGCCCGGCGCGGCTGTGGGTGCGATCTCCAACTCCACCGGCTGGGCGATCACATCGCCTGGTTCCAACCCACGCAACGCCGTGGGCCAGCCGTCGAATTGCGCCAGCTTGGCTTCTGGATCGCCCGGCTCCGTCACATGGACAAAGGCGGCCAGCGGTGCGCCACGTATAGGTGCGGGCGTGGGCATGGGTGTCGATCCAACCTGCCAGTAGAGCACCAACTGCGCCAGGGCGGCTGGCGCAATTGGCGCAGTTTGCTGATAGCCCAACAGCGTCATCACGTTGCCAAAGCTGGCGCCAACAGGATGGTAGCCGCCATCCTCCGGCGGCGCAAAACCCTCACCCAGCGGGAAAACGGTCACATCCGCTGCCTGTACCCATTTGACCTGCACCCGGCGCCCTGGTTGAACGCCCAACGCTTCAGGAGGAAGCCGGTAGACCGGTTCGCTGGCTACAACTCGCCGGTCCACGGTCAAATCGGGCGGGTCCACCAGGTGATAAAGATAGATCGAGTAGCCGGCGCGGGCGTCTGGGCGGCGGCTGCGAAAGTAGGCGTACAGGTCGATGCTGTCTGCCTGGTGCAGCCCCAATCGCAGGCTCGTGGCGCTGATGGCGTACCAGCCCGGCTCCGGTGTGTAGGGATTGTAGGCGCTGAGTTCAGTGCCCTCCACAAAACGCAGATACCCGTACAGTGGCCGGTAGCGCACCCCATACGCCTCTGGCACTGCCTTCCCAAAATAGGCCAGGTTGACCTCATCGATCGTCTGTTCATCCATAATCTGGCGCAGCGCCGGCAGGTCTTGCCCCCAGTCCAGGTTGGAATCGACCAGCAGATTGCTCCAATTGTACCAGCCTCCCGCCAGTTCATTGAAGAACGCTTCCTGATGGGGGAAGAGACGGAGTGAGCCAGCCCCATGCCAGCCAAGCAGCAGCACAAGCCCGGCGACGGCCCATCTGCGGCGACGCATCGTAGCAATGTTTGTAGCAGTCACGGCAGTGTAGCCTGCCATCAGGGTCAAAAAGGGAACGACCGGCAGGATATGGCGGTAGCCAATCGTCAAGACGCCGGTCAGCCCCAACAACAAAAATAGCAACGGCGGCGCCCAGAGCAGGCTGCTCCGCCGCCAGCCCGCCCGGCTGCTGGCGATGACCAGACCCACCACGCTCAAGAACAGCAGCGGCAAGGGCGTCTTGACCGCCAGCGCCACAGGGAAATAATACCACCAGCCTTGGTTGGACGCCTCACCCCAGAAGAAGTCGTAGCGGGCGCCCTGGAGACCGACGATGCGGTTGAAGGTGTTGTACAACTGCTGCCAATAAAAGGGCGCGGGCAGCGGAACGTCCACCGGCCCGTCCGCCATCGGCCCAAAGTCAAAGCGATAGAGCGCCCAGATGACGGCGAGCGCCGTTACTCCAATCCCCGCCAGCCCAAGCAACCGGCGCCCAAAGGTGTCGCCGGGCTGCGTCTTGGGATAGAGGAGTGTCACCAGCAAGATGGCTGGCCCAACAAAAAGCCCGGTGTACTTAGCAGCGGGCGTAAGGCCGGCGCAAAGGCCAGCCGCCATCAGATTGAACCCGGTCGGCCGTTCGAGCCACCGCCAGAGCCGCCACAGCGCTAACAAAAAGAAGCAGGTCAGCCCCAGGTCGGTGGTGACGACGCGCGCATTGCCCAGTAAGTTGGGGTCGAAGACGGCCAGCGCCAACACAACCCAACCGGCGGCCACGCCGATCATCTGGCGCGCCCAGAAGAAGAGACCTGCCACCAGCAACAGACCGGCCGCCATGATCGGCACACGAGCGGCCACCAACATTCCCTGCGGGTCGGCGTTGGCCTCCCACAAGAAGACGTCAGAAAAGAGAAAACGGTCGCCCGCTGCCCAGGCCGGGTGGTCGAGAGGCAGGTCAATTTCGGTGCGCCCCGCCAGCGCCAGCGCGCCGATGAGGCCCATCAACGGGGGATGGGTGGTCGCCAGGCGAAAGTCGCCGGTGCGCAGATAGCTGTACCCTGCCGCCAGATGATACTGTTCATCGAACGCGGCCGATTTCTGAGGCGAGGCGAGTAGCAACTGCCCGGCGAACAGAACCAGTGCAAGGGCGAGCAACACCCACTCCCAGAGACGGGGCATCAGCGGCCCTCCAGTGTGGCAAGCTCCAGCCGGCTGTCGCCGGAGGGCCGCGCACTCTCGACAACGGCCAGCCGGGCTCCCGTCACGGCATCGTAGAGGCCCACCAGAACCCGGTAGGGCGGTGTGGCGCCGGCCAGGGTGAGGGGAACCTGATATTCATCGACGACCAGCCGGCCCGGTGGCCAGGCCGAGGTGGGCGATGCACCCGCACCGGGAATCTGATCCCACTGCCCCACCATCTTGCCGTTGGCGTCTACCACATGGACAAAGACCGTATACTCTTGAGCGATGGGTTGTCCGGTGCGCCAAAAGAGCGTCACCTGGAGGGGGTGGGACACTTGCGGCGGCAAAGTCGCAGCGGCCAGTTCGATCCCTTCGGCAAAGCGAGCGACGGAAGATGGTGCGCCGTCGTTGCAGAACCAGAGTTCCCAATCGGCGAGCGGCTGGCGCTCTGTACAGCTATACGCTTGCTCGATTTGGGCCACCAGTTCGGGGTCATCGCCGCCCGTGCGGATGTAGAGAAAGGGGCCGGCGGCGGCAACCTGGGGCAGCGGGTCAATGCGCCCGGGCCGGCCGCCGAAGAGTTGCAACCGTTTAGGCTCTTCCAGAAACGGGCGCAGCCGTCTTCCCAGCGTAAGCTGTTGTGCTACCACCGGTCGATTATCGGGCAAGGCATTGAGGTAGCGCGCCAGCGGCCGCACCGGGCTGGTCGCCAACCTGCCCGCGGTGTACGCCCGGCCAAACTGGGGCGCCAGCACGAGGATCGCTACAATTGCCGTTGCCACCAGGGCCAGCGTCAACCTGCGCAACCGCTGCCAGCCGGGAAAGAGTTCGCCCATCAGGTCGATGCCCAGTGCAATTAAGACGAAGGTGCGCGCCACGATGATAGCCAAAAAGAGCTGTCGGTACTCCACATCGACGAGTTGGCGGTGGATAGGCGCATAGTCCGGCCCGATAAGGTTGTGGTAGACCGGGTGTTCGAGCAACGTGAGAAACATCAACGCCAGCGCATAGCCTACCCCGCGGCCATTGGGCCAGAGCAGCGCCAGAAAGGGCAACAGGTAGAGCGCATATTGCGGATTCCAGGCGGAATAAGAGAGAAGCAGGACGAGATAGGTAAGGGCTGTAAACGCAACAATCGTTCGGGGGGGGTGCGGAGCCGGTTTTTGCCGCCAGAGTACGACCAGTACGGTAGCGCCCAAAGCTAGCCATGCCGCCAATACCAGATTCTGCGGATAGATCGAGTCGTATTGGGCAATCCGGGCGTTGGGGTCAAAGACATCACCCAACACCTTGCCCAGACGGGTATAGCCGTTGACCCAGGCGTAGAGCGTGCTCCAGCCGGTGCGTTCGGTCAGCGAACGGATCGAGGCCAGCGTCATCACCGGGCCGTGGAGATAGGCCCAACCGTAGGTGCCGGCGACCACGGCGAGCGCCATGCCACCGGCCACCAGGCGCGGCAACCAGCGGGGAACGGCCAGCGGTACAGCGGCGAGCACGGCCAGCGGCACCAGCTTGAGCGCCCCGCCGATCCCCAAAACGAGGCCCGCAGCCAGCGCCCCGGCCATCACCGGCCACTCGACCAGCAGCGCCAGCCCTAAGAAGATCATCGCCACCGGCAGCGCATCGTACCACCCACCCAGAAAATAGACTGGAAGAAAGAGGCCGGCATAGATCCAGGCGACACGAAGCGCTCCGTTACCGTAGAGCCGCCGCGCCAGCCAGTAGAGCGCGATCAACGTGACCGTCTCGGCCAGCACGGTGTAGGTGCCAAAGAGGGCGGCATACCAGAGCCGTTCGTCCTCCCACAGTGGGATGCGCCGGCTCAGTTGGTCGATCCAGAGGCTCAACCAGGTAAAGAGCGGCGGATATTCTGACCAATAATCTCGATAGGGCAGCAGGCCAAAATCTTGCCAACTGGCGCGGCCCTGATAGAATATAAGATCGCTGTAATCACGGGTATAACCACCGGGGCGGAAGAAGAAAACAGCGGCGAACCGGAAAGAGACAAAGAGCGTTAGGAGAAGCAAAAAGTCGCTGTGTTGAATCACTCGCGCCCGCCAGCCCGTATAGCGTGTAGGGGGCGCTGTAGTTTCGTTGGCCGTCATCAACCAGGAGTATCCATACTTATCCCAAAGATCGATTTCAGTGGATCACCAACTGCGTGATCGATTGAGTTTATACCCGGCGCCAAAAAAGCTCAAAAATGAGAACGGTTGCAGTTGTTCTGCAAAGGAACGTTCGATGCGTATTGCCCTCATGTCGGATGTGTATAAGCCGATGGTAAACGGTGTAGTCCACCATGTTGCGCTGCTCAAACGTTATCTGGAAGTATGGGGGGAAGAGGTCTGGCTCTTTGTGCCTGGCAATAGCGAAGGTCAGGACGAGGCCCACGTGGTGCGTATCCCCGGCATTCCCATCGCCGACACCGGGTACCATCTGAGCGTAACGTTGGATCAGCGCAGCCGGGAGTTGCTGCACACAATGGATGTGCTGCATGTCCATCATCCGTTTATCAGCGGCAGCTTTGGGCTCTTTGTCTCCAACCGCTATCACATTCCGCTAGTCTTTACCAACCATACCCGGTACGACCTCTACGTCAAACAATATCTGCCCCTGTTGCCCTCTGCCCTCTCCGAAAGCGCATTGCAGGCCTTTTTCCATCTCTTTAGCCAGCGGTGTGCGGCGCTCATTGCCCCCAGCCGTGGTGCGGCCGAGGTGATGAAGCATTGGGGGGTCGATGGCCGGATCGAGGTGATCCCCAATGGGATCGAGGTAGAGCGCTTCGCAATGCCGTCAACGGTCTTGGCGCGAGCCGAAGTGGGGTTGCCTGACGATGCGGTCATCGCCGTCTATGTGGGGCGGATAAGCGGAGAAAAGAATCTGGATCGGCTGATCACCTACTACCGGCAGATTGCCCATGAGGAGCGCCTCAGCCATCTCTTACTCATTGGGGCTGGGCCGGAGTTGGAGGAGTGCCGGGCGTTGGTGCGGCGTCTGCATCTAGAGGAGCGGGTGAGCTTTACCGGCGCCGTACCGTATGAGCAGTTGCCCGCCTATCTGGCGCTGTGTGACTTCTTTGTTACCGCCAGCGTGACAGAGGTGCATCCGTTGACGCTGCTCGAAGCGGTGGCGGCTGGGTTGCCTGCGCTGGGTATCCGCTCGCCCGGCGTCAGCGATGTGATCGAGGATGGGGTCACCGGTCTGCTGGCCGAAGACAACGTATTGAGCTTTGGTCTCCGTTTTCTCAGGCTGGTCAACGACGCACCTTTGCGGCGAAGGCTGGGACAAGCGGCCCAGGCACACAGCCGTACGCTCTCGGCCGAAGCCAATGCCCGCCGCGTCTTACAACTCTACCGGGAGGTGATCGCTGCACGCGTTTGAGGGGTGCGTGATAAGTGAGGAGTGACACAGAGAGCATATCACTCCTCACTTATCACGCAATCGTACATTGCTCTACTGACTATTTCGCTGGATAGCGGCATGATCAGAAGGATTGGCAGTTTGCTCTTTTACAGCAATTTATGCGTGTCTCGATTTGGTTCCTGACAGGAGAAATTATTCTATGCGGTTCATACCGCTCTTTCGCATTCTGGGGACGCTCGTCTACGGCTTTATTGGCTGGGAACTGGGCGTGGCGTTGGCGCAGACACGAGAGGTAAACACGGAGTCGGCGCTCTACATCGTGCCGGCGGCGCTCATCGGCGGTGCGTTGGGTTTCTTTCTCTCGCCGTGGATCGTTATTACCCCGGCGCGGGCGGCGCGCAACAGTCTGCGCCAGGTGCCGATGGGCGACCTCGTCTCCGGCACGATTGGCCTGGCTGTCGGCCTGCTCATTGCTACCTTGCTCGCCTTTCCTGTTTCACAGTTGCCGCCCCCCTTTGGCAACATCATGCCGCTCATCGGGGTGATCGTCTTTGGCTATCTGGGTGCGGCGGTGTTGGTCTTGCGCCAGGACGATTTTTTTGCGCTGTTTGGTATCAAACGGCATGGCTACCCGGCTGTGACAGTCGCGCCAGCGGGCGGCAAACCACAGATGTTGTTGATGGACACCAGCGTGATCATCGATGGCCGCATCGCCGACGTGATCAAGACTGGATTTGTCCCCGGCACGTTGACAGTTCCCCGTTTTGTCCTCAATGAGTTACAATACATTGCCGATTCACCCGACGCGCTGCGGCGCAACCGGGGCCGGCGCGGGCTGGAAATGCTCAACCGCCTGCAAAACAGCCCGGAGATCGACATTGAGTTTATCGATGAAGACCCGCCCGATGCCCAACAGGTGGACGACAAGCTGATCAGCCTGGCAATGGCGAAGAATGCCGCCATCGTCACCAACGATTATAACCTGAACCGGGTGGCGCGGCTGCAAGGGGTCAAGATTCTCAATATCAACGAACTGGCTAATTCGGTCAAAGCGGTCTTTCTGCCCGGCGAGGAGATCCCCCTCAAGATCATCCAGGAAGGCAAAGAGATCGGCCAGGGCGTTGGCTATCTGGAGGATGGCACTATGGTTGTGGTCGAAAATGGCCGCCGCTTTATCAACCAGGAGGTGCTCGTCCAGGTGACCAAGGTGCTCCAGACCAATGCCGGGCGGCTGATTTTCGCCGTGCCGGAGGCGCGCTAATTTGATACCACAACCTACCGCTTTCACCCACCACGGATAGGATTCCGTCATGACGCTTCAAATCTATAACACCCTGACCCGCAAACAAGAGGAGTTTCAGAGCATCGAGCCGGGCAAGGTGCGCATGTATGTGTGTGGCCCTACGGTCTATGCCGATGCGCATATCGGCCACGCCATGGCCGCCATCGTCTTTGATATGGTGCGGCGCTATCTGATCTACCGGGGCTACGAGGTGCGCTTTGCTACGAACTTTACCGACGTGGATGACAAGATCATCCGCCGCGCCCAAGAGACCGGCCAGGACCCCATCCAGATGGCGCAGTACTACGCCGATGAGTATCTGCGCCATCTGCGCGACCTCAACGTCATGCCCGCCGACATCTATCCCAAGGTCAGCGAGACCATGCCGCAGATCATCGAGTTGATCGAAGGGTTACTGGAGCAGGGTTTTGCCTACCCGCTCGACGGCGATGTCTATTTCCGTGTCAGCAAAGACGAAGACTACGGCAAACTAAGCCAGCGCAGACTCGACGAGGCGTTGAGCGGCACGCGCGTGGCCGAAGACGAACGCAAAGAACACCCTGGCGACTTTGCCCTCTGGAAAGCGGCCAAACCGGGCGAACCTTCGTGGCCCAGCCCCTGGGGACCAGGCCGGCCCGGCTGGCACATCGAGTGCTCGGCCATGTGTCTCTACCACCTGGGCGAACAGATCGACATCCACGGCGGGGGAAATGATCTGATCTTTCCCCACCACGAGAACGAGATCGCCCAGACCGAAAGTTACACCGGCAAATCGTTCGCCCGCTACTGGATGCACAATGGCATGGTGCAGCTTGCCGGCGAAAAGATGAGCAAGTCGCTGGGCAACTTGATTACGGTTGACGAGTTTCTCAAAGATCACAGCAGCGATACGTTACGGTTGCTCATCTTCTCCGGCCACTATCGCAAACCGGTCGCTTTCACGCAGGAATCTATCGCCAGCGCCGAGCGGGCGCTGGCGCGGCTGACCGGCGGCCTCCGCCCCAGCAAGGGCGAAACGACGACCGGCCCCGCGGCCGACACCCTGCGCGTGGCCACCGAAAATGCTCGCGCCGGCTTTATCGCCGCCATGGATGATGATTTCAACACGGCCAGCGCCATCGCTACGCTCTTTGAACTGGTGCGCGCCATCAACACCGCACGCGAGGCGGGCGTCACCGGGCCATTCTACGAAGCGGCACAATCTACCTTGCGCGAACTTGGCGGCGTGTTGGGGTTGACCTTTGAAGTACCCGCCACCGAGCCGGTCAATGACATTGCCGCCAGACCATTTGTCGACCTGCTCGTGGAAGTACGGAGCGAAATGCGAGCACTCAAACAGTGGGTCGTCGCCGACCGCATCCGCGATCGGCTCAAGGAATTGGGCGTCGTGCTCGAAGACACGCCGGCCGGCACGCAATGGCGTTTTGGTGAGTGAGTTCTTAATCTGAACTGCGAGGATGGCATGATAGAGCAAGTGGAATCCGCCACAATTCAGATTCAACGCCGCCGTTTCACGGTCGCCGAATATCACCGGATGGTTGAGGCCAGCATCCTGACTGAAGATGACCGGGTCGAATTGATCGATGGAGAGATTCGCCAGATGAGTCCAATTGATCCTGTACATGCTGCTGGTGTCAAACGACTAAACCAGCTCCTCATGAATCGGCTGGCGAATCGTTTCATTATCAGTGTTCAAGACCCCATTAGACTCGATGACTTAAATGAGCCGGAACCCGATTTGGCAATCTTACGCTGGCACGATGATTTTTACGAACAACAGCACCCGACACCCGGTGATGTGTTGGTCTTGATTGAAGTTGCCAACACATCGCTAGTGTATGACCGCACCGAGAAGGTGCCGCGCTACGCGGCAGCCGGCATCGCCGAGGTATGGTTGGTGAATATGGCTCGCCGCACCATCGAGCAGTACGCCAATCCGGCCAACGGCCAGTACCTGGTAAAGAAGGTGCTCAGCCGCGGCATGACGCTAGAGGCGACCACGCTCCCCGACCTGGCGCTCACCGTAAACCAGATCTTTGGCCTTTGAATATGAGCGAACTGATCTATGGCCGCCGGGCCGTTCTCGAAACCTTACGCGCCAACCGGCGCAGGCTCTACCGGCTCTGGCTCGAAGGCGAACGCCCGGCGCAACCAGGGGACACGCTCTTTGAGATCCGCCAGGCAGCGGAACAACAGGGCGTGCCCTTGCGCCCCATCCAGGGCGGCCTGTTTGACAAGCTGGCGCGTGAGCGCGTCAATACGCAGGGCGTGGCGCTCGAAGCGGGGGATTATCCCTACGTGACCGTCGCCGACTGTCTGCGCCGCGCCCGTGAGGTGGGGGAACCACCCCTGCTGCTCCTCCTCGACCACCTGCACGACCCGCAGAATCTGGGCACCCTGATGCGCACTGCCGAGGCGATGGGCGTTCACGGTGTGATTATCCCTGAACGGCGCTCGGCGCAGGTTACGCCCGCGGTCAGCAATGCCAGCGCCGGTGCAGTCGAGCATCTGTTGGTCGCCCAGGTCAACAACCTCAACCGCACCATCGAGGAGCTAAAGAAAGAAAACATCTGGGTGGCGGGGCTGGATTCTGCGCCCGAAGTTCCGTCGCTGGAACAGGCCAATCTTGCCGGCGCGCTGGCCGTGGTCGTTGGCAACGAGGCCGAAGGGTTGACCCGCCTGGCGCGCGAGCGGTGCGATTTTCTCGTGCGGCTGCCCATGTTTGGCCAGGTGGACAGCCTTAACGCGGCCGTGGCCGGGAGCATCGTGCTCTATGCCGCCCGCCAGGCGCGGCTGATAGCGAAGTAGGGAGTACCGTGATCGCACCATTACGACCTGGCTACCGGACAGAGGCTGCTCACGGCCGAAGAGTGAGCAAAAGCGGCGGAGTCCGAAGTGGCACGGCTGCGCGCTGAGTTAGAACGGCTTCAAGGTAGATCGGGATGAGTGGTTGCGTTTGAGTGCGCCCAATCTCGGTCATCGGCCCATTCATCACGCTGATTCTTCGTAGCATCACCCTGTTTGACGAGGTCTCATATGCGCGTCCGTTTGCTCGACCCGGCCTCTCCAGCGTGGGGAGAGGCACTCGGTGACCTTTACACGCGGGCAGGCGGCGCAACCAACCCCATGCTCTTTCCCTATCATTTCTTGCAGGCTGCTCTGCCCCGGATTGGCGGCTTTGCGGCGCTAGTGGAGCATGACCATGCGCCCGTTGCCGCCGCTTTCTTGTTTCCTCGCCTGATAAGCTCGCCGGCGGAACCTGTACAAAGAGCCTACACCCTGCGCCTCCACCCGTTCCCAGGGGCAACGCAGATCGAAGCGGGCACGGTCGCCCAGCAACTGAGCGAAAATGTGGCCGCCCCTGTCACTCCGTACGACCCGCACGGCGACCTGCCCTTTGAACCCAGCCACGAACTATTGCACGGCGTCGACATTGGCCGGCCCGATCGCGCTGAGGCCGCAAGCGTGCGAACTCTGCAACAACAGGTTTGGGGCAGCCCACCCGAATATCTCTACCCTGCCGATATTCACAGCGTGGCGTTTGGCCTGGGCACATCGCTGGTCGCGCGGGTCGGGGGGCAGCTGGCAGGCTTTCTGTTTGGCTTTATCAAGTTTGGCGGCTATCCGCTGCCGAACGACTGGCATGAGCGCTTCAACGGGGATCTGCGCGTCGAATCACAGGCGCTAGGGGTATTGCCCGCTTATCGCGGCGCTCGCATCGGCTTTCTCCTCAAAAAGGTCCAGGCCGAACAGGCGTTGCAGACCGGCATCCAGATCATCAACTGGACGGTCGATCCTCTCCAATGGCCCAACGCTGTGCTCAACTTTGGCCGGCTGCGCGCCATCGCTTTTGACTTTACGCCCGATTATTATCCCTTTCGCAACGAGCTAAATCGGGTTGCAGCCTCTCGCTTTGGCCTAACCTGGCTGGCTGGCAGCGCACGGGTGCAGCAGGCGCTCAATCTGGCGCCTGAAAACACCCACCTCCCTCCCGCACCGGTGCTTGATCTCAGCCAGGAGGTGGGCATTGTACGGGTGAACGACGAGTGGCGCATACTCAACGCTACGCCGGGCGAGCGCACTATCGCCATCGAAATCCCAGCCGATTGGACGGCCCTCCAGCGTGATGACCTCGCTGCGGCAACTCGCTGGCGCACTGCCACCGACCGGCTCTTCGGCGACCTGATCGGTCGCCATCCCGGCCA
>QEUW01000797.1 GCA_003577005.1 Chloroflexota bacterium | reverse complement strand
CAGCATATCCATTTACTGGCTCATTGACAATTCTCAGGCCCTTTCGTCCGTCTCACCCACGTTTGACAACAACACATTTACCTTAACTTGTAACCAATGTCCTAATTCATACCTGCTTCAGGCTGTAGCGTAGATCTTCCCGGTCGCACATGTGCCGCCGAACCCCGAAGCTCACTTGCCGGGCGGGCTGCGGGCAACAACTTGGCCGACGAACAAACAACCAAGCGGGCGGATACTTATGAAAACGCGTGATCCCGCCCGGTCAAGTGCAACCACCCCTGCTCAAAGAGCAATCCACACGACAGAAACGGACGAGGGAGTAGCAGACAATGGCAGGTGGACGAGAAGCAAAAGCCGTAACATCCCCTGGTGTGTCCGAACCCGCGGTGCAACCTGGCTCTCGGTCACCCGTGAATCCAACAATGGTGGCGGGCGTGATGTTCCAGCATCACGCCCGACCCCGCTGAGGAAGGTACGCTCTTTCCCTGATGTGACCGGGCTCGTCTGCTGCCTTGCGTGATCCCTGTTCAATCCCTACAAGGAGTCAGGCCATGTCTGCCCAACCCACCACGCGTAAGCGCACCACCAAAGCCACACAGTCCCGTAAACCTGCTCACCGTGTCCACAACACCGGCCGACCCAGCGCACCCTTGTCGATCGTTCATCCGAATGCGGCTGGTCTGGATATTGGCAAAGAAGAGATTTTTGTCGCCGTGCCCGCCGAGCGCGATCCCTATCCTGTGCGCAGCTATGCGACGTTTACCCCTGACCTCCATGCCCTGGCTGACTGGTTGCAACACTGTCAGGTCGATACCGTGGCGATGGAATCGACAGGCGTCTACTGGATCCCCCTCTATGAACTGCTCGAACAACGCGGCATTCGCTGCTTCCTCATCAATGCCGCCCATCTCAAGCGCGTCCCCGGTCGCAAGAGTGATGTGCAAGACTGTCAATGGTTACAACAGTGCCACAGCTTTGGCCTGCTCGCCGGTTCGTTTCGTCCAGATGCAGAAATGGTGCAACTGCGTACCTACCTCCGTCATCGTGCTGAGCTCATTGAACGCCGCGCACCCTATGTCTTGCATATGCAAAAAGCGCTGCACCAGATGAACATTCAACTGGATGTCGTGCTCAGCAATATCATGGGCGACACTGGACAGGCCATCCTTCGCAGCATCCTACGGGGCGAACGGGACCCGGTTAAACTCGCCCAACTTCGTCACCCCAGTTGCCACTCCTCCCAAGAGACGATTGCCAAGGCGCTCACCGGTGCTTATCGTGACGACTATCTCTTTGCCCTCAAGCAAGCCGTTGAACTCTACGACTACTATACCACCAAAATTGCCGAATGTGACGCCCAAGTTGAACGGTGCTTCTCTGCCATCAAGCCCCGCTTTGCGCCTGCCCAACCAGCGCCCACCGAGCGCAAAAAGAAAAACTCCAACAGCCGCAACGAACCCGCCTCCAACACCCGTCAACACCTCTTCCGCATCACCGGCCTCGATCTTGTCGCCATCGATGGCTTCTCTAACTCGATTGCTCAGACCGTGTTCGCTGAAGTGGGTGTCGATATGTCCAGATGGCCGACACCCAAACACTTCGCCTCCTGGCTCGGCCTCTCTCCCCACAACGAGATTTCTGGCGGCAAAATCCTCCGTTCCAAAACCCACAAGACCCGCAACCGCGCCGCACAAGCGTTTCGACTTGCGGCACGCGATTCCGCCCTCGGTGCTTTCTATCGCCGCCTCAAAGCCCGTATCGGCCCCCAGCAGGCGCTCACCGCTACAGCCCACAAAATCGCTCGCATCTACTATGCCATCTGCAAAAATCGTCAGCCTTTTGAGCATGTGACCGCTGAAACCTATCAACAACAATTTCACGAGCGGGAGTTGAAATATCTGCGCCGCAAAGCCGCCAAACTCGGCTTTGTCCTTGCTCCCAAACCTGACCCAGCCTAACCGTCCTCTGCATCCGCCAACCTCTGCCAACTACCCTGACCCTGGGCAGCTTTGGCGCGCTTAGCGAGCGTACAATTCGTCTCCAACATCGCGTCTGCCCACCCTGTACCGCCGCTTTCGCCCACTTTTTCCTGTTGCTCAGCCCCTTTTTTACCGCGCCACAAACCCCGCTCTCCGTTCCCGTTTCTGAGGAGCGGGTTGTTGGCCGGCGCTGACCCAGTCATTACACTTTTCTCTCCCGATATGACCAAGTGGCAAGGTTACAAGCGTCGGCCTCTGTCATCGTAGATTCCTCAGTTGACAAATCGGTTACTTATCTCCCATGCCACAGAACGTCGCGACAACAATCGAGTTCAGCAGCAGCCCGTCCACTGGAGTGGAAGGTGCTCTGAATGCAACTTGCCACGGAGACTTCTAACCCGTGGATCTGTCAGAAGCTTCCCACGCACATGAAGGATGTGTCCGTTCACGTGCGCCCGGTATACGCTGTATTCTGCCACAACTGCATGTGTGATTGACACGGCTTCTACAATCTCAAAATGCTCATCGAACATAACAGCTACTAACTCATCGAAGCCGTTTGCTTCGAGGTTGCGAATGGCACTCAGCTGTCTCGATGAGTTGTTGGCGGTCA
>QEUW01000196.1 GCA_003577005.1 Chloroflexota bacterium | reverse complement strand
CTCTATCGTGCCGTCTTTCAGGAGCAGTTGGAAAATGCGCTGGCCTTCAGCTACCGCGAAGCCAAAGGAAACCAGGCAGGCCTGCGCCTGCGCCTCTGCTTTGACGCCAATGCGGCGGAGTTGGCGGACCTGCCCTGGGAATTTCTGTGGGCGCCCGAACCGATGATGAACGATTTTTTGGCCCTGCACGCTGCCACGCCGGTGGTGCGGTATCCACTAGTCGATGGCTTCGACCAGCCCTTTGCGGTGGCGCCACCCCTGCATATCTTGGTCATGCTCTCTAATCCCCGCGATGTGGAGCAGTTAGCGGTCGAGCAAGAGTTAGACCGTCTAAAGAGCGCCGTCGGCGAGCTTGCCGCGCAAAAGTTGCCGATCACGCTGGAAGCTTTTGACGACGCCACCCTGGCCGGCCTCAAACAACGCCTGCGCGCGGGCGATGTCCATATCCTGCACTTTATTGGGCATGGCTTTTTCAATCCACAAACGGGTCAGGGCGGGTTGGTCTTTGAGGATGCACATTGCAACAAGCACGAAGTGAGCGCCGAACAACTGTGGAACGAGTTACGCGGCAAAGAGACGTTGCGGCTAGTCTTTCTCAACGCCTGTGAAGGGGCGCGCAGCAGCGGCACCGACTTCTTTGCCGGGGTGGCCCAACAACTGGTGCAGACCGGCGTACCGGCTGTGCTCGCCATGCAGTTCGCCGTGAGCGATGCGGCGGCGATTGCTCTGGCCCACGAGTTCTATGGCGCCCTGGCTAGCGGCCAACCGTTGGATGCGGCGCTCGGCGAGGCGCGCCGCGCCATCAAAAGCGCCGGCAATGAATTGGAATGGGCAACACCCGTCCTCTTTACCCGCCAGGCAGATCTCAATCTGATCGACGTTATCCGAGCGGGCACCGGGGCCTTATACACCGGCCCAACCCACCCCAAAACCAAGAGCGAGTTACAAAATCTGGACATTCGCATCCCCGATGATGCGGTGGTCAGTGACCCCATCTTTGCCCCAGCTAGACTCCTCGTGGGCCAACGGGTCAGACTCGAAGGCCCGGTCTATGCCGGGGGCGATGTGCGTATCGGTGCGGGTAGCTATCTGCAAGGGGATCTGATTGTAGCGGGGTCGCTGGCCTTGGAAGCAGGCGTCATCGTCGAAGGTCACCTCTGGGTGCAGGGCGAGCAACTCGTACTGGGTGACGGCTGTCAGGTGCGTGGTGTGGTGCGGGCCAACCAGGTGCAGGTAGGGGCGCGCTGTCTGCTGACGGAACTGAGCGCTGCTCAGACGCAGATCGGTCGTTCAAGCCGGGTAACATCGTTGGCGGTTGCCGGTGATGCGCAACTGGCTGAAGGCGTCCGTCTAGGGTGCTGCCGGGTGGGAGGGCGGTTGGCGTTGGGCCAGGGCAGCGCCGGCACCATCGACATCCAGGCCAAGAGCGTGATGGCCGCTGCGCTGGTCTGGCCCACGAACGTGATGCTCACCCTGGACAAGCGTGATATTGACCGCACCCACCTCTTCACCATCCACGGCGATACGCTGGCGCCGGGGGCCGTGCTGGGGGAGCAGATAGACGAGCCGGTCTTGATCACCAGCTTGCTGGACGCCGACCTCGTACAGGCGATCCAGGAGTGTACGACGGCCCGGCCGCGTCTCCCTGGGGTCAAATGAGACGAGATCGATTGTTCAGGGACCCGTCGTTTACCATTCACAATTCACCATTCACAATTGACAATTCTCTTGCTTCTTTGCAGCAGAGTTCGGCATCAGGAGGTTGTATGATGCACTCAATTCCCTCCACCGTCGCTACGCACGAAACCGATGAGACCGCCTATCTACTGGCGACGCTTACCGCAGCTTCATTCGCGGAATATGAGGCCGACAAAAAACGGCAACAGGAAGAATTCGAGGCGGCCCAGGCGCAGCAGTTGGCAGAGTTCGAGGCCCAAAAAAAACGCCAAGACGAGATCTTTGCGGCGGCCAAAGCGGAACATGACATACGGAGTCATGTAATAAAACAGCGTAGACGCTATGCGCTCATCGCGGGTTTGGTTGCCCTTCCGGTTGGAGTGGCACTCTATCTATTCGGAGCCGGCCAGACGGTGTCATTGCTCATTGGCGGTGTGGGTCTGCTGGCCTTAGCGGCTGCTTTTTTCCTGCGTGTTGGTCCGGAACCGTCACCACCGGCGCCACTCCGCCCGCCGGACCCACTCCGCCCGCCGCCGCCACCGCCGCTGCCGGCGCTGCCGCTCCTAACAAAAGCCTATTGGCAACTGGCGCTGATCCCCTTTGGCGAGGGCCGATCTCTGCTGGCCGATACGCAGCTCGACCAGCCGGTCGAGATCGTGCTGCCCAAGTCCGCGACAGCAACCATCAAACAGTTGATCAGCAACTCCAGTGAACTGGCCGAGAGCGCTACGCTGCGGGCCCAAGCTCAATTACAACAGGCGCTGGCAGGCGAGGCGCAACAGTATCAGCTACCTCTGCTCGCCACCGGCATCGCAGCGCACGAAGCCCTATGCAACGCTCTGGCGCAGGCGCAACCACTTGCCGAACCGGCCACACTCGATGCGCCGCTGCTCCCCCCGGCTGCTCTGGTCGATGCCAACCAGATCGCGCCGGCCATGCGAGCCCTCGCTGCGTTTGCCGAACACCCCCTCGATCTGGCCCCGGCTGCCGCCCAAAGCGTGCTGCAAGAGACGACCGCGTGGGTCGAACAGACGACGAGCCGCGCCCTGAGCCGTCTGGCGCCCGATTCCGCTGCAAATCTGGCCGTAAACGGGGATCAGCCCGCGGCGAATGCACCCAACGCCGGGTCTGCCGGCGGAGCTATCACGGCGTCGATCCAGGTCCTCTTTGACCGGGTGATCCAGGCTCTCGACGCCGATGTCGAAAACGAACTACGCCAGATCGAGAGTGAAGCAGCCCGGCGTGTCGCTGAAGCCGACCGTGAGTTTGCCAACAACGAACGGGCCATCAACACAGAGTATCAAACCTTTCTCCGGCAAGCCAACGAACAGACGAACAACCTGAAAGGACAACGCCAGACCATCGACAGCAGGCTACAAGAGCTGGCGCAGCGGCTGGAACAGGCTCAGCACGAGCGCCGTGATGCAGAAAACCAAGCCAACACGGCCAAACAAGATCTCGCCACGGCGCAAACAAACTACGCCCGCATCAAAGAACAGCACGATCAGCTCGAGGCAAAACACCGGACCCTGCGACAAGAGCTAGAGCAACTCCGCTTACAGACGCCTGCCAACCAAGAAGCCCTACAACGCGCAACTGGCGAACTCGCGACGCGCCGTCGCGAGCTGTCTGAACGACACAGGGCCCATACTGAGCTACAAGCCGCCTTGGCCAAGGCCACCGCCAAGCTGGCGACGGCAGAAAAGGGGCTGGAAGACGCCCAGGCTCTAACCCCTTCTCCGTCACTCCCTGTGCAGTTGATCACACCCCGCGTGCAACAAGCTGAACGGCAGGTGGCGACTGCTCAGCAGGAAACCCAGAGCGCCCGGCAAGCGTTCGACGCGGCGACGGCAGAGCTCCATGTGTTACAGAACAAAGTGAGGCAGCTAGAAAACGACATCGCCACCTTGGACAAACAGGCGCGGCTGCTGGCCGAGAAGGAGCAGCAGGAACAAACGCTCACTACAAAGACCGGCTCACTTGCCACGCAACTTAGCCAGGCGGGAAGTCTGCTTCAGGAGAAAACCACTGCATTCGAGCAGCGCCAGCGCAAGTTGGAGCAAATTGAGGACCGTGGACAGATCAGCGCACTCGAAGGCGAAGCCAGCCGCTATCAACAGGAACTTGCGACCGTGGCGGCCAATCTCCAGCAACTCGACGTGCAACAAGAGGAACAGAAGGTTGCTATCGACGCGCAACAGGCTGAACTGGCCACTGGACGCACAACCACTAAACAACAGATCGATCGCTGGTTGCAGGACGAGCGCACACGGATCACCAGCCATATTGCCGAGCTACAGGCCAGGCGAGACCTCCTTCTTCAAGAAAGCCAGCAGCCGGTGCTCGACCCCACGTCCGATCAACTAGACGAGAAGCTGCTCGACTATCGCCGGGAAGCGTTAGCAGAACAGCGGCAACAATGCCTGGCCTTGCTAGAAGACTTGCGGCGCCGCATCGGCACTGCCCAACAACAGGTCGCGGCCTATAGTTGGGCAGTGACAACGCCAATCGGCGGCGAAAACCTCTATTGCATCCCGGTCTGGTTTGCCGGCCCGCCGGGTGAACGAGCGTGGACAGTTGTCGCCGCCGGGCAAAGTTATGCAGCGCAGCCGATTGGGGCCGGCCAGTTGGTCAACGCCCGGCGCAGCGACCAGGCCGGCGCCTTGATCGAGCATCTGACACAGGTCAAGGTCGCCATGCGCTTTGCCGGTTTCCTCGACGAACACCAGCGCAAGCTAGATGGGAACCAGATCAGCCCCCAGCTAGAAGTGCTGGAGCGGAAACAACTGATCGCGACGAATATGCGCTCCTATCTTCAACAAGCACTGGGCACAGCGCAGGCAGAGTAAACGTTTATTCAACAGACGTCTGATTGAATTGGGTCGTCAGTGAAGTATTTCAGTATCGTCCAAACGGAGGTTTTAACATGTCAAAAACAAGAAGCCGGCGTACCAGCAAACTGCCTACGGCGCGCAGCATGGCTCCCACCGGCAACCAGGCCGCCGACTACGGGGCCCGCATCCAGGAAGCCGATGCGCCACCCGGTGCTACTTACTGGAAGATCGTCGGCGTGCGCCATCTATCGCCCGACGAGAATCGTGGCAAGCATAATATCTATATCGATGCCATCGACGAGGCTGGTCAGCGTGTCCGCAACCCCGACCTGCGCATCGCCTACACCTGGGAAGGGCGCCGCGATGACGAACCTGCCCCGCCCAGGCCGCTCGACAAGCCGGACAACGAGCCCGCCGGCAATCTCGATGTCTACAAGGGGCAAGTCGTCACCGCCTGGCTCCAGGGGGATGGCCTGCCCAGCGACCGCGTAGCCGGATTGCACACCGACCACGACGACGAGCCAGCCAGCGATGGCGGCAACGGCAACACTCGTTTCCACCACTCGTTCCACGTGCTTTTTCAGCGGGCGCAAAAGGCCGCAGTACCCGTGGTGACCGACGGCGGCCAGAGCCGCCCCGAACCCGCGCCGCCACCCACGCCAGCGCCAACCCAGCCTGGCGTGCTCGTCCCCGAACAGTGGGTAGGGGTCGTGACGGCAACTCAACTCAACCTGCGCCAGGGGCCGGGCACTGAGCATGTGCAGATCGGCTCGCTCTTCCAGGGCACACCGGTCACCGTGACCGGGCGGGTAGGAGAGTGGCTCAACGTCCTCGCCAACGGGCAACAGGGCTTTGTCCACGGCCAATGGGTGCAGCGGGCGCGGCCGGGCGCAGGCGAAGGGGTTACGGCGAGCGCCGGTTCGTACGCACCGCCGGCTGATCAGCGCATCACTTTGCCGCCGGGCGCCAGCGCCGAGATGGGCGCGGCAGCCGAGACCTGGAACAACTATGGCGGGTTGTTGCTCCAGCACGCCGCCGAGTTGGGTATCGACCCCGGTGTGGCTGTGGCCGTGCTGGTGGCCGAATCCAGAGGGAAACCGTACGGCCCCGACGGGCGCATGATCATCCGTTTTGAGAACCATATCTTTTATCACTACTGGGGCAAGGCCAACGAGGCTCGCTTCCGCCAACACTTTACCTTTGACCCCAACACCACCTGGCAAGGACACCAATGGCGGGCCGGCCCCAATAGCGCCTGGCAGCCATGCCACGCCAATCAGGCCGTCGAGTGGCAGGTCTTTGAATTTGCTCGCAGCCTCGATGAACAGGCGGCCATGTATGCCATCAGCATGGGTGCGCCGCAGGTCATGGGTTTCAACCACCGCGCCATTGGCTACGACACGGTGCAGCAGATGTTTCACGACTTCCAAGCCGACGTGCGCAACCAGATCGCCAGCCTCTTCCGCTTTATGCGGGTCAATGGGCTGGTGGACGCCGTGCGCCAGGGGGATTATGGGACCTTTGCCAGAGTCTACAATGGTCCGGGCCAGGCGGACTATTATGCCGGCCTGATCCGCCAATATCGGGCCGCGTTTGACGGCGTGCGCAGTACAGCGGCGCGCACACTGGCCCCCGCACAGGCTGCAGCCGCCCCCATGCCATCTGCGGCGGCGCCGGCCCCCTCCCAGGCCGAGGCCGGCCCGGCTCTCGATGCAGCCTGGCGCAATCAGATCAGCCAGGGTTTTGAGCAGAACCAGACCCTCTTCCGCCGTACGATGGAGGAGACGATGAACCCACAATGGCTGCGCCAGGTGCTGGAGGACCATCTGATGCTGGTCAGCGGCCTCTACCTGATCTATAATGAATACTGGACCCGCTTGAGCTATCTGACCGACCCGGCAACTGCTCCCGCACAGTTATCTGCCATCACGCAAGAGACATTGGCGCAAGTGCAGTCGTGGTTCAGTCGCCGGCACACTGGCGTTGGTTGACGTTATCCTGTATTCTGCATCCTGTATTCTGTTAGGAGTTACGCGGTTGGCTTGGCGGCACAGAGGTGCGACGCACTTTGGAAGTGCATTGCACCTGAGCAAGTACGTAACTCCTATCTGTATCTCGTTTTCCGCAAAAGGAGCGAACAATGAGCGACCTATACGCCCTTCTCATCGGTATTGATTTCTATCTCCCCAACCAGTTGCCGGGTGGCGGCGGTTACCGGCATCTAGGCGGCTGCGTGCGCGACGTAACGTATGTGGAGGCCCACCTCAAGGACCGGTTAGAACTGCCGCCGGACCACATTTTCAAGTTGACGGCTACCAACAGCGGCGGCGCCCAGCCAGCTGAACCAGCGGAACTGTGGCCCACCTATGCCAATATGGTCAACGCTTTCAAACAGATCACTGCGCGGGCCCAACCGGGCGACCGCGTCTATATCCATTATGCCGGTCACGGTGGCCGCACCCAGACTGCCTACCCGGACCTGAAGAGCGATGGTCTGGATGAAGGTCTCGTGCCCACCGACATCGGCAATGCCCATGCCCGCTATCTGCGTGATGTGGAGATCCACTATCTATTGCAGGAGATGGTCAACAAAAAGCTGGTGTTGACTGTGGTGTTCGACAGTTGTCATTCGGGCGGTGCCACCCGCGCCGTCAACGGCGAAATATTGGGTGCGGCCCCGCGTGGCATCAACCAGATTGACACCGCCGACCGGCCCCAGGAGAGTCTGGTAGCGCCAAAGAGCGAGCTTGAAGCAGTGTGGCAGGGGCAGTCCACTGCCCAGAGCCGCGCTGCCAAGTCGGTGAGTGGCTGGCTGCTCGAACCGAAGGGTTATACGTTGCTGGCCGCCTGTCGCGCCAATGAATTTGCCTATGAATACCCCTTCAACGGGCGCGAAAGCAACGGTGCGCTCACCTACTGGCTGCTCGACACGCTGCGCCAGGCCGGGCCAAACTTTACCTACAAAATGCTCCACGACCGCATCCTGGCCAAGGTCCACGGCCAGTTTGCCCAGCAGACGCCCATGCTCCAGGGCGAGGGCGATGTGGTCGTCTTTGGGGGCGAGCGCATCAAACCCCATTACGCTGTGCCGGTGCTCAAAGTCGAAAATGGGGGCGAGCGCGTGCAGTTGAACGCTGGCGAAGCCCACGGGCTGACCAGCGGCGCCCAACTGGACATCTACCCTGCGCTCAGCACCGATTTTGACAATGAGGCTGCACGCACCGCACGGGTCGAAGTAACCAGTGTCGATGCCGTTGAATCCTGGGCTAAGGTGGTCGAACGGTATGGTAGCCAGACGCCAATCGAACCCGGCGACCAAGCAGTGCTGCTGAACCTGGCCAACGTCAACTTCCAACGCAACGTGGCGCTGGACATTGCCGACGCCGCGTTACACCAGCAGATGGAGGAGGCGATCCAGACCAGGGGCAAGGGTTTTGCCAAAGTGGCAGGCGCCGGTGACCCGGTGCATTTTGTTGTCGAGCTTACCGAGAGCGGCGAGTTTCGCATCGAGGATGCTGCGGATAACCCGGTTCCCAACCTGCGCCCGCCCATCCGCCGCGACGACGCCGACGCGATCAACCGGGTGGTGGACCGGTTGGTGCATCTGGCCCGCTATCAGGGTGTGCGCGACCTGAACGTGCTCGATACTAATACAGCGCAAAAGCTCAAGGTCGAACTGATCGGCAAACCCGTCAATCGACCGGGCGAACAGGTTGGGTTGCGCGTGACCAACACGCAGGCGCCGGGCGACGATGCTGGTATCCTCAACATCACCGTGCTGGCGCTCTCATCCGACTGGTCGATTGCGCAGATCTATCCGGCCGGTGCGGCGGCCTTCCATACACTCTCGCCGGGTGAAACCATCGACCTTGCCTTTGAGGCCTACCTGCCCGATGGTCAAACCGAAAGCACCGACCTGCTCAAGGTCTTCGCCACGCGCGCCACCACCAATTTCCGCTGGCTCGAATTACCCGCACTGGACCAGCCGGTGACGCGCTCGGTGACACGTAGTGCGTCGATGAATCCGCTAGAACAACTGCTGGCCGCCGTCACCGACGATGCCAGCCCAACCCGCGCCGTGCGTCTGGTCGGCGCATCCGCGGACACAGCCTGGACAGTGGCCCAGGTTGAGTTACGCGTGGAACGGTAGTATGGTAGGTAGTACGGGATGCGGGATACGGCGCCAGTCGTCACAGATTCCGCATCCCGTATTCCCTATTCCGCACGATTCAAAAGGGAGATAGAACATGCAATACGATCTGGTCTTTGAGGGGGGGGGCGCCAAGGGGATGGTGCTGGTGGGGGCGTATGAGGTCTTTGTCGAGCTCGGTCACACACATGGCCGCCTGTTGGGCACCTCAGCCGGGGCGATTACAGCGGCGCTGATCGCCGCCGGTTACACACCGCAAGAGATGCTCGCCGCACTGAGCGAGCAGGAGAACGGGCGCTCGGTCTTTTCCGGTTTTTTGGGAGCGCCGGCGCCCTTTGATGAGGCGACGTTGCGTGTGGGCGCGTTGCGCACATTCTTCTCGGGGCTTGACTTCAAATTCATCCCCAACATTATCGAGGACCGTCTGAAAGACCAGGTAGTACAGGCGCTGGCCCAGAATTCGCGCACACGCAACCTCGTCGCCTTTGTCGAGCGGGGTGGCTGGTATGCGGCAGATCGCTTTGTCACCTGGCTGCAAAACAAGCTCGATAGCGGCGTGCGCAACGGCCAGCCGCGCCGCTTTAGCGCCATGACCTTGCAGCAGTTCTTTGACGCCACCGGGGTCGAACTGTCGCTGATAGCAGCCGACACCACCGGCGCTCGTCTGCTGGTGCTCAACCACGAGACGGCGCCCCAGTGCCCGCTCGTCTGGGCGGTACGCATGTCGATGAGCATCCCCCTGCTGTGGGATGAAGTGGTCTGGCGTGAAGAGTGGGGGACTTATCAAGGGCGCCCTATGGCCGGCCATACAATTGTCGATGGCGGATTGCTCTCCAACTTCGCCATCGAATTGTTTATCTCCGACCAGCCGCAGGTGACCGCAATCATGGGTCCCAAACGGGCTGACCCTGTGCTGGGTCTGCTCATCGACGATAACCTGGAGGTGCCGGCGCCGCGCGGCCTCCTGGTGGATGTGACAATCAGACCAGAGGAGCTGCGTACCGTACAACGCATTCGTAGCCTCATCGACACGGTGACCTCAGCGCACGACAAGATGGTCATCGAGGCATTCGAGCACCTGGTCGTGCGGTTGCCGGCGGCTGGCTATGGCACAACTGAGTTCGATATGAGCGAACCCCGGCGTAATGCGCTGGTGGACGCCGGGCGCGTCGCCATGCGCGACTATCTGGATCGCCCGCCCGTGGCCGCCGCCGTTCCCCGTGGTGAGGAGGATGTCGCGGCTCAACAGGCGCAGCAGAGGGCGGATCACATTGCATCGAATTTGCTGGCTCTGCCCTGATCAGGTGTTGGCTCTGCCTGTCAACAGCGAAGGTTTGACAAGCCCTGGGGATAAAAAGATGACTGACATTGCCTTCTTTGCACGTCTGTCAAGCGCTGATACAGACGAAATGATCGAGATATTGACCCGCGCTTCCTATCGAGAGGAGCAGTTGCTGCGCGCGTACTTGGGGCCGGATCGGTACCGGCGTCTCCGAAGTCTGGCGCTACGGAAGCGATCGATCCAGCGCGAGGCAGGCGAACAGGCAGAGGGCAATGTTCTGGTGGTGCCTGGTCTGTTGGCGAATGAGCTTTCATCCGAGTGCGCCGGTGTGCGTGAACAGATCTGGCTCAATGCACGGGCCCTGACCGGTGGCTATCTGAGCCGGCTGCGCCTCGCCGAGAACGGGTTGGCCGATGCGAACCCCGACTATCCTGTGCGGGTGACGGGGCTGCTAAAGCGCGATTACGGGGAACTGATCCTCACGCTGGCGCAGCGACGACACGTCCGTATCTTTACGTACGACTGGCGGAAGAGCCTGGCGTTGGCCGCCGCACAGTTGCAAGCGCGGATCGACGAATGCTTTGCTGAAGGAGCTCACGTTGATCTGGTTGCGGTCGCTGAAGGGGGCGTGGTGGCCCGGCTATATATTGCCCGCTATCGTAATCACTGGGATCGCCGTCACGGTCGTCTCATTACGCTCGGTACACCTCACACTGGGTCGCCCATCTTTGTACGAGCACTGGCCGGCCATCTCGACATCGCACGTTGGGCCGATCTACTCGACAGCACGCAAAACTGGCAAGACTTTCTCAGTCTGGTGCGGTCATTTCCTAGCCTTTATCAACTGCTGCCCTTTGCCGATGCACAGACTGATGACCTCTACAACGCCAGCACCTATGGAGGTGACGCCGTTGTGCGCCAGAGCTTGTTGGATAGCGCTCGTGAACTACAGCGCTTCTTGCCTGCCGCAGCCAATCCGGCGCGCATGATTACCGTAGTGGGATACAACCGGCTAACTACTGTCGGTGTTGATGTGGCAAAGTTCAAGGAGGAAATGGCGCGGCCCGGCGCGGCCCGGATTGGCGTTAAAGAGATGGGCAAGTTGTATAGTCTGGGGGATGGCGATGGGAGTACACCCCGGTCCGCCGCCGAGTTGAAGACGCCAGAAGGACGTGTTGTCCCCGCTTACTATGTAGATGTCAGCCGCTATGAAATGCTCGCTTCACCCACACTGCTGCGGTCGCTTGATGATCTGCTAACAGTTCCACTGGACGAGGATGACACCTGGCCGCAGTTGGGCCGGAGTCTGGGTCTCCAGCTTGCCGCCGAGGCAAAGGCGTCGCATCTCAAAGCTGACAGCAAAAAGCTGGGCGAGGTAGCCACCAAAGAGTGGCAGGAGACGCGCCGGAAACTCGAAGGTTCGGCGCGCAAGCTCCAACGGGCGAGCCCAACAACGTCGACGCTTGAAGTGGCCGATGACGAACGTCTGATCGAAGATGTCATGCTGCGGCATTTGAGCGCAGGAACCCTGGGTGGGCGTCCCGTCGTGGCGCCATCTGTCCCGTTTGCACCACCACAGATTGAGATCGATGTCGTGCTTGGCGACATTAGCGCACTCGAAACCACGCCCTTGACAGGCGACCCGGTCGACGCCATCGCCATCGGTCAATATGTCGGCGCCACGCCACAGGATGCCTTGCGGAGTGTGGATGCGGCCGTTTCCCCGTGGTTTGGGCGTCTCGCCGAAGCGGATGCTGGTTCAGCCCTGGGAACCGCGCCGCTGATTGCGGAGTTTTGCCAGACCGGGGTGATCCGCGGGGACCTGGCCACGATCTTTCTCCTCCCCGACCCGCGTCCCGACGGCGCCGCCTCGCAGCGCGTCCTTGCAATTGTCGGCATGGGGCTACCAGGCAGATTTGGCCCGCCAGAGTTGACGCTTGCCGCGCGCGAACTCTGCTGGACGTTGGGACGGTTGGGGAAAAAGCACCTGGCGACCGTCCTCATCGGCGCCGGCCAAAACAACATTAGCACAGCTGAAGCCGTACGAGCCTGGGTGCGTGGCATCAAGTTTGCGCTGACCGGGGTTGCCGCGCAAGGCGGGATGGCGATCAAGAAAGTTACTTTTGCTGAATTCGATCCGCGCAAACTGCCCTTGATCGACCAGACATTAAAGCGGGTCCAGCAAGAAATGAAAGATCGCCAGCGAATGGAGATCGCCTATTCTCCGCTAGAATCGGACGAGTACGAACAGATTCAAAATGCTGCACGGCTGCGTATCGATGCGGAAGTGCGCAAACTGGTTGACGCACCCTGGCAACAGACTGAAGCAGGTGAACAGGAACCAGCGCCGGTTCGCATCACCGTCGAATATGACGGTAACGCCTACCGTTTTGGTGCGATTACCGCCACCGCCTCGCTGCCCGAACGCAAGATCCAACTCGACGCCACGCTAGTGGGGCAGGCCAACGACGAACTGGCTGCGCTTACCGACCTGGCCGAGCAATGCCGTCAGGGTGAATTTATGGCGCGCTTGCTCTTTCCTGGTGATTTTCGCGCCGATTTTTCTGGTGGAGCGCCGGTTGTCCTGACAGTAGACGCCACGACGGCGCGCATCCACTGGGAAATGCTTTCTCTGAGCGAGCAACAACTGTTGGCCGATGGGCGCGGGTCGTCTGAGCCAGAAAAATCCAGCCGCCAGGGCGAGCGTGACCTCGACCTGTTTTTGGGCATTGCCTGTGGTCTGACCCGCCAGCTACGTTCGCCATTCGCTCGGCGCCCCGAACCACCCCCACCCGCACAGCGGCTGCTGCGGGTCTTGGTTGTCGCCGACCCCGCCGCTGATGCCCGTCTTCCCGGCGCCGAAGAAGAGGGCGACGCAGTTGCCGATCTGCTAGAAACCTTCAACCTGTTGACGCCTAGCAACAATCGTGTGGAAGTGGTCCGTCTGATTGGCCCAACCGAAGCAACCCGGACGACGGTACTCCAGCACCTGCTCACACGCACCTATGACGTACTCCACTTTGCCGGCCACTGTGTTTACAATGGCGATCACCCTGCGGCTTCTGGCTGGCTCTTTACCGGTAAGGAGTTGCTGACTGCCCAGGAGATCCAACGGATTGACCGGGTGCCCTCGTTGGTGGTTTCCAATGCCTGCGAATCGGGTGTCACGCCCGACCGCTCGGGCGACCGCTCTGCCGCCCTGGCGCCCACCTTTGCTGAAACTTTCTTTGCGCGCGGCGTTGCCAATTTTGTCTGCACCGCCTGGCCGGTCGGTGATCGCGAAGCGCGTGATTTTGCGCTGGCTCTCTATGCCGACCTGCTCGGCTTGACCTTCAATCCTCCGCCGGCGCAGAATGGTTTGCGGCTGGAAAGTCGTTATTATGAAGCCGGTAGGCCACAGCCCATGTTTCGCGCCCTGCGCAACGCCCGCAAGGCAATCGCTGAGTTCCCCTATGATCGCCACAGTTGGGGCGCGTACCAGCACTATGGGAATCCCTATGCTCGCCTGTTTCAGGACACAACAGAGCAAGGGCCACCGGCACAAGAGAAACAGTGAGAAACAATCGGATCTGCTATGCGATTGGGCGAGCTTTCTCCAACAA
>QEUW01000796.1 GCA_003577005.1 Chloroflexota bacterium | reverse complement strand
GAGGAGAGCATGACGACCGTCACGGCATTCATCAAGCGGCGCGCGGTGTTGACCTACTTCGTTCTCGCGTTCGTTCTCTCCTGGGGCAGCGCTCTCATCGTGGTCGGTCCTGGTATTTTTCTGGGCACGACAAATCTATCCGAGGAGCTGACGCCGGTCTTGTACCTGGCAGCGCTCCTCGGCTCCACCCTTGTTGGCCCCAGCCTATCGGGTCTCCTGATGACCGGCCTTGTCTATGGCAGAGCGGGGCTGCGTAGCTTTTTGGCGCGCTTGTTCTGTTGGCGGGTGGACGTGCGCTGGTATGCTGTCGCGCTCCTGACCGCTCCGCTCGCGATGCTTGCAGTCAACCTCGCGCTGTCACTGACCTCGCCCGCCTATCTCCCCGGCATTCTCACCGCGGATGACAAGGTGTCGCTGCTGCTGGCCGGTCTGATCGCAGGGCTGCTGATCGGCAGCTTTGAGGAGCTTGGCTGGACAGGGTTTGCCATCCCCGAACTGCGGCGGCGCTACGGTATCCTGACGACCGGACTGATTGTGGGGGTGGTATGGGGCGCATGGCACTACCCGGCCTTCTCGGCCAGCGGTAGTTCCTCAGGGGCAATCATGCACGCGTTTACAGTGGCCGTCCTCCTCTTCTCGTTCCTGCCGCCCTATCGAGTGCTGATGGTGTGGGTCTACGACCGCACCCAGAGTCTGCTCGTGGCGATGCTCATGCATGTGAGCCTCACCGCGAGTACGCTGATCTTCCAGTCACAAGCGGTCGAGGCTACTGCCGTGACCTCTGACCTCGTCTTGGCTGCCGTGCTATGGCTGTTTGTGGCTGCGGTCGCCCTCATAAACCACGGGCAGATCGCGCGCCCACCGCTGCGCGGGCAGATGGCTTGACTATCCGCCCGGCGTCTTTAGCGCCGGGCTAAACCACAACGCCCCGTCAACAGGGCTGGAGAGGTGCTTCGTAGCGGCGGTACGACACCGCCGCTACGCTCATCTGTAGGTGCGGGTTTCCAACCGCACGAAGGAAACTGAGACGGTTGTTACCCCCTCGCCTTTCGCAATAACTCTTTGACTTCCTCTATGCTCAGCGGTGGGTCTCGGCGCGAGTGAATGACAGCATGGCAGTTTGGACATACAGGGCGGAGATCTTGGATCGGATCAACTTGGTATTCCTCTCCGATCTCCGAAAGTTGGCGTAAATGGTGAACATGGATGATATCCTTTGCCAGTTCACCATAGGTAGCCCTAAATGAGAAACCGCAAATAGAACAGGTCTTGCCGTAGTGCTCGATAACCTTCTTCTTGCACTATCGTTACGCTCATACGCGTTAACAGTTATTTGCCGTTTCGCACCTTCGGGCAACGTGAATCCACTTTCAATCTCTTCGGAGAGAAGCCTGAGATCATTTTCATTGGCGGTGGAATCGGGCCGTGCTTTTGCATAAAATTCGCTGAGACGTCTGTTCTTGCGTCGTATCTGAAGAGCATCTCGATCCACCGAAATTCGCGCCGAGTCGTATATTTTCTCGGTTGCGGAAGCAAAAGAATCCCAAATGCGATCATCTGCAACCAGATCTGGGATCACCTTCAGGGCTTCCTCCAGTGACTCGGCATGTGCCCAGTTCAGCGGGAATTTTGATCTCATATAGCTCTTCCGGATGGTCATATTCTTCAGGGGTGATGTCGCACATGTTGTAGTTATCCTCAGTAGGAGGCTCGAATTCATGCCATAGTTTTGAAGTGACCGGCACTTGCCAAGTGCCGGGGACGTGGCGGTTCAGCACCCTTTGCCCCAGCCAGCGGTCAAAACGCCCCGCCACAATCTACCGCCGCAACCCACCCC
>QEUW01000795.1 GCA_003577005.1 Chloroflexota bacterium | reverse complement strand
ACATCCACCGCCGAGACGGTGCCTCTGAAGCGATTCAGGTTCCTGCCGAAGAGCGTTATCCCCGCTTTGCCACGGCGCAGAACCTGGTCGATGTGGTATTGGGGCAGGCGTCCAACGGCTCACCGGTCGAGGCTGGTTGGCGCACGGTCGAATTGCTCGACGCCGCCTACCGGTCGGCAGCGGAGAATGGGCAGGCAGTGTTCATCCAGCAGTTGTACGAGGAGCCGGCATGAGCAGCCACGCTACACTTGAGGCAGCGCCAGAAAGCCTGTGGCGCAACCACGACTTCATGCGGCTTTGGGTGGCAAATTTCATATCCAACGCCGGTACCCATATTACCCGGCTGGCGATTCCACTGACGGCTGCCTTGACGCTGGGAGCCACTCCCATGCAGATGGGGCTGCTGGCTATGGCCGGGTCGCTGCCCAACCTGCTCTTTGGGCTGGTTGCCGGGGTGTGGGTGGACCGGGTGCGGCGGCAACCGCTCATGATCGCAGCCGACATTGGCCGGGCGCTCCTGCTGGCCTCCATTCCGCTGGCGGCGCTGATGGGTTCGTTGACCTTTATCCATTTGTGGGTTGTAGCCTTTGTCGGGGGGACGCTCTCGATCTTTTTTACGATTGCGTCGGTAGCCGTGCTGCCCTCGATTGTCAAGAGTGAACAGTTGGTCGATGCGAACAGCAAGTTTGCGCTCAGCGATTCGGTGCTTTCAATCGCCGGGCCAAGCGGGACGGGCGGGATCATTTCTCTCCTGGGTGCACCCAAGGCGATTCTGGTCGATTCCTGCTCTTATCTGGTTTCGGCATTCTCGCTCCGCAGGGTGAAGGTGGCGGAGACGATAGCTCAACCCAGAGTGAAGCGCAGTACGATGTGGACAGAGATTTGGGAAGGGATCCAGGCATTGATCCAGACGCCGTTGCTGCTGGCCTTAACGGTTTCCGGGGCCATTGGCACGGTTGGTTTTTCCATTCAGGGGGCCGTTGGCATCTTGTTCCTGACCCGTGAGCTCGGTCTTGGGCCGGCCTTGGTCGGTCTGGTGGCGGCCTGTGGCGGCAGCGGGGCCTTGTTGGGCGCAGTCGTAGCTGGCCGGACCGGGCGCTACACCGGCGTGGGCATGGCCGTTATTCTGGGCAATTTGCTTTGGGTGTTTGGCGGGTTGATCACCCCTTTTGCCGGCTTTGGTGGTATCACCCTTCCTTACCTGGTCGTGGGGGGCATCGTTGCCTCGCTGGGTGCGACCGTTTTCTCGGTGAACCAGATGAGTTTGCGCCAACGTCTCACGCCGGTCAGCTTGCTCGGGCGGGTGACTGCGGCGCGGCGTTTTCTCTTATTCAGCCTGGCGCCAGCGGGATCGGCCATCGGCGGTCTGCTTGGCGCCGGTCTCGGTCTGCGCATGACCCTCATCATTGGCGGGTTGGTCGGCATGGTGAGCGTGTTGGTCGTTTTATTCTCGCCTGTCCGGTCCGTCTACGACCTGGCGGGCGTAGCAATTTCCGAACCGTAAGCTGCAATGCCCGGCGATAACAGCATTAGCCATATCGAGGACAAACCAGAATGAAAATCACAGAGATTTGCGCCATGCGCCTGACGCCCCCGCCGCACGAATTCAAAACCAAGCCACGATGTCCCTCGTGGGCCGAGGATGCCGGAGTCGCCAATCCCATGTCGCGCTACCCCAAGGTGAAGCGCCATCGCAAACTCTGGACGCCCGCCTGGGAAAATGTTTGGTGCAAGGTCACTGCCGAAGACGGCACGTGGGGGCTGGGCATGACCAGCCACGGCCGGCCCGTCGCCGCCGTGATCGATGACCACCTGGGGCCGCAACTGATCGGCGAGGATCT